>JAFTCT010000069.1 GCA_017454525.1 Clostridia bacterium
CCCGGCGGGCTTGGGGGTGGGGGTGGGGGCCGGCGACGGGGTGGGCGTCGGGGTCGGCGTCGGGGTCGGCGTCGGAGTGGGCGTCGGTGTCGGCGTCGGGGTGGGCGTCGCCGCCGTTTCGGTCGCCTTCGTCTCGGGCGTAGGCGCCGGATTCGCTCCCTGGCACGCGGACAGGACAAAAATCGCCGCTAAAAGAAGCGACAGAGCGCAGATCCGCGATTTTGAACGGAAAATTCTCATAAAAATGACCTCCCGGATCGAAAGATTTTATTTCATCTTTCATTCTATCACGAAACGACCGTTCTGTCAATCAAAATGTATAATGAAAAATCGGGCAAAGCGGTTTTTTTGTGCGTTTTTGTTGAAACTTTTTCCAAGTTTTTCCGATTTCTCTTGCACTTTTCTTCAAAACAATGTATACTGAAAGCGACAAATACCGAAGGGAGAAAAAAAGATGTCAGAAAAGATCAGAGTGACGGTATGGAACGAATTCCGTCACGAGAAGACCGAGGAAGCGGCGAGGGCGATCTATCCGGAGGGGATCCACGGGGCGATCGGCGCCTTTCTTTCAAAGAACAGCGATATGGAGGTGCGCCTCGCGGCGCTCGACGATCCCGGTCAGGGACTGCCCGACGAAATATTAAACAGCACCGACGTTCTTCTGTGGTGGGGGCATATGCATCACGGCGAAGTGAAGGACGAGCTGGTCGAGCGGATCCGCCGGCGCGTGTACGTCGACGGCATGGGCTTCATCGCCCTGCACAGCGCGCATCACAGCAAGCCCTTCCGGGCGCTCGTCGGCGCGACGGGAAATCTGCTGTGGGGCGACGAGCAGAAGGAGATCGTCTGGAACATCCTGCCCTCCCATCCCATCGCGGCGGGCGTGCCGCAGCACTTCACGCTGCCCGAAGAGGAGCTCTACGCCGAGCCCTTCCAGATCCCCAGACCCGACGCGCACATTTTTGAGGGCTGGTACGAGCACGGGTACGTCTTCCGCACCGGCGTGACCTTCCTGCGCGGCGCGGGCAAGATC
This sequence comes from Clostridia bacterium, assembly GCA_017454525.1. Classification (GTDB taxonomy): domain Bacteria; phylum Bacillota; class Clostridia; order Oscillospirales; family CAG-272; genus UBA11512. The sequence continues at coordinate 1,034 of JAFTCT010000069.1, forward strand.
TTCTATTTCCAGCCGGGGCACGAGACCTGCCCTTCCTATCACAACGAGACCGTGCAGAGGATCATCACCAACGCCGTGCGCTGGGCAAAGCCCGCCGATTTCGGCTACAAAGTCGATCCCGGCGCTCCCTGGGTCCCGCCCATCGCGTGATCTGCACTTGCAAATACCGAATTCCGAGTTCCCGACTCCTCCCCGCAAAAAAGTCCCCATCCGGCACGGCTGCGCCGGATGGGGCTTTTTGTTCACTGACCGTTGCCGGTCAATGTACGGTTAAAGGATTATCCTATGAGCAGATCATGCCTCAACGACCTTGTAGAGTTTCAGGCCGTTGCTCGTGAAGCTCTCGAACGTGTAAGCCACGCCGCCGATCACGATGTCGGTATATCTGTTCATCAGACCGTTCGACTTCTTGAAGTACAGTTTCGCACCGTCGATCACGATCCAGCCGGTCTGCGCAACGCCGTCCACATAGTAGCGGATGCCGTCGGATTCCTTCACGAGTCCGTTCTTCACGGGAGCGGGTTTGACACTGCCCGCGTAGAGCGTGAAGTTTTCATAGGTGAACGCCTCGAAGACGTAGGAGACGCCGCCGATGACCGCTTCTTCATAACGAATCATCAGACCGCCCTTCTTGAAGTAAACCTGCTTGCCGTCGAATTCTTTCCAGCCTTCGAACGCAACGCCGTCTTCATAGAAGCGTACGCCGTCAGAGTCTTTCACAAGACCGTTCTTCACGGGAGCGGGTTTCTCTGCGCCCGCATAGAGGGTGAGACCTTCATATTCGAAAGGCGTGAAGACGTAGGACTTGCCGCCGATGGTCGCCTCTTCGAAGCGAATCATCTTGCCGTCCTTCTTGAAGTAAACCTGCTTGCCGTCGAATTCGAACCAGCCGCTCTTCCGCTCGCCGAGTCTGTTGACAACGTAGACCTCAGTTCCTTCATTGACCAGTTCCAGGTTTTCAACCGGCACGAAATCTTCGGCAACCGTGATGGTCGTCGGAGTCGTGGTGTAGAATTCAACTTCGCCGTCAGCGTTCTTGATGGTCAGATCGACCACATACTGACCGGGTTTGAGGATCAGCGGGTTCTCCCAGAGATCGGGCTCAAAGCGGAAGATCATCGCAGCGTAATGCGTGGTGGGTTTCGCTTTGTATTCAACGCCGTTGATCGTCAGGAACCAGTCGACCGCCTGCATTGCGTCAGTGCCGTCGTATTTGGACAGATCGTTGCCCTGCCAATCCTTCGGACGGAGCAGAAGCTCGGTCTGTGTGCCGCCTGTACCGCCGGCCCAGTTTTCATAGCCGGAGCCCCAGAGCGCGAGCGTACCGGAAGCCTTGTCGGTCTTGGTGAACGTGATGTCATAGGTCGCGTCAGCAGCTGCAGCAACCGTTGCGGGCACGTTTGCAACGTACACGAAATTCTCGTCTTCATAAGAGGCAGCAGCGCCGTGGTATACGGGCTTCTTGCCTTCTGCGACGTTTTCGGTGTATTCCTCAACGCCTTCGACCGTCCAGGTGATCTGGTAGAAGGTGTCGTAGGTCACGGGCGTCTGGCCCTCAGGGAGTTTGAACTTGTCACCGGAGGTGACGGTTTCGGTCTTGCCGTTGTAGGTGATCGTCGCGGTGACGGTGTATTCCACACCCGGGACCGGAACGAATCTTTCGGCAGGATCGGAAGCGGTCGCGGGCATGAAGCGCATGATCGCCCAGCTGCCGGCGTCGTAGATGGTGCTGTTGTAGATGTGCGAGGTCACGGTTTCGTAACCGTCAGCCTCGAAGACCAGCGTCCAGGGCTGGCTGGTGCACGCCGCTTTGAAGTCAGCGTTCCACACGCCGTCCCACTTCGGGCTGATCAGGACCTGCGTATCGCCGGACCAAATCTCCATGCCATCGCCGTATTTGCCGAAGGAGAAGTAGGTGCCGTAGATCTCGACGTCTTCCCATTCAGCGTTTGCAAACGCGTCGTTGTAAGCGCCGATGGACGCCTGCTGCTGGATCGCTCTCCAGTCCTTCTTGCAGGACACGGTGTCGATCTGAGAAGCGTAAACGACGCCCTGGCTGATCGAAACGACGTTCGAAGACAGCTGGAAGTAGTCGATCAGTCCGTTGTAAGCGAACGCGTCGCCGCCGATCTTGGTAACGGTTTCCGCCATCGTGACGAACTCAAGGTTGTCGAGATGTGCGAACAGACCGCCGCCGGGGATCTCGGTGATGCCTTCACCGATGTCGACCCAGGTGATCTGGCTGACGTACTGCTGCCACGGCTTGGTGGCGACAGACGGGATCGCGCCGGTACCGGTGATGTACAGGGTGCCTTCATCGACGTCGAACGACCACGCAACGGTGTCGCTCAGGTCGCCGGAGGAGCCCCAGTCGGGATCGTTGACCCAGTTTGCATTGACGACCGCGTCGTTGTACGAGCCCATCGTGCAGCTTTCGCCGAATTCACGGCTGGTCAGATCGCAGTACAGATCGGTGATGGTCGTGCTGTAGAACACGCCCTGCGCAAGGGAGGTCAGCGTGGTGGGCAGGTACACTTCGGCGATCGTGCCGCAGTGTGCGAAGCAGTCGAAGCCGCAGGAGGTCACGCCCTCTTCAAGGACGAGTTTGTCGAGTTTCTTGAGGCTGTTGCCGACCGCTCTGCCGAGCGCAGTGACACCACCCTTGACGATCATCGTCTTGATGCCGTCGGAAAGAGCGTTCCAGGGACGGGCGCTCGTGTCGGTGTAATCCGGAACAGCGCCGGTGCCGTCAAGGGTCAGAGTGCCGGTCGCAGCAGCGAAGGTCCAGGTGACCTCAGTGCCTTCGATCGTGCCGCCCTCATCCTTGGGCGCGGCGTAGCTCAGTCCGCCCTCTTGGGCAAAGTAAGCTTTGCCGCTCGGAGTCGTGATGTCGATGCGCACGGTGTAGGTGCCGTCGACGGTGAACGCGGAAAGGTCGAACCAGATACCCTGGTCGTATGTGCCCCAGTCGTTTTTCACGGACGTCGTGACTTCATGCGTTTCAACGTTGTTGTCCGCATCGGTCAGCGTCACCGTGAAGGTGTAGGCGCCGAGGTTTGCAGCCATCGTGCCGGGAACGATTTCGGGATCGGCTTCGACGATATCCTTCATGTCGTCATGAAGGGTATCCCCGTCGCCGAAATAGAAGTCGTAAGCGATCCCGAGCTTGTTCTCAGCGTCGGTCTCGAACTTGTATCCCGCAGCCGCGATGATACCGTGAATTTCAACGGGATCGTCTGCAGAGGAAGCAAGTGCGAGCGCAGGGAGCGCGCTCAAAACCATAATGACTGCCAGAAGCATTGCCAAAAGTTTTTTGCTCATAGGGTTTTCTCCTTTTTTTATTTTTGCCCTTTCCCCGGGCAGGGGCGAGAGCCTTCCCCGTACGTCTTTCTTTCAACGCGGACGTGCGGAAAAATTTCCTTATACATATTATAGCTTCACTTTCCCCCATTGTCAACCATAAAGTGCGTCTTCCCTGAAAGTTTCACAATTCAAACAATAAAATGCTCCGCCTTTTGTGCAATTTTAATACTCCAGACGATATTCGGACGCCAGTTCCCCGCCCTTCTCCGAGAGAATACGGACGGTCAGAGCCGAACCCTTCTCAAGATCGTCCGGAACGTGCAGGTTCAGCCGCAGGAAAACGCTTTTGCCGTACGCAATGAAACCGGGACGCGCCTGTCTGCGGTAAATGAGTCTGCCGCCCGGCGCGGAGAGTTCGATGACGAACGTCGCGTCCGAAACGCCCGAGGACGCGGGGACCTGCTTGACGACCGTCACCCCCGAAACGCGCATCCCGGGGATCAGTTTCCCGTAAACCGGCGCGCCGTCAAGGTCTGCTTCAAAGCCGACGGCGCCGTAGTATTCGCCGACCGTCCCGACCGACATGACGAACGCCGCGAGATCGTCCAGTTCCTCCTCTGTCAGCGCCTCCCGCGCGAAGCGCGCGATCACCCGCCGCACGTCCGTTTCCTTCCCGCAGAAGGAGTAGGGGGCGCTGCGCCACAGTTCAACGAGCGTCGGCGTAACGACCGGGCGGTCTTCAAGCGAGCCGTCCTCGCCGGTATACGGCGAAACGCGGCTCTTCATATCGGTGTAGAGCGGCGCCGGATGGCAGGAGGCGCAGCCCTTCGACTCAAAGAGCGCTTTTCCCCGCAGCGCTTCGGGCGAATACCTTCCGCCTTCGAGCAGGGGACTCTGTTCGGGCAGAAGCGAGCGCAGGTAGGCATTCATGCACGCCGTCTTTTCGTCGTCAAGGGTGCTGCGGAACGCTTCCCTGACCGTCCCCATCACGTTGTCCTCGGCGCTCTGTACGCCGCCGGTCGCCAGCACCGGCGGCGTGCGCATCGAAAAGATCATCGATTTGGTGTTCTTCGGCGTGCCCCAGCCGTCGCCGCCCTCGTCCCAGTTGAAGCCGTCGCTGCGCCCGTCGGGATGACAGGAGGAACAGCTCTCCCAGGACTGGTAACAGATGGAGGCGTCGTTCCAGAGGCGCTCGCCCGTCCGCTCCCGGTCCTCTTCAGGCTGTTCTCCGCAGGACACCGTCGATACGACCGAGAGCGTCCCGGGGTCGATCACCTTGACCTCGCCGTCAAAATACGCGCAGGCGTAGAGCCTGCCCTCCGCATAGGTCAGCGCGCGCAGTCCGCTTGCGCCGACCGGACGCCTCGTTTTTACGTCTGACAGAAAGTCGAGGCGGTCGATCGCCCCGGAAAGCGTCTTCAGGGTCTTGTTTCTCCCCGCCTTCACCGCCGCGATCTTCGTTCCGAACGCCGTAAGATCGAGGCGCACGATCTCGCCGGTGCCGGCGAGCGTGAAGTACAGATATTTTCCGTCGGGCGAAGCGGCGACGCCCCGGGGATTTGCCGCCCCTTTCTCCGGATCGTCAAGCAGGAAGGCGCAGGGCTCGTCGTTTGACAGATCGAGTGCCGTGAAGCCGTTGGTGTTGACCCAGCCCCGGTCGAGCTGTGTCGTGGGATAGGTATAGCGCGCGACGGTGTGCGTGATATACAGCGTTTTGCCGTCCGCGGACAGCGCCATGCCGCCGATATTCGAGACCCCGTCCTGCAGCGGGATCCTCTTCGTTTCGAGCGTCGCCGCGTCGATCTTTATGACCGAGGCGGACACGCGGCTCTCAAGCGCGCCGCCGTCCTGCAGCTTGTTCGCGGCGTAGATCGAGCCGCCCGCCGCGGCGACTGCGACCGGTTCCCGCCCGGCGTTTACAATGCTTGCGACCTCTCTTTTTTCAAGATCGACCACCGCGACGGTCCCCGAAAAGCGGCAGCAGATATACGCCTTCCCCGAGAGCACGGCGAGATCGCAGGGCGTATGCCCCACCGTCAGGGAAAAGCGCTCGGTAAGACCGTCGTCAAAGGCGACGATTTTTCCTTCCGCCCCTCCGCACAGAACGTATACGCCGTCGGCGTCCGCGAAGACTCTGTTCGCCTGCGCGCCCAGCGGGACGCGCTTCACAAGCGACGTTCCGATATACAGGCATACCTCCTCCGCCGTCGCGTCGGAAACGTATATCCTGTCGCCCTTCACCGCGACAGACGTCGGAGAATAGTATACCGTCCCTTCCCTTGAGGACCAGATCCCGTCGTAAAAGTCGGGCGCGGCGAGATAATCGAGCAGCGCCGTCACGTCGGTGATGTCGCATCTGCCGTCGCGCGTCAGATCGCGCCGCGCGCCCGCGGTTCCCGTGGAAAGACCGTCCAGCAGCGCCGTCACGTCGGCGATCGTCACCGTGCCGTTACCGTTGATATCGTAGTCAACGCGCCGCGCGCTTTCCGCGCCGGCGTCCCGCGCGGCAAGCGTCCCGCCCGTCTTGTCCTCTCTCCGGAGCGCCGGCAGGATCAGCAGCAGCGCGATCAGCAGCACGGTCGCGGCGAGCGCCGCCGCCGCGGCATAGAATTGTTTTCTGTTTCGCATAATGCCCTCCGGCGTATCCGCGCCCGGGTCTTTCTCTCGTACCGTCAGATCCGGCGGCAAAGTATGCCGCAGATCGACCGTCGTTCCGGGCGTGCGGGGAATTTTTTAGGTTCACCTTTATTATATCCCGCCGCCGCGCGTTTGTCAAGCGCGTTCGGCGCGGCGCGCCGCGGCGCCGCACAGCCGCCAAACCGCCCGCCGCCGGGCGCGGGACCGCTCGCCGGACCCTCTTGACAAACCGCCGGAAATGGTATATTATTAAGGAAGAAAAACCGTGTGAGAAAGGAGGTGCCGACGTGACCGCAAAAGAATTCTTCAAACTCTGCCGTACCGGGTCGCCCTCCGGCTGCTATCTTTTCTACGGACAGGAGGAGTACGCCAAAAAGGAGGCGCTCTTTGCTCTGCGGCGCACGCTCTTTGAAGGGGGAGACGACCCCTTCAACCGCGTGATGCTCGACGGCACCGCCCCCGACCTTTTTGACGCGCTCGCCGGACAGATCGCCCTGCTGCCGGTCTTCGCCGAAAAGAAACTCGTTGAAGTCCACAGCTTCAATTTCGTCAAAGCCCCGAAGAGCGCTCTGGACGACCTCTGTACCGTCCTTTCGGAACTGAAATACCATGAAGAGTGCGTCGTCGTCCTGTATGCGGAAAGCGGCGAATTTGAAGCGTTCAGATCCTATAAGAAGCCCTCGGACGCCTATACGCTCTTCGAACACGCCGTGCAGTACGTCGCCTTCGACCCCCTGTCCGGGCAGGAACTCTCCGACCGCGTCAGACGGCAGTGCGCCGAACGGGGCGTGACCTGTACGCCCGAACAGGCAAGCGCCCTGATCGACTTTTGCTCCGACGACCTGAGCACCCTCAAGAACGAGACCGAAAAACTGATCTGCTATACCCTCTTTACGGGACGGACCGCCGTGGACGCCGCCGATATCCCCGAGGTCTGCTGCGGAACGCATACCTACGGCGACTACGATTTCACCGACGCGCTGATGGCGAGCGACGCCAAAACCGCCTACCGGATCCTGAGCAAAATGAAGGACCGGAAGGTCGCGCCCGAGTCGATTCTGGGCGGCGTGCTCGATCAGCTCGCCAATATGTACACCGTGCGCACGATGCTCGACCGCGGCAGCGCCCTGCCCGAGATCGTCCGCCTGACCGGCATGAAGGAATTTCGCGTTAAGAAATACGCGTTCGCCGTCCGGAACCGCCGCGCCCAGCGCCTCAAGAAAGCGCTGGGGGTCTGTATGGAAGCGGATCTTCAGATCAAGAACTCCCCTTTGGATAAATATACCGTCATCGATAAACTCGTGCTGCGTATGAGCAGGGTGTGATATGGAAAAGAAAAAACTGCGCTTCCCGGTCATCGTGGAGGGAAAGTACGATAAGATCAGACTGCTCTCGCTCTTCGACGCCCGGGTTTTCACCACCGACGGCTTTTCGGTCTTCAACAATACCGAAAAAGCGGCGTTTTTCAAGCGCCTTGCCGAAAAAACGAAGGTGATCCTCTTTACCGACAGCGACAGCGCCGGCGGCGTCATCCGCCGCTTCTTCCGCTCGTCTGTCGGCAAGGACGCCCTCATCGAACTCTACGGCCCGCAGATCCCCGGAAAAGAAAAAAGAAAAAAAGCGCCCTCCGCCGAAGGGTTCCTCGGCGTGGAAGGACTCGAAAAAGACCTGCTTATTCATATCTTTGAGCCGTTTTTCGAGGACGCCGAAAGCGCCGCGTGCGCCTCCCCTCCCCTCACCCGGCTCGACCTCTACGAAGCGGGTCTGGAGGGCGGCGAAAACAGCCGCGAGAAAAGAAAAGCCCTCTGCCGCGCCTTCGGCCTGCCCGCAAACCTCTCCGTTTCGGCTATGCTCGACGCGCTCAATCTGCTGTACGGGGGAGACGAACTGCGCGAAGCGCTCGCGCGCTTCGCACAGTAAACCGATCGCCCGTTCGGAAGCGCTTTTCGGGAGTACGGAGTACGACCCGGGGGCGCTTTTCGAGATACAAGGTTCGGCTCGGGGGCGCTTTTCGAGAAAAGCGTCCCCGGGAACCCCCGCAAAAGCTTTCCTACTGTGAAAAGGGTATGAAAAAGACGGATTTGCCGCCCAAAAGCGACGTCCGTCTTTTTTGGTTGCTTTTTGAGTTATAATGCGATTTACCGCGCGGGAAGATTATCGGCGAACAGCAAAGGAAGGCGCGGAGCGCGAAGCCGCGGAGCGCCTCTTTAGGCGCCACCCTTTCGGAAAGGGTGGCAGAGGAGCCTTCCCCGATGGGGGAAGGTGGCGCTTGCCGCCGGATGAGGCTGAACACTACCGTTGGGCTATGGCGTCGGCGAAGCCGA
>JAFTCT010000070.1 GCA_017454525.1 Clostridia bacterium
GCGCTCTTTTGTAGCTTTGTTTCGCTTTTTTATCCCATTTCTCCTTCTTTCCACTTCTTTTCTCATACTAAATGCCATTGATTTTTCACACTAAACGCAACCCTTTGCTACTGTTGCATTTACTTTGAGAATTTACGAAAAATTCTGAAACGCGCCGGGGGGTCCGGAGAGGGGCGGCGCTCACCCCTTCATTCCCCTTCTGATCCCCAAAACCTCCTCTTTCGTGAAGAGATATCTCTTGCCGCAGAACCGGCAGACCGCTTCCGCTTCCTCCTTCTCGCTGAAGACCTCCTCCAGATCTCCCTCCTGAAGCGAAGCGATCCCCCTGCCCATCCGTTCGCGCGAGCAGTCGCAGAGATAGGAGACGCCGATCTCGTCAAACAAATCGTATTCCACGCCGTCCAGCGCGAGCGCCGCCACCTCCTCGCAGGTCTTTCCCGCGTCAAAAAGGGCGGAGACGCTGCTGATCCTGCCCGCGTTCTCCTCGATCTTCGAAACGGTCGCGTCGTCTGCGCCCGGCAGGACCTGAACGATCACGCCGCCCGCCGCGCGGCAGGTGCGATCGACGCCGATCAGCACGCCGAGAGAGATCAGCGTGGGCGTCTGCTCGCTTTCCGCGTAATAGGACGCGAGGTCCTCCGCGATCTCGCCCGAAACGATCGACGAGATCCCGACGTAGGGCTCCTTCTCGCCCTCGTCGCGCACGACGCAGAGACTGCCCTTTCCGATCAGCCCGCCGACGTCCAGTTTTCCGTTTTTCTTTAAGGGCAGGTCGGCGCCGGGATCCGACATATATCCCTTGACGTTCCCGCAGTAGTCCGACACCGCCAGAACGATCCCCGCCGGTCCGTCTCCGCGGAACTGGAGCGTCAGGCTGTCGCCCTTATTCTTCAGCATACACCCCATGAGCGACGCGCCGGTCAGCACTCTGCCGAGCGCCGCCGAGGCGGTGGGCGAGGTATGATGATATCCGATCGCCGCGTTGACGATCTCTTTTGAATCGATGATGAAAAAGCGCGCGCTGCCGTCGCGCGTGACCCCTCTGACGATCCTGCTCATATTTCTTCCTCTCAATCCTTGACGCATCTCGCCGCCCAGTACAGGTCGGCGCTCTCTTCCGCCGCCGGCGCGCCGCGGTAATCGCCGGTGCCCGAAAAGAGGATCTCAAAACCCGCCGCGCGCAGCGCGCTTCCGATCACTCTGTCTGAAAAATACTTCTGCCTCTGCGTTTCACTCGCGCGTTCATACCGTCCGTCTCTTTCCTTTTTGAAAAGATCGATATAGAAATCACAGGTCTTCGACGACCGATGATAGTCGTTCTGCCAGCAGAGAAAGCAGTCCTCCGTTTCAAAAACGTAACTGTTGTCGGCATACAATCGCTCAAATTTGTACAAACTGTCGATGTCGAAAAAGAAGAGTCCTCCGGGCGTCAGGAAATTGTGTACCAGTGAAAAAACCTTTTTCAGATCCTTCGGGGACGGCAGATAATTGAGACAGTTGGTAGCGCACACGCAGACGTCGACCGTGCCGTACAGATCGAGCGCGCGCATATCCTGGCAGAGCAGCAGCGGCGCAAAGCCCGCTTCCTCGCAGGTCCTGCGCGCCTCCTCCAGCATCCCCGGCGACAGATCGACGCCGATGACGTCAGCCCCGCGCAGAAGCAGTTCCTTTGTCAGCCGCCCCGTACCGCAGCCCAGATCGAGGATCAGCCCGCTCTCCTTTGCGCCCGCCGCCTCATAGGCATTCAGCACAGCCTCGGCGTAAAAGCCGTAATCGGGATGCTGTCCCAAAAAATCGTAAAACGCCGGCAAAACCGTATAGCCGCCCGTCATATCCTTTTCCTCCTTGATCCGAGCTGATTCTCACACCGGTCATTCTATCATATTTTTGCCGAAAAATCAACAGCCGAAACCACTTGAAGAAAAGAAAAAAATATGATATAATACTCCCGACAGGATCGAGAGGAAGACGGTATGCGGGATATTGAGATCAGTTACCTTGACGTATATAAACGGCTGGACGAATTCCTTGTGCAGGCGCGCGGAGGCGAGCGCGGCGTCAGCGGCTATATTGACAGAATGGAAAAGGTCGCCCCTTCGGAATACGCCCTTGTCCCTTCCTGGGCAAAGGACTTAGCCGACCTCAAGCGCCTGCGGCGCCTGCGCAATACGATCGCGCACGAATCGGCGGGATCGGTCTGTACGCCGGAGGATTTAGACCTATTGAGAGACGTGGAAGAGCGGTTCGAGATCGGCTTCGACCCCTTTTCACAACTGCAGAAAGCCAAGGACCGCGCCTATGAAGCGCTGACCGCAAACGGACGCGGCGACGCGCCGGCAAACGCGCCTGAGGACGCAGTACCGCCTGAAAAGCCGGCAAAGAAACAGGCGGCAAAGCGCGGTTCTCCCCCGCCCGTCCAAGCGGACGAACCGGTCGCGGCGCCCGCGGCAAAGAAGACGCGCGCGCCGGCAGACGCGACAAGCGGTCTTGCCGCCGATCCGCTTCGTGAAGTGCGCGCTTCAAAGGCGCCGCCGAAAAAGAAGGCGCTTGAAGCCGATCCCGACGATCCGCTCTCGGCGATCGGCGGCGCGCGGAAAAAACCGTCCGCCGCTTCGTCCCGGACCTCTTCGGGCGGCAAAAAAGCAAACGGCGCCGGAAAGGGTAAAAAGAAAACGCCCGCGCTTCCGCCCGCGCAAAAAAAGAAGCACACGGCGGCGAAGGTGATCTTCTGGCTGCTCTTTGCCGCCGCGATCATCGCGCTGGCGATCATTCTCGAAAAATACGCGGGTTATCCGTAAACACGAAAAGGGTTTATTGTGGATTTGTTCATTGCTTTTCTTGAAGGCGTCGTCACCTTCATCTCCCCCTGCCTGCTCCCGATGCTGCCGGTCTATATCTCCTACTGCGCGGGCGGGAAGGAGGAGCGGACGACCGCCTCGACCGTCCGGGGTGCGCTGGGGTTCATCGCCGGCTTCACGGTGATGTTCGTGCTGATGGGCGCGCTCGCCGGCACGCTCGGCTCCTTCCTTGTCCGGCACCGCACGGTCGTCGACATCGTCACCGGTCTGGTCGTCGTCTTTTTCGGTCTGTCCTATCTCGGCGTGTTTAAACTCACTTTCCTGCGCGGTTTCGGACAGAAAATGCAAAAGAAGGACTACGGCTTCTTTGCCTCCTTTCTGTTCGGCGTCGTCTTCTCGATCGGCTGGACGCCCTGCGTCGGCGCGTTTTTGGGGTCCGCCCTGATGCTGGCGGCGAGCGGCGGAGAGACCGTCAAGGGCATATTCATGCTGCTGCTCTATTCCCTGGGTCTGGGCATCCCCTTCTTCATCTGCGCCCTGCTGATCGACAAGCTGAAAGGCGCGCTCACCTTCATCAAGAAGCACTATAGGATCATCAATACCGTCTGCGGGATCCTGCTCATCATCGTCGGCGTCCTCATGATGACCGGACTGATGACGCGCTTCATCGGCACGCTCGCCTGAAGCCCTCCGCCGCATCGGAAATCAATAAGGAAAAGAGGTATCGCCATAAAAAGTAAAAAGAATATCATCGTGACCGTTCTGATCGCCCTTCTCGGCGCCGCGCTGATCGTCGGCGCGTACTTTCTCTACGCGCATTTCACGAAGGACCGCGAAGCAGACAATCTCGTTTTCTTTACGTCGCAGACCGCCGGGGAAACGGAAGAAACGGCAGCCGTACCGACGGAAAAGCCCGAAACGCCGACGGCGGCAGACGAAACGACCGCCGAAGACGCCGGATCGCCCACCCTTGAAACGCCGGAACAACAGACCGTGACAGCGCCGGCAGAGACCGGATCGCAGCCCGCGCCGACGCCGACCCCTGCGCCTACCCCCACGCCGACGCCGACGCCCAAGGAGACCGTGCCGGATTTCGAGATGTTCGATAAGGACGGCAACAAGGTCCTTCTGTCCTCGTTCTTCGGCAAGCCGATCGTGCTCAACTTCTGGGCGAGCTGGTGCGGACCCTGCCAGTCGGAAATGCCGCACTTTGAGGCGGCGTACAAGCAGTATCCCGACGTCGTTTTCCTGATGGTCAATCTGACGGCGAGCGATACTCTTGACGACGCAAAGGAACTGATCCGCAAGAAGGGCTACACCTTCCCGGTGTACTTCGACAGATACGGCACCTCCGGAACGCTCTACGAAATTTCGGGCATCCCGGTGACCTGCTTCATCGACAGGGACGGCGCGCTCGTCGCCAAGGCGGTGGGCTCGCTCTCCATGACCGCTCTGAAAAAAGGGATCGAATCGATCCGTTGACCTTCCGCCGCAATAAGGGGCGTTTGATTTCACGCGACCGTCGGAAATCAAGCGCCCCGTTTTTTATGAAGATTGATATTTTTTTTACAAAATCTATTGAAAAGAGACGCGCGCGGGTGTATAATGAAAGTTGGAAAAAAGCGGCGGCGCACTGCCGCAAATTCACTTGTACAAGGAGAATAATGCAATGAGCAACCAAACCATGTGGGCGCTCGTCAAGGACAAGCCCGAAAAGGGTCTGACCATGAAGCGCGTTGAGATTCCTGAAGTCGGCGACAACGACGTCAAGATCAAGATCAAAAAGACGGCGATCTGCGGCACCGACGTACATATCTGGGACTGGAACGAATGGGCGCAGGAGACCATCAAACTCGGCACGACCGCGGGACACGAATACGTCGGCGAGATCGTGGAAGTCGGCAAGAACGTCACCTCCGCGAAGGTCGGCGATATCGTTTCGGGCGAAGGTCATATCGTCTGCGGCGTCTGCCGCAACTGCCGCGCGGGCAAGGGACACCTCTGCCGCTACACCAAGGGCGTGGGCGTGAACCGCAACGGCGCCTTTGCCGAGTACCTTGTCATCCCGGCGAGCAACGTCATCCACTGCTCCCCCAAGATCAAAGAAGAACTCTATTCGATCTTTGATCCCTTCGGCAACGCCACCCACACCGCTCTGTCGTTCAATACGCTCGGCGAGGACGTGCTGATCACGGGCGCCGGCCCCATCGGCATCATGGCGGCGGGCATCGCAAAGTTCTCCGGCGCGCGCAACGTCGTCATCACCGACCTGAACGACTACCGTCTTGACCTTGCAAAGCAGTTCGGCGTCGTCACGGTCAATACCGGACGGGAAGACCTCAAGAAGGTCATGGAGGACCTCGGCATCAAGGAGGGCTTCGACGTCGGTATGGAAATGTCGGGCAACCGCTTCGCGCTCAACCAGCTCATCAACAGTATGGCGAACGGCGGCCGCATCGCGCTCTTGGGCATCCAGGGACGCAATATGACAGAGGTGCCGATCAACACCATCATCTGGAACGGCCTCAAGATCAAGGGCATCTACGGCAGAGAGATGTACGAGACCTGGTACAAGATGACCGCGATGGTCGAAGCGGGCTTCCCGCTTGAAAAGATCGTCACCCACCGCTTCCCGATCAAGGACTTCAAAAAAGGCTTTGAAGCGATGATCTCCGGCAAATCCGGAAAGGTCATCCTCGACTGGGCGGACGTAAGCGAACTCGTCGACGAATCGAAATAAGCACTGAAACAAGAATAAATACAGGTAAAGGAAGGTATCTCTTATGAACAAGCAGGAAGTATTCAGTTTTTACCGTGAAACGCTGAAGGGCATCAAGGCGTCGGGCGTTGAAAAGAACGAGCGCATCATCACCACCCCGCAGTCGGCGCATATTTTCGCCGACGGCAAGGAACTGATCAATATGTGCGCGAACAACTACTTAGGACTCGCCGACAACCCTGAACTGATCGAGGCGGCGAAGAGCGCTTACGACAAGTACGGCTACGGCTGCGCGTCCGTCCGTTTCATCTGCGGCACGCAGGACATCCACAAGGAACTGGAAAAGAAGGTCGCCGAATTCTTCGAGACCGAGGACACCATCCTCTACTCCTCATGCTTTGACGCAAACGGCGGTCTCTTCGAGACCCTGCTCACCGCCGAGGACGCGATCGTTTCGGACGAACTCAACCACGCGTCGATCATCGACGGCGTGCGCCTCTGCAAAGCGCAGAGATACCGCTACAAGAACAACAACATGGAAGACCTCGAAGCCAAGCTCAAGGAAGCGAGAGCTGCGGGCGCGCGCATCGTCATGATCGCCACCGACGGCGTCTTCTCGATGGACGGCATCATCGCCAACCTCAAGGGCGTGTGCGATTTAGCGGACAAATACGACGCGCTCGTGATGGTCGACGACTCCCACGCGTCGGGCTTTGTCGGCAAGCGCGGCAGAGGATCGACCGAATACTGCGGCGTCATGGGCAGAGTCGACGTCATCACCGGCACCTTCGGCAAGGCGCTGGGCGGCGCGTCGGGCGGCTTCACCACCGGCAAGAAGGAGATCATCGATCTGCTCCGTCAACGCTCCCGTCCCTACCTCTTCTCCAACACCCTGACCCCCTCGATCGCCGCGGCGACGCTGGCGACCCTCGATATGCTCGAGAAGGACACCTCCAAGAGAGACTACCTCGAGAGCATCGTGATGGGCTACCGCAAGGCGCTTGAGGACGCCGGCTTTGACGTCATCCCCGGCACGCATCCCTGTGTGCCCGTCATGTTCTACGACGAGCATCTGGCTGCCAGAATGGCGGAGAAACTCTACAAACTCGGCATCTACGCCGTTTCCTTCACCTATCCCGTCGTGCCGAAGGGCAAAGCGCGCATCCGCACGCAGCTCTCCGCCGCGCACACCAAGGAAGACCTCGACTTCGCCGTCAAGTGCTTCATCGAAGCGCGCAGACAGATCGAAGAAGAGGACAAAGCGAACTGAATCGGCAGAAAACGCCGCCCGAAAACCGGAAACGTCGGTTTTCGGGCGGCACTTTTCCCGCCTTCTTCTGATCTTTTTTGCTCATACGCAAAAAACGAAAAAAGCGCCGTCCGAAGGATACGTTCGGGCGGCGCTTTGATTCCTGTCTTACTGTTCCGATCAGCCGATCTTCGCGCTGTTGATGCGGATGCCGGGGCCCATCGTCGAAGCGACGACGCAGCTCCTGATATACTGACCCTTGGCGGCGGCGGGTTTCGCCTTGATGATCGCGGTCATCAGGGTCGAGAAGTTCTCGCCCAGTTTGTCCGCGCCGAAGGACGCCTTGCCGATCGGGCAGTGGATGATGTTGGTCTTGTCAAGACGGTATTCGATCTTACCGGCTTTCGCTTCGCGCACACCCTTTGCGATGTCGGGAAGCACCGTGCCCGCTTTCGGGTTCGGCATCAAGCCCTTGGGACCGAGGACCTTACCGAGACGGCCGAGCTGACCCATCATGTCGGGGGAGGTGATGATCACGTCGAACTCAAACCAGCCCTCTTTCTGGATCTTTTCGATATACTCGGCGGAGCCGGCGTAGTCCGCGCCCGCTTCCTTTGCCGCTTCGATCTTGTCGTCCTTGCAGATGGCAAGCACACGGACGGTCTTGCCGGTGCCGTTGGGCAGAACGACCGAGCCGCGGACCTGCTGGTCGGCGTGACGGGAGTCGACGCCTAAACGGACGTGCAGTTCGACGGTTTCGTCGAACTTCGCCTTTGCGATCTGGCAAACGAGCGCCAGCGCTTCGGAAGGATCATACAGTTTGCTCTTTTCAACAGCTTTCACGCTGTCCTGATATTTCTTACCTCTGTTAGCCATGAGTCTGTCCTCCCTTCTTATTCTTCCACCAGAACGCCCATAGAGCGCGCGGTGCCTGCGACCATGCTCATCGCGGCTTCCAGCGAAGCGGCGTTCAGGTCGGGCATCTTGATCTTCGCGATCTCTTCGACCTGCGCCTTGGTCAGCGTGCCGACCTTCTGCTTGTTGGGCTTGCCGGACGCGGATTCAATGCCCAGCGCCTTCTTGATGAGCACCGGAGCGGGCGGGGTCTTGGTGATGAAGGTGAAGGAACGGTCGGCGTAGACGGTGATCACCACGGGGATGATCAGACCTGCCTGGCCCTTGGTTCTTTCATTGAAGTCCTTGGTGAAGTTGGGGATGGAAACGCCGTACTGACCCAGAGCGGGGCCGACGGGCGGCGCGGGCGTTGCTTTACCTGCAGGAAGCTGCAGTTTCACATAACCGGTAATTTTCTTTGCCATTTCAAATTCCTCCGAATGTGGTTTATAATGAGGGAATCAAAAAGAATTTTCCCTCTCCCACGGGCGCGTATTCCGCTCCGCGCCTGAAGCGTACGGTCCGAAATGCTTCAGACCTCAAGTTTTTCGACCGCGTCGGCGTCCAGCTCGACCGGCGTTTCACGCCCGAACATCGACGCCAACAGCATGATCTTCTTCTTGTCCTCCGAGATCTCCTTGACCACGCCGACGAATCCCGTCAGCGCGCCGGAGATCACGCGCACGCTGTCGCCGACAGCGTAGCCCAGTTCCACGACCTTCGTTTCGATGCCCATCAGGGCAACCTCATCGTCGCGAAGCGGCACCGGTTTGCTCCCGGGTCCGACAAAGCCGGTCACGCCGCTGATATTGCGCACGACGTGCCAGGAGGCGTCGGACATACACATTTTGACAAACACATAACTGGGATAAAGCTTGACTTCTCTCACTTTTTCCTTGCCGCCGACGATCTCGGTCACAGTCTCCACGGGAACGATGCAGTCGAAGATCGTATCGCTGAGATTTCTGTTCTCAACGATCTTCTCAAGGTTCGCTTTGACCTTGTTCTCGTAGCCCGTATAGGTGTGTACCACGTACCAGCGCGGCCCCAGGTTTTCAAAACTGCTGTTTTCAGCCATACTCTTCTCCGTTTCGATATTTCGGATCGTGATGCTTGTTCAAACTTATCTGATGGCTCTGTAGAGATCGCCCAGCCAGTCGATGATCGCGGTCTGGAACAGTTTGTCCAGTCCCCAGAGCACCGCCGTGCAGATGATGATGACCACAACGACCATGATCGTGTTCTTCACGGTCGAGGGCAGCGTCGCCCATACGATCTTTTTGCGTTCACTCTTACATTCCTTCAGAAATTTGCCGAATCTCTTGAAAACGTTCGGCTTCTTTTCCTTGGGCTTCGATACCTTCGACGCGGTCTTTTTTTCGTCTTCGGTGTTCTCGGTCGCCTCGGAAACTTTCTTTTCTTCTGCCATGAGCGCCCTCCTTACTTGCTTTCCTTGTGAAGCGTGTGCTTGCGGCAGAACCTGCAATACTTCTTCATTTCAAGTCTGTCCGGGTCGTTTTTCTTGTTTTTCTTGGTCTCGTAGTTCCTTTGCTTGCATTCGCTGCAAACCAGAGTGATCTTAACCCTCATTTTTTCGGCACCTCCTGTAGATTGGGAAGAACGGGTCTTCCGGATTTTTTACCTCCCTCAACGGCTTCTCGCGCACAAAAAAGTGCGCAGAAAAAAAGACCTCACCGCAGAGGTGAGGTCATTCTATCACAATTTGTGGGTCGTGTCAAGAGTTTTTTTGCATTTTTTTAACTTTTTACGCTTTTTTCACGCGCTATGAAGAAGTATACGCCGCGCGTCAGACCTGCGAAGCGCCGCCGTCCGTTTCCTTCTTCTTTTTATCGAAAAGATGCGTCTTGTTTTCCTCTCCCGCGAGCAGTCTCTTGATGTTCGATTTGTGCCGCCAGATGATGAAGCAGGTACAGAAAACCGAGCACAGGATCACGATGAAGTAGTCGAAATTGTACATCGGATGGAAGAGCGGCACGCGCCACATCGCGTTGATGAAGAGCGGGATGAGCGCCGCGGAAATGATCGAGGCGAGCGAGACGTATTTGGTGAATCCGACGATGATGATGAAACAGAGCAGCAGCAGGACCGTCGCGATCGGTTCGAGCGCGAACAGACCGCCGAACGCGGACGCCACCGCCTTACCGCCCTTGAAGCGGTAGAAGACCGGGAAGGCGTGCCCGATCATGCAGAACACGACGGCGAGATAGCCGCAGCCGTTGCCCGCGAGGATCTGTCCGAGAAGCGCGCAGATCATACTCTTGAAGACGTCGCCCAAAAAGGTCAGAAGCGCCGCCTTCTTGCCGTAGACGCGCAGGACGTTGGTCATGCCGGCGTTGCCCGAGCCGTAGTTCCTAACGTCGTCCTTATACATCTTTTTTGAAACCAGCACGCCGAAATTGATACTGCCCATGATATAGGAAAAGGCGCAGACCAGCACGATCGTCAGGATATAGGGCGCCCAGGGGATCCTGTAGGAGGTGCCTGTCGTCCCGTCGTCAAAGGTGACGGCGGTCTTTTCCCCGAAGGACCGGGTGACCAGTCCCCCGTTCTCACGCAAAGAAATAAAGGTGTTGAAGAAACCGCCTTCCTCTTTTTTTGTCTCTCCGGTCGTTGTGACGTCCGTTTCCGCCGCCGTTTCCGGCAGATCCTTTGTTTCCTCTTCCGCTCCCGAGACGGTAAAAAAGACCGCAAAGAGCATGAAGACGAGGAGGAGCAGCGATGCGATTCTCTTGTTATTCACGGTTGTTCTCCCTTCATAATCCGGCGTTTTCAGTCCGCTTTGTCGCCCTTCTGACGGACGACGAGCCTGATCGGCGTGCCCGAAAAACCGAAGGTCTCGCGCAGGCGATTTTCGATATAGCGCTGATAAGAAAAATGGAACAGTTCCGCGGAATTGCAGAAGACGACGAATTCCGGCGGTCTGACCGCGGTCTGTACCATATAGTAGATCTTTAAGATCCGTCCCTTGTCGGAGGGCGGCTGCACCCGCGCCACCGCGTCCGCGAGCAGATCGTTGAGCATACCGGTGGTGACGCGCAGAGCCGAGGACATATCGACGCGGTTGATGAGTTCATAGAGCCGGTCGACGCGCAGACCCGTTTTCGCCGAAACGAAGATCAGCGGCGCGTAGGTCATATAGGAAAAATGTCTGTACACTTCCTCGGTGAACTTCTTCACGCTGTCGTTGTCCTTATCCACCGCGTCCCACTTGTTGATGACGAAGATGCTCGCCTTCCCCGCCTCGTGCGCGAGTCCCGCGATCTTTTCGTCCTGCTCGGTCACGCCTTCGGTCGCGTCGATCATGATGAGGCATACCCGCGCCCGCTCGACCGCCATCTTGGCGCGTAGAACGCTGAACTTCTCGATGCGGTCCTCGATCCTGCTCTGTCTGCGGATGCCCGCCGTATCGATGAAGGTATACTTTCCGTATTCGTTGTCCTTCTTGGTATCTACCGCGTCGCGCGTCGTGCCGGCGATATCCGAGACGATCAGCCGTTCTTCGCCCAGGATCCTGTTGATGATCGAGCTTTTCCCGGCGTTGGGCTTGCCGATCACCGCGACGGTGATCCGGTCGTCCTCATCCTCCTCCGCTTCGGCGTCGGGGAGCAGTTCCACGACTCTGTCGAGCAGGTCGCCGGTACCGCTGCCGTGCACGGCGGAAACGGGGATCAGATCCTCGGTGAAACCGAGTTCATAAAACTCATAGAAATCGGCGGGCAGCGCGCCCACGCCGTCGACCTTGTTGACGACCGGGATCACCGGCTTGCCGCTCTTCTGGAGCATACGCGCCACTTCCCTGTCGTCTGCGGTCACGCCGACCGACAGATCGGTCATAAAGACGATGACGTCCGCCATTTCGATCGCGATCTGCGACTGCAGGCGCATGTGGCGGAAGATCGGGTCGTCGGTCTTTGGCTCGATACCGCCGGTATCGATCATCAGAAACTCTCTGCCGTTCCAGGAGGTCTCGTAATAGATCCGGTCTCTGGTCACGCCGGGCGTGTCCTCGACGATCGAGACGCGCTCTCCGGCGATCTTATTGAAAAGCGTGCTTTTGCCGACGTTCGGTCTGCCGACAAACGCAACGACTGGAGTTGACAACGGTAACACCCCCCGCGGTAACAAAATTGCAAATTGTGGATTGCAAATTAAAATCAATTGCGAATTGCGAATTAAAATCACTCAAGTATCGCCCTGACAAAATCCGCGCCGGTACAGTCGTTGACCGAAACGGGAACGCCGAGCGCGTTTTCAAGATCGGCGGGCGAAGTCCCGTCCAAAAACAGGTCGCCCTGCGCGCGCAGCATGACCGAAGGGAGCAGCAGTTTACTTCCCAGCGGCTTTCCTTTCAACTGCGCGATCAGGTCGCATCCGCAGATGAGTCCCGCGACGGTGATGCTGTGCCCGAAGAAATCGTTCTCGATCTTATAGACGTGTACTTTGGTATTATAACATACTTTTTCGATTTTTGCAACCTGTTTGACGATATATGCGTACGCCGCCTCCCCCGTCGCGATCGAGAGTTCGCGCTTCCTTTTAATATCGTAGTCTTCGGGGATAAAGGGCAGTTCGGCGTCGATCTCGCCCTCCATGGACGCCATCATCCCCACGCCGTTCTCGATCTGCGGATAGCCGTCGTAGTGCTCCTCCCCGGGCAGGGGGCGCCCCGCTTCGATATAGAGTTCGTCCGCGGCGTAAAAGAGCCCCACGCCGTACTTTTTACGGCATTTCGCGGCATAGCCGTCGACCACGTCGATCACCTCGCCCGCTTCCTCCGGCGTGAACGGCGTCAGGGGGTACAGACCCTGCCGGTGGCAGGTCATGCCCGCGGGCACGACCGAAACGCTCTGCACGGCGGGATAGAGACTCTCAAGGTCGCGCATCGTGCGCGCGAGCGCTTCGCCGTCGTTGACGCCGCGGCAGAGGACGATCTGGCAGTTCAAAAGCGTGCCGCCCTCCTTTAAGAAGCGCAATTGCTCCATGATCTTCCCGGCGAAACGGTTCTTCATCATCTTCACGCGCAGATCGGGGTCGGTGGTGTGTACCGAAACGTTGACCGGGCTGATGTGCATCCCGACGATGCGCGCCAGATCCGCCTCCGACATATTCGTCAGCGTCACGTAGTTGCCCTGCAAAAAGGAAAGGCGCGAATCGTCGTCCTTGAAATAGAGCGTCTCGCGCATCCCGGGCGGCAATTGATCAATAAAGCAGAAGATACACCCGTTGCGGCAGGAGCGTTTTTCATCCATTAAAAAGGTTTCAAACTCCAGTCCGGGGTCTTCATATTCTTCCTTATCTATAGAAAAGAGGAGAATTTCGGGACCGCGGTGGACTTTGACGTCGAGATGCGTCTCCGTCGCGTAGAACCGGTAATCGAGAACGTCGGCGATCTTATGCCCGTTGATCTCCAGCAGCCAGTCGCCCGCAAGGATCCCCGCGCGCGCGGCGGGCGAGCCGGCGTCCACTTCTTTGATTTCCGCCACGGTATTCCCTCCTTTCGCCGTCATTTTACAAAACAAGCACCTCCGTCAGAAACCCTCGGGAAAGTGCTTTACGTTTTGTTTGGATCAGTCTTCGCTCTTGGCGATGACCTCTTTGCCGTTGTAGTAACCGCAGGCGGAGCACACTCTGTGATTGAGATTGTATTCGCCGCACTTCGGGCACTTGACGATCTCGGGCTTCGTCAGCTTCCAGACGTTGGATCTTCTCTTGTTCTTTCTCGCGCTCGAGACTTTTCTCTTCGGAACAGCCATGATTTACCTCCTCTGTATTTTTCGGGTTTTATCCTTTATTTTTCAACAGTTTTTCAAGACCCGCAAGACGCGGATCGATCTCTTTTGCCGCGCAGGTACAGGGTCCTTCGTTCAGGTCCTTGCCGCATTTCTGGCAGAGACCTTTGCAGTCCTCCCTGCACAGATGCTTCATGGGAAGATTCAGAAGGATCTCCTCGGTGAAGACGCCGTCGGGATCGAGCATCCTGTTTTCTGCGATCAGATATTCGTCGCGGTCTTCGTTCTGAAGACTCCCCGACAGCGCGACGGTACGCGAAAACTCCAGGGCGCCGCTCACGCTGACCGGTCTCAAACACCGGTCGCAGACCGTATCGTACCTGAAATGAAGCTTCGCCTTCAGCGCAGTATATCCGGCTTTGTCTGTAACCGTGCCAAGAACACGAACCGGATCCGGGAAGGCAACGCCGCCGAAACTGCCTTCGATCGTGAGTGGGTAATCGATGGCGATCTCGTCGACTTCGCCGCTGAGCAGAGGCGTCAGATCGATCTTCATTTCCGATTTTCACCTTTTTTCATGGTTTTCGCATAAAGTCACGGATAGTATTATACCACGGTTTTGATATTTGTCAAGAGTTTTTTTGGGAAAGAAAAGATTTTTTTGGTTTTATTGGTTTTATTCCTTTATTTCGCATTCTCTTTTCACATTGACGCAAAACGCCCTCCCCGCCGCGGCGTTATTCCGCCCGCGGCGCACGGGAAAAGCGCGCCGGGGCAAGCCGAGAGGCCTCGGGTCGGCGCGCTTTTCCGTGAACGTCGTTCTGTACCGTACGCGTTTGCGAAGGACGCGCGCGGCAGGCGGTACGCCGCCCGGAAAGGAGGGCGCCGCCATGCAAAGAAAAGAAAGTTTCGCCCGCCTTTTCAAAGGCGGCGGGTGGGGGGCGGAGCCCCGCCGGAGTGAAGGGGCGGAGCCCCGCCGGATCAGACGAGGCAGCGAAGCTCGCCGTCGACCTCGTCGACGGTAAGGGTATCGCCGGGAGCGGGGTCGCCCGAAATGATCTTCTTTGCGACCAGCGTCTCGACCTTCGACTGGATCAGCCGTTTGAGGGGGCGCGCGCCGAAGGCGGGATCGTACCCGCGCTCGATCAGCCAGTTTTTCGCCGCGTCGGTCAGAACGAGGCGCAGCTGCCTGTCCTCCAGACGTTTCGAGAGCCCCGAGAGCAGCAGATCGACGATATTTCTGATATTGTCCTTCGTCAGCGGCTTATAGAAGACGATCTCGTCGAGACGGTTGAGAAATTCGGGGCGGAAGGAGCGCAGCAGCAGCGCGTGCACCTGCTCCTTGGTCCTTTCGTCGATCTCTCCGTCTTCGTTCACGCCGTCCAGGATCATGTCGGAGCCGAGGTTGGAGGTAAGGATGACGATCACGTTCTTGAAGGAGACGGTACGTCCCTGGCTGTCGGTGATCCGCCCGTCGTCAAGCATCTGCAGAAGGATGTTGAAGACGTCGGGGTGCGCTTTTTCGACCTCGTCGAACAGAACGACCGAATAGGGCTTGCGGCGCACCGCCTCGGTGAGCTGCCCGCCCTCGTCGTAGCCGACGTAGCCGGGAGGCGCGCCGATCAGACGCGACACGGAGAACTTCTCCATATACTCGCTCATATCAATGCGGATCATGGCGCGCTCGTCGTCAAAGAGCGCTTCGGCGAGCGCCTTTGCAAGCTCGGTCTTGCCCACGCCCGTGGGCCCGAGGAAGAAGAAGGAGCCGATCGGGCGGTTCGGGTCGGCGATCCCGGCGCGCGAGCGCAGAATGGCTTCGCTGACCTTCGTGACCGCCTCGTCCTGCCCGATCACGCGGTGGTGCAGGATCGCGGGCAGTTCCAATAACTTGTTGCGCTCGCTCTCGAGCAGTTTGGAAACGGGGACGCCCGTCCAGCGCGAGACGATCTTTGCGATCTCCTCCTCGGTGACCTTGTCGCGCAGGAAACTCTCCTCCCTGCCCTCGGCGCTGACCTCTTCGGCGTTTTGGAGTTCTTTTTTCAGTTTCGGCAGAACGGCATACTGCAGTTCCGCCGCCTTCTCGAGATCATAGCGCTCCTTGGCGGCTTCGATCTGCGCCTGCGTTTCTTCGATCTTCGAGCGCAGTTCCTGGACCTTCTCCAGTTCCTTCTTTTCGTTGTCGAAGCGCGCTTTCATGGCGGCGAATCTGTCGCGCATCTCCGCCAGTTCCTTTTTCGTTTCCTCCAGGCGGGCAAGCGACAGTTTGTCGGTTTCCTTCGAGAGCGCCGCCTCCTCGATTTCGTGCGCCATGATCTTTCTCGAGATCTCGTCCATTTCGGTAGGCATCGAATGCATCTCGGTCTTGATCAGCGCGCACGCCTCGTCCACCAAGTCGATCGCCTTGTCGGGCAGGAACCGGTCGGAGATATAGCGGTCCGAAAGGGTGGCGGCGGCGATCAGCGCGCCGTCCTGGATCTTGACGCCGTGATAGACCTCATAGCGTTCCTTGAGTCCGCGGAGGATGGTGATCGTATCCTCGACCGTCGGCTCCTCGACGAGCACGGTCTGGAACCGCCGTTCGAGCGCCGGATCCTTTTCGATATACTTCCGGTATTCGTCGAGCGTGGTCGCGCCGATGCAGTGCAGTTCGCCGCGCGCCAGCATCGGCTTCAAGAGGTTGCCGGCGTCCATCGAGCCCTCGGTCTTGCCCGCGCCCACAACGGTGTGCAGCTCGTCGATGAAGAGGATGATCCTGCCGTCCGACTTCTTCACTTCCGCAAGCACCGCCTTCAGCCGTTCCTCGAACTCGCCGCGGTATTTCGCGCCTGCGATCAGCGCGCCCATATCGAGCGAAAAAACGGTGCGGTCGCGCAGGTTTTCGGGCACGTCGCCGCGCACGATCCTCTGCGCCAGACCCTCGGCGATCGCCGTCTTGCCGACGCCCGGTTCGCCGATCAGGCAGGGGTTGTTCTTGGTCTTACGCGACAGGATGCGCACGACCCTGCGGATCTCCTCGTCCCTGCCGATGACCGGATCGAGTTTCCGCTCGCGGGCGAGTTTCACGAGATCCGAGCCGTATTTCTCAAGCGCCGAGTAGGTGCTCTCGGGATTGTCGCTCGTCACGCGGCTGTTCCCGCGCACGTTTTTCAGCACCGCAAGGAACTCCTGCTCCTTCACGCCGTATTTTGCCAGCAGATCCTTTATGTCCCTGTCCGGCTCCTTCATGATGCCCATGAAGAGATGCTCGACCGATGTATACTCGTCGCGCATCCGTTCCGCGGCGTTTTCCGCCGCGTCCAGCGCCTTCTCGAGCGACTGCGCCATATAGAGCTGCCCGCCCGACTGACGCGGCAGACGGTCGAGCGCCCGCTCGACGTCGTTCTGCAGCGCGCCGGCGTCGACGCCCATTCCCTTGAGGATCTGCGGCAGCAGCGCCTCGTCCTGCGTCAGGAGCGCGTAAAGCAGGTGCAGTTCGTTCAATTCCGGATTGCCGTATTCCCGCGCGCGGTCCTGCGCGCCCGAGATCGCTTCCATGCTCTTTTCAGTACATTTACGGTAATTCATCTATCTTCCCCCTCTCAATGCGGGTATTTCAATGATTTTTAGCACTCTCGCTTCTCAAGTGCTAATACATTATAGCGCGTTTCGCGGGATTTGTCAAGAGGTTCTCCAAAATTTCTTTCATTTTTTAAGCACTCTGCATTGCACTGTGCTATTTTTCATTCTTTCGGAGAGGATCCGCCGGGGGAGCGGCGGAGCGCGGGAAGCGTTTTGTCCGGCAAGTCTGCGCGAAAGGGGATCCTTTCATTTCTGTCTTGACAAAACGCGTTTTTTTTGATATAGTATAGATGATAAGTAAACACAGTTTACAATTATCGGGAGGTATCGATATGAAACGTTGGATCGCGCTCTTTCTTGCGGCAATGACCGTATTGCCGTGCATCTCTCTTTCCGCCGCTTACGGCGAGCCGGACGGCTTGCCGGAGGGCGTACTGTTTGAGAGTTCTTTTGAGGAATACGACCCGCCCGAGGTCAACGAATGGCTCGGCGGCGAGGGCGTATACCGGTTCGTTGAGGAGGCGGAAACGCCGCAGGAACCGGAGGAGCCGGAGGAGCCGCAAACCGGCGCGGAGATCGATCTGTCGTCGGTTTCCGCATCGCCGCACTATTCAAATCACGTCGTCGCCAATCTTTTCGACAGCAATCCGAAGACCAAGTATCTGGTCATGGACAGCAGCACGGCGACGGTCTCGTTCGCTTTGAAGTCGACCGTGACGGTGACCTCCTACGCGCTGACCAGCGCCAACGACCACGATCCGCGCGACCCGAAGGACTGGGATTTCTACGGCTCATCCGACGGCGTGCAGTGGACGCTGTTGGACAGCCGCAGAGGCGAGGACTTCGCCGCGCGCTATCAGACCAATACCTATTCCTTCTCAAACGCCGTTCCCTACCTGTGGTATAAACTCGATATCCTGTCGAACAACGGCAAGGACGCCGTCGGCAAGAACATCGTGCAGTTCTCCGAACTGCTCGTCAATCCCCCCGTGTCTGACGATACCGAGACCGGCTTCACCGTCGTGAAGAGCACCGTCGACGGCACGACGGGACTGTCGGGCGAAGAGAAGATCAACCTCTTTGACCGCAATCCCGAAACCAAACTCGTGGTGCAGAGCGAGACGATGTGGGTCTCCTTCGGCATCGCCGAGCCCGAAACGGTCACCGGCTACCGCATGGTCAGCGCCAACGACTGGCAGGCAAGAGATCCGAAGACCTGGACGGTCTACGGCTCGTACGACAAAACGAACTGGACGCCGATCGATCACAGGGAGGATCAGGTCTTCCCCGAGCGCTATCAGTCGAAACTCTACCGTCTCGATCAGAGCGTCTGCTATGATTTCTACAAACTCGAGGTCACGGAAAAGTACGGCGCCAACGCCTACCTGCAGCTTTCCGACTTCACGCTTCTGACGGCGGCGGAGCTGCCCGAATACGTGGAAGGCATGGACGCGGTGCGCACAAGCGGCGTCTCTTGGTCGGGCAGCGGCGCGCTGACGGTCAGCGGCGTACGCCTGGGCAAGGAGAACGTCTTTGCCCGCACGGTCGTTTTCGACGGTCTGTCGGTCGAAGTATCCGAAAACACCGTTTTCTCCTACCTCATCCGTCCCGAAAGACGCGCGGGCGATCCGTACGATCACGACTATACCTCCTGCCGCGTCATCCTCGATCTGCATTTTACCGACGGCACCTTCCTTTCGGGACTGTGCTGTACCGACAGGAGCGGCGCCGTGCTGTCGCCCGAAGGCCAGGCGGCGGGAAAGGCGCTCGCCGTCGGTCAGTGGAACGAGGTCCTCTGTCCGATCGGCGCGGCGGCGGATAAAACGGTCGACCGTATCGACGCCTGTTTCGAGGAAGAGCGCGCCGAGGGAAGCGCCGCGTTCATCGCTCTCTTCGACGACCTGAAGATCGAAAACGTTAATGAAAGACCCGCCGGACAGCTCTCCGACTGCATCGATATCCTCGCCGGCACGAATAACGAAGAGGATTTCAGACGCGGCGCGCTCGCCCCTCTCGTGACCCTGCCGAACGGCTTCGTCTCGTCAGCGCCCGTGACCGTGCCCGGGGACGGACGGCTTTGCTACAACTATTATAAAGGCGGGGACGCCGATCCCCTCGATTCGATCTCCCTTATGCGCCCGCTCGCGGAGGGCGGCGCCTCGGGGATCCTGCAGTTCATGCCCAACACCTCCGTGGACGCGACGAAGACCGTGACCTCCTCGAAGATCTCCTCAAGCGCCCGCAAGGCGGCGTTCACACACGAAGACGAGGAGGCGCACGCCCACTGCTACAGCGTGACGCTCGCCGACGGGAGCGCCGCGTCCGGCGTGAGGATCGATACCGTACCGACCCTGCACGGCGCGGTCCTGCGCTTTACTTTCCCGGAAGACGCGCAGAACGTCAATATGATCATCGACGATCTGTGGGAAAGCGGATCGCTGACCTTCTGCGAGGACGGACGGTCGTTTGAAGCGACGGTCAACGCGTCGGAAGAAACCTTCTTCATCGCCGGCGTCTTCGACGCGGCGTGGACGACCGCCCGCACGTTCAAATCGAAGCAGGGTATGGTCTCCTTTGCGCGCGGCACCTCAACGCTGACGCTTGCCGCCGCCGTCTCGCGCATATCAACAGAGCAGGCGAAGCGCAATCTCGCGCTCGAAACAGGAGAGAAGACCTTTGACGGACTGTACGCCGAGGCGCAGAACGCCTGGGACGACCTCTGCGGCAGATTCGCGATCGAAGGCGCGACGGCAGAACAGCTCTCGACCTTCTGCACCTGCGTGTACAGGACCTACGTCTTCCCCGCCCTGCTCTCGGAGAACGAGGGGACGAACGAGAATCCTCTTCCCGTCTATCTCTCAAACGGCGTGAAAAAGAGCGGCGTGCGCTATACCGGAACGCTCGACGATACCGTCTGGGCGGCGTACCGCCTCTTCACGCCCGAAAAAGCGCGCGCGGTACTGGCGGGACTTCTGCCCGAAGACGGTGAAAGCGCCGCGGTCAGCGCGACGGTCTACGCCGACGCGCTGGAGGGCGGCTTCCTTTCAGACGACGGACGGTATTTCGCCGCCTATCACAGCGAAGCGTCGCGCGCCGACGCCGGAAACGCCGACGTTCCCTTCCTCGGATTCGTGCCCAACGACCGCCCGGAGAGTTTCACCGCCTCGCTTGCGCTCTACGAAAGAGATTTTGCGCTCATGCGCTCGGCGGAACTTCTCGGTCTTGCGGACAAAGCGGAATACTACCGCGCAAAATGCCTGCAATACTCCCTTTTATATAATAAAAAAACCGGCTTCTTCATGGGCAGATCGCCCGGCGGCGTCTACTCCGCCGGCGGGACCGATTACGATCCCGCGGCGTGGAACGGCCCGAAGGACGACTACGCCGCCTCGAACGGCTGGTCGAACCTCTTCCCGGCGTACTACGACGGCGAGGGGCTCGCGGCGCTCTTCGGCGGAAAAGAGGCGCTGACGGCGAAACTGGACGCCCTCTTTGACGGCGAAAAAGAGAACCTTGAACGCCGCGCTTCGGACGGCGGCAGAGAAGTCGGAGAATTCTTGGAAATTAAAATGGGGCAGTACGCCTTCACCGCGCCCGAAGCGCGCCGGCTGATCTTCGCCTACGCCTTCTCGAGCGCGCCGTACAGGATCGCGGAACTGTCGAAAGAGATCCTTGACCGCCTCTACCTCGGGCGCGGAATCGGGCAGGGATATTTCGGCGACGAAGGGAACGGCAGTCAGTCCGCCTTCTATCTCTTCTCGGCGCTCGGCTTCTTCCCCGTCTGCCCCGCGTCGGGCGAATACACCGTCTCTTCCCCGCTCTTTGAGAAGGTCACTCTCCATCTTGACGGCGGCGATCTCGTGCTGTCGGCGCCCGGTAAATCAAAAGAGAATATCTATGTGAGCGCTCTGCTCGTGAACGGCGCGCCCGTCGACCGCCTCCGCCTGACGGCGGACGATCTGGCGCCCGGCGGCAGCGTCACGTTCGCAATGAGCGCCCTGCCCTCCGCGCCTTCCGGCAACGCGCCCTATTCGCTGACCGCCGGAAACGCAGCGACGCCGGCAGACCTCACGGACGGCGCCCTCGTCACAAACGAAAACTACGCCCGCCAGAGACCCTCTTCCGACAGTCAGATCTATTCCGGCGTGCCGCTTGCCCGGGATCTCTTCGACAACGACGGGACCGCAGGCGTATACTTCACCGGCGAAGAAACGGTCGTTCTGACCGGCAGAAGACCGCATACCGTCGGCTTTGTGACCCTCACCTGCCCTGACCTCGGCGACGCGCCGACGGCGGTGACGCTCGAGGCGTCGGACAACGGAACGGTATATAAAACGCTGTTCACACATGATCTGTCCTTCGCATACGACGGCGAGATCCTCGCGCTTTCCGTACCGGAAGAGCTGCGCGGCAGTTACCGCATCTACCGTCTGTCCGTCGACGGCGGCACGCTCTCGCAGATCGAGTTCTTCGGTACGGTGGGCGAGACCTTTGAAAATCCGCTCGGGCACTTCATTTTCGGCGACGTCAACGGCGACGGGAAGGTCAACATCGAGGACGTGACGGCGCTTTTAGACTTCCTGACCCGTTCGGAAGCGGAAGCGCAGGCGCTCTTTGACGCGGGAACGTATCTTGAGGCGGCGCTCGATCTGACGGGCGACCGGAAGATCGGCATCACCGACGTCACCGCCCTGCTCGATTACCTTTCCGCCGGCATTTCCACGGCGGGCGGCGAAGAGGAGCCGGCGCCCCCCGCGCCCTTCGATCCTCAAAGCGCCTATGATACGGCAAGAGACGACGTCCTGCTGACCGTCGATTACGCGGACGCCGAGGGCGAGCGCATCGAGGGCGCCGTGAGCGTCAGCGTGAGCAGTTCGTCGGCTTACGGAAAATACACCCTTTACTACGGCGGAGACGACGGCGTGCTCGACGGCTGCAAGCCGCTCGGAAGCGCCACCGTTTCAAGCGCCGGAAAACAGTACGTCCTCTTCACAGCTTCTGCGCTCAACGCCCCGCCGCGCGGCGCAAAGGCGTTCCTTGTGACCGACGCCTCCGGCGGGATCGCCGCGTACAGCGAGATCCCCGCGCACAAGAGGGATTTCCGCGCGACGTCTCTGACCTTCGCCGCGATCTCCGACGTGCACGTCTTTGAAAACGCGCCCTACGGCGGCGCCTACGACGACATCAACGGCGACGAGGACCTCGCGCGCGCGGTCGAAGTGATCAACGCGGCGGGCGTCGACTTCACGGCGATCACCGGCGACCTCATCCTCTCCTTTATGGACAACGAGGCGCAGATCCGCGCGGAACTCGTCAAGTCCACCGGCGTTCTCGCGGGGCTCGAAGCGCCCTGCTACGTCGTCAAAGGCAACCACGACAAGAAGGTCAACGAAGCGGTGTGGAAGGAGCTGACCGGCTGCGAACTCGACTACGCCTTCACCTGCGGCGGCGCGCGCTTCATCTTCATGTCCTTAAAGACCGCCCCCGACGTCGGCTCGATCGACGAAAAGCCCTACGGTCAGGCAAAACTCGACTGGCTGGAAAATGAACTGACGGAAAACGCCGGGAACAGCGTCTATCTCTTCATGCACTATCCGGTCTCGGGCTACGCGGGACTGACGCCCGGCAGCACCTACGGCTTCTCGGCGGGCTCCGCGGAGGAAGCGCGCCTCCTGTCGCTCATCGAAACGCACGGCGGCGTGACGGCGTTCAACGGTCATACGCACTACAACTTCGCTTCCGCCCGGACCTATCCGGATATCAGCGTCAGCCGCGTGGGGCAGACGAACAGTTACTTCGTCCACCTGCCTTCGGTCGCCTATCCGAGGAACGCCTCGAACGTGACCGTGACGGCGGAATCCGAGGGCTACTTCGCGACGCTCTGCAAGAACGGACTGCTGCTGGAGGGCGTGGACTTCGTTTCGGGTATGCTCGATCCGGCGGCGGTATATTACCTCGACACGCGCGTTCCGACGAACGCCCTG
The DNA here is from genome assembly GCA_017454525.1 of Clostridia bacterium. Taxonomy (GTDB): domain Bacteria; phylum Bacillota; class Clostridia; order Oscillospirales; family CAG-272; genus UBA11512. The sequence goes on from JAFTCT010000070.1 coordinate 22,953, forward strand.
ACAAACGACGCAATGCTCCTTTCCGTCGGAGAGGAGGAACTGATCGGCTTTAAGGCGCCCTATGAAAGCGCCTCCTTCCGCTCCTTGAACGAAGCCGTCGCGACCGTGGACGAAAACGGCAAGGTCACGGCGACGGGAGAGGGCGGCGCCGTCATCTGCTGCACCGTCGACGGTTTCACCCTCCGTCTGACCGTCCGCGTCGTCTCCGACGACGGCGCGATGCGCGGCTCGGGCACGAAAACAGATCCCTATATCGTCACGACCGCCGAGCATTTCGTCTATATCCAGAACGAATTCCGGAACGGCAACACCCTCTCCGGCGTGTATTTCGCCCTGGGGAACGACGTTCGTCTGAACGACAGTCCGAACTACCGTCCGGCGATCTCAAGCGAAGCCGGGACCTTCGCAGGCTTCTTCGACGGCAGAGGACACGTCCTTTCCGCGGTCACCGGAATGAGTTCGGAGGACTTCGCCGTGCCCTTCTTCTATCACCTGACCGGCACGGTGATCAACACGGTGTTCGAGTGCGACATGGGCGGATGCGCCAAGACCTCCTACGTCGTCGCAAGAACGATGAACGGCGGCAAACTCGTCAACTGCATCGTTCGCGGTTCCGTCTACGCCTCGAACGTCAACACCTCGATCGTCTGCGGCACCTCCTCGAAAGCGGTGATCGCCAACTGCTTCATCAACGTCACGGTATCGGGCAAAACGCCCGGCGCTTCGGAATCGGGGATCACCATGAAGGGCAGCGGCACGATCGTCAACGACCTCTACGTGCCCAACGGCTGTACGGCGCAGTTCGGAGAAAAAGCGGTCTTGGATCTCGGCGGCGTCGCCGCCGCCATGAACGGCACCCTTTCTTCCTCCGCTTCTTCCGCGGGGATCGAAGCGTCGCTGCTTCGTCCCTGGCAGACCGTCGGCGGCGCGCCCGAACTGGTCGCGGAAAACTGATATGCACGGTATTCAATAAGTAAACGGGGGGTGTTTCATTTGGCGTATTTGCGCCA
>JAFTCT010000071.1 GCA_017454525.1 Clostridia bacterium
AAACAGCCCCTTTTGTTTAGTGCGCACTTACTCACCACACAAACGCGCGGTAAAAAACTTCCTTATGACGGTCGGGCATTCGGCGCGGCGTGATAAGGAAGTATTTTGCATAATCTTTTCCGCGCCGAAAATGAAGTCGCCCTCTATGAGGGCTAATGAAGAAATGAAGACGCTTCGCTGATGAAGACGTCCCTGCGGGACTAATGAATGACGGGGGCGACTTCGCTTCATTAGTGAGCGAAGTGAACGTCTTCATTAGTCGGCTTTGCCGACGGTCTGTCTTTTTATACGGTCAGACGAACCGCTCCCGTTCCGGCGCCGGATCTATCCGAGCGCGTCGAGGGAGATGCCCAGCTTCGCCGCGTCCTCGCCCGCGCGCGCCCAGAGGGCTTTGGCAAGGATCGGAGCGGTCTTCAGGGCGTTTTCGTATTCCGTACTGTCGGAAGCGGAGTAAGCACAGAAGGGCAGGGGCTCCGCGTTCAGATCGAAGCGGTCGAAATCCATGATCCCGTCGAGCGCGGAGGATCCTTCCGGCGCGCGGTGGGCGTATCCCCAGGTAAGATAGGTCTGCGCTCTTGTGAGGACGACGAAGAAGGTCGTCGTTCCCCTGCCGCCCGCCGTCATCGAGACCGTGACGGCGTCGTTTTTGGGAGAATAGGTCCAGACGTATTCATAGGTCACGCCGCCTGAGACGATCGGGTCGCGCACCGTTCTGTAATCGTCCCCCGTCCTCTTGCCGACGAGCCAGACGTAGGACTTGAAGGCGTCAAACGCCGCGGTCGCGGCGTTCCCGGTGGTTTTGCCGCATCTTGTACAGGTATTGTTCTTGAAATCGTGACCGAGGGCGCAGACGATCTCCGCTTTTTTGATCACCGTGCCGCATACGCGGCAGTGGCTGCCCTCGGTCCTGCCGAGCGCCGTACACGACGCGGATACCGCCGTTTCCTTTACCGGCGTATGTCCGCGCGCGGAAAGGACGCGCACGTCGACGTCGCCGCAGCGCCCGCAGGTGCGTTCCATGCGGCCGGACGACGTGCAGGTCGCCTCTCTGACGGTCACAAAACCGCCATATTGATGACCGAGCGGCGGATAGTATACGTAATTGCTTAAGATCGCGCCGCAGACGGTACATTTTTCCCCTTTGGTGTTGCCCGCAGTCGTGCAGGTCGGTTCAACGGCGGGAACGACCGACGTTTTGTGCCCTTTTGCGGGGATCCGCTCTCCGCCGCTGAATACCGCGCCGCAGACGGCGCAGTAAACCGTCTCGGTTCTGCCCGAAGCGGTGCAGGTCGGCTCGACCGCCGGGCGCACGGCTTTGTCGTGTCCGGTCGCCGGGATCGCCGCGCGCTCTTTTTCACCGCAGGAGCAGACGCGCTCCCGCACGCCGTCCTCAAGACAGGTCGCGGGGCGGACGGTCACCCATTCTTCAAAATTATGTCGGTGCACGTCCGGACCGGGAGCGTCGGGGGAGCCCTCCGTGACGCCGTGCGAAGGGTCAGTATTACCGCCGGGACCCTCTGTCGCAGCAGCGGAAGAAAAAGCGCTCTCCGGAACCTCCGAAACGGGCGAGATCGCGGTTTTTGTCCCGCTTTCCGCGTCCGGCGCCGCATTTTTGCCTGCAAGAAGCGCCGCCGTCAGCCCGATCAGAACGACCGCCGCCGTCAGCGCCGCCGCAGCCCAGTATTTCTTCATGTGCTATCCCTCCCTTCGCCGTTTTTTATATTATATCACATTTCTTACAAAAACGCCACACAAAAATAGCGCTGCCCGTGAATGAATTGTTCGCGTATTCATTTACGGTGAATAAACTCTTCCTTTTCTTTCCATACTGAAAGCGTATCGCCGAAGGGCGAGAAGGAGGAAAGTATGGAAAGTTTGAAGAAATATCTGACGGAATTCGTCGGTACCTATTTGCTGGTGATTTTCGGGTGCGGGACGGCGTGCATATTCGGGATGACGGGCGGCGGGGCGATCCTGTCGGCGCTGGCGTTCGGGCTGACCTATATGGCGGCGTTTTACTGCTTCGGCACGATCTCGGGCTGTCACCTCAATCCGGCGATCAGTATCGCGCAACTGCTGATGCGGAAGCTGAGCTTCATCGACTGCGTCGGCTATATCGCGGCGCAGATCGTCGGCGGGATCGCGGGCAGCGCGGTGCTCTACGGGATCATCGCCAACTCTTCGCTCAGCGACGTGACGGGGCGTTTTGCCGCCAACAGCGCGACGGGGCTGGGCGGTTTCTGGGTGGCGCTGATCATCGAATCGATCCTCTCGTTTGCCTTTGCGCTGACCTATATCCGCGTGACCGAAAAGAATGAATACAAGGCGGTCACCGGGGGCGTGACGGGTCTTGCTCTGACGCTCTGCGTCATTCTCGGCTCGGGCGTGACCGGCGCTTCGGTCAATCCCGCGCGCAGTCTCGGTCCTGCGCTCTTTGCGGGCGGCGACGCGCTGCGCGACCTCTGGATCTTCATCGCCGCGCCGATCGTGGGGGCGCTGGTCGCCGCGATCTTTACGCTCTTTTTAGAGCGCCGTACCGTGAAAAGCAGAGCGTAAAGGATATCGCGAAGCGCCGCGCGTCAAAAGCGGAGCGCAAGAACAAAGCAAAACGCCGCGCGTGAAAGCGGAGCATGAAAGATATTGCAAAACGCCGCGCGTGAAAGCGGAGCTTGAAAGATATTGCAAAACGCCGCGCGTGAAAGCGGAGCATGAAAGATATTGCAAAACGCCGTGCGTGAAAGCGGAGCATGAAAGATATTGCAAAACGCCGCGCGTGAAAGCGGAGCATGAAAGATATTGCAAAACGCCGTGCGTGAAATGCGGCGCGTGAAGGTTATTGAAGAACGCCGCGCGTGAAAAGCGGCGCGCAAGGACAATGTGTGCGCCGCGCGTAAAATGCGGCGCGCAAGGTCGCAGGAATATAAAAGGGGTCGTTTCATTACGCGCGTTTGCGCCAAACGAAACGACCCCTTTTCCGGTCTGGAAACCTTTCGGTTCTGACGGAACGGGTTTTATCTGAGCGGGTATTATCCGACCGGGTTTATCAGTACGGATTTCGTTTGATCGGATCCAATACTGAACGGGATTATCCGAACGGGTTTTATTCCGAACGCCGGGGCAAGAGGAGAAAACTCCGACGAGGTTTTTTCTCTGTCAGCCCAGTTCGTCAAAGAAGATCGTATACCGTCCGGTCGGGACAAGGCATTCTGCCGTTTGTTTGCGGCAGTATTCTTCTATATTTCCGTTGCGCACGATCAGAAGCGGCGCGTCGACGGTCGAGGGCGGCGTTTTGGCGACGGGACCGTGCTTTAAGAAACAGACGGCGTCGCCCGCGGGCGTACAGACCTCCCACGCGGAGGAGGAAAGAAAGGTCACGCTGCGCGCTTGCGAGGAGAGCGCAAACGCGAAAACGGGATGCGTGGAGCGTTTTATCCGCTCCTTCAGGATCGGGGTAAAGTCGATCCCGCCGGGCAGGGAGACCGCGTCCCCCTCTGCGTACGTCACGACCTTTACGCCCGCTTCTTTTGCGCGCCGCAGCAGTCCGGAGTACGTATCGGTTTCCTCCGCGGACGGTTCGGGCAGGCAGAGAAGCTCGGGATAACCGCTCTTACAGTAGTATTCAAATGCGGACAGATGCTTCCGGTGATAGTGGGTGAAGACGATTTCGCAGGGAGAGGCACCGGTCTCAACACCAAGCAGCGCGCACGCCTCCCTTGCGTATTTCAGCGATCCGTCCGAGAGGTCGATCAGCGTGCATTTCCCGCCGGCATACGCAAGGACGATATCGTTCTGACCGGAAACGTCGGTGATGATCCGCGCCTTTGCAAGCCGCGGCAGGACCCATGAAGCGGCGCCGAAGAGGATATAGAGCGCAAGGATCGCCGCTGCCGGGCGGCGTTTCCTTTCCGAGAGGATCAGAAGGACCGTCAGAATGAGCGCGGGCAGGGCGAAAAGGCAGAACGCGGTCGGGTCTACGGGGACGGTCAGGTCTTTGAAACAGTGCGCGATCGAGGAAGCGCGCGTCGTGAAATTGCAGACCGCCGACAGCGTCGCCATAAAGAGCGGTCCGACGTACGGAATGAAGGACAGCAGAAGAAATACCGGCGCGAGATAGAGGATCAGCGCGATCAGGGGAGAGAAGAGAAGGGAAAAGAGCGGCGCGGGCAGCGCAACGGTCCTGTAGGTGAAGGCGACGACCGGCAGGATCGCGATCTGCGTGGCGAACGCGACGCCGACCGAGGAAAGAAGCCGTCTGACGGGCGTCTGCGCGCCGCTTGCGTTCCGGCGTCTGACCGTTTCGAAAAGCAGGATGCCGAAGACCGACAGGAAGGAGAGCATAAAGGCGACGCTGAACGCCGTATAGGGCGAGAAAAAGAGGATGACGGCGCCCGAAAGGAAGAGGGTGGTCACGGGATCGGACGTCCTTCCGAAGAGGCGGGCGGTCAGCATGATCAACAGCATCAGCCCTGCGCGCGTCACCGACGGCGAGAAGCCGCAGAGCGCCATATAGGAGACGACGATACCGAAAAGAAGGACGGTGCGCGGAATGAAGGGCAGGCGGACGCGCCGGAGCAGCGCGTCAAACAGAAAGAAGAGGATCGAGAGGTGCATTCCGCTGATCGCCAGAAGGTGTGAGATCCCGAGCGTTCTGAAGTCGCGTTTGATCTCGCTCGACAGGTCTTTGCGCTCGCCGAGCAGCAGGGCTTTCGCCAGCGCCGCCCCTTCCGGGCTCATCATTTTTTCAAACCGTTCTCCGATCGCCTCGCGCAGCTCGTGCGACAGAAAGGAGATCCCGCGGTCGGTTTCGCTTTTCACGGTCAGCGCGTTTCCGTCGACCTCGGTGAAAATCGCGTTGGCGCGGTAGTTGTTCGTATAATCGACGTACGCGGAGCTGCTCTCAAGATCCCTGAAAACCGCTTCGCCCTCCAGGACGGTGAACAGCGGCGCGCTTTCCCTGTCAAACGAAACGAGCGTGCGCGCACCGAACGCGCCGCGCTCGCCGATGCGCTTCAGGCGCGCTTCGTAGAGCGACCCGAAGGATGAGGAATAGACCTCTTTTTCAAGAACGACGGCGATCTTTACCGGCTCGTTCGTCTTTGCAAGATCGACGGTCCTCTTTGCCGAAAGATCGTATGCGATAAAGGTCACGGCGCACACGGCGGCGCCGACGCACAAACAGACCGCGGCGCGCAGGAAGGGCAGGGTAAAGCGCACGATCCGCCGGCGCGTCACAAGGAGAAGGACGGCGGCTGCGAGAAAGAGCGCAAAGAGCGCGATCTTTCCGGCGGCGGGCAGAAAGAGGACCGGCGCCGTGAGCGCCATGAAGAGCGCGCAGATACAGCAAAGCGGTCTGGTTTCGATCAGTTCGCGCAGACGCGCGGTCAGTGTTCTCACGGCTCGTCCTCCTTTCTGTCGGTGACGGATACTTGCACAAAAGGCGCCGCAAAAGCGGCGCCTTTATGTGCTCAGAATGAGTAAAGATTACTTTGCGACGGCATCCTTGAGAGCTTTGCCTGCCTTGAAGCCGGGAACCTTTGAAGCCGCGATGGTGATCGCAGCGCCGGTAGCGGGGTTCTTGCCCGCGCGGGCAGCACGCTCTTTGACGGAGAAAGTACCGAAACCGGTCAGCTGAACGCTTTCACCCTTTGCAAGTGCAGCGGTGACGGCTTCGATCGCAGCGTTGAGAGCCGCCTCGGAGTCCTTTTTGCTCAGTTCGGTTTTCGCAGCGATCGCCGCAACGAGATCCTTTTTCATCATGATGGTTTTTCCTCCAAAAATTTATTATTTTTCTCAGTCGGTCTACACTGTGAAGACAGTATAGCACATTTTTTCGATAAAATCAAACAAAAAAACTTTTTTTGTTGAAATTCGTGAATAATGACAAAAAATGTATAAAAAATATCTGAAAATCACGCGTTGTTTGTGCATTTTGCGGTATGAATGTTTCCGAATCCGACATCAAGTTAAAGGACCTTGGAAAGGAAACTCTTGAGACGGTCGCTTTTCGGCTCCTCAAAAATCTCCTTCGGCGTTCCTTCCTCGACGATCGTGCCGTCCGCCATGAAGATCACGCGGTCGGCGACTTCCTTTGCAAAGCCCATTTCGTGGGTCACGACGACCATCGTCATGCCGCTCTTCGCGAGCGCCTTCATGACGTCGAGCACTTCGCCGACCATTTCGGGGTCAAGCGCAGAGGTCGGCTCGTCGAAGAGCATGATCTCGGGCTGCATACAGAGCGCGCGCACGATCGCGACGCGCTGTTTCTGTCCGCCGGAGAGCTGCGCGGGGTAGGCGTCCGCGCGGTCCGCGAGCCCTACGCGCGAAAGGAGCTGCATGGATTTTTCCTCTGCCTCTTCCTTTGATTTCTTTAACAGCTTGCGCGGCGCCATCGTTGTATTCTCAAGCACGGTTTTATGCGGGAAGAGGTTGAAATGCTGGAAGACCATGCCCATCTTCATCCGGTGCCTGTTGATGTCCACGCCCTTGGCGGTGATATCCGCGCCGTCCACGAAGATCTGCCCCGACGTCGGGATCTCGAGGAGGTTCATCGAGCGCAACAGCGTCGATTTCCCGCTGCCCGACGGCCCGATGATCACCACGACCTCGCCCTGCGTGACCGCCATATCAATCCCGTCGAGCGCCTTGACCGCGCCGCCGTTATAATGCTTTTTCAGATCCTTGATTTCGATGATCCGTTCAGCGCTCATTCTTGCGCAGCCTCCTTTCCAGTATTCCGACGAGTTTCGTCAGAATGACGACGATGACCAGGTAGATCAGCGCTACCGCGATCAACGGCATGAACGCCGAATAGGTCCTGCCGCGGATGATGTCCCCGGCTTTGGTCAGTTCCATGATCGGCACGTAGCCGGCGACCGAGGTTTCCTTGAGCAGAGAAATAAACTCATTGCAAAGGGCGGGAAGGGAGGACTTGAACATCTGCGGAATGATGATGTAGATCATCGTCTGAACGTAGTTGAAGCCGAGGCTCCTGCCCGCTTCGAACTGCCCGGCGTCCACCGACATGATGCCGCCGCGCAGGATCTCCGCGACGTATGCGCCGGAGTTGATGCCGAAGGCGACGATCGCGACGCTCAGGTCGCTCGTCCCGCCGGCAAAGATGATGAAGTACATGATCATCAGCTGTACGACCACGGGCGTGCCGCGGATGACCGTCAGATAGAGTTTGCACAGCGCGTTTACGGCCTTCATGATCTTGCCGCCGACGCTCTTATACAGTTTATAAGTCTCGGCGTTCTTGTCGTAGGTCGAGCGCACCGCGGCGACGAGCGTGCCGATCACGATACCGATGAGCAGTGCGCAGAGCGTGATGATCAGCGTGTTTCCAAGTCCCCGCAGAAGAAGCAGATAGCGGTTGTCGTTGATGAAATTGTTGACAAACTCGTTTCTGAACTCCTTGAGCTTCCGCACGAAGAAGCCGTCTTCGCCGTCGTATACGACCGTCACCTCGTATTCGCCGAGGACCGTTCCGTCGGAAGTCGCGACGGCGATAAGGACCGTGCCGTAATCGTCCTCGCTGTCGCATACGAGCATATAGTAGGGATCCTTGAGTTCTTTCGTTTCACCGCCGCGCGTGACGATCAGATGCGGCTTGCGGTTTTTCTGCTTGTCCTCAACAGAAAAATTGACGGTATTCTTCAGTACCGTGGAGTGGAGCTCGCCGCTTCCCGAGATCTCTCTTTCGCCGTTGCCCGCGAAAGAGAGGGAAGAGTACAGCGTGATATCCGCGTCGTTATCGTCCTGTCCCGCCGCAAGGGAGGAGGACGCGACGAGGGACAGGAGCGAAAGCGACAGCAATATGACGGATATGATTTTCAGTCGGTAATTCTTCTTCATAACGGTTCCTGTGAACAGATAGGATGCGGGCGCCTTTGAGGGCTTCACGGATCACGCCGCGTCAGGGGCTGCTCATTTGCGCGCAAATGAGCAGCCCCGGCGAGCGCCGCGGCGCCGGGTATTCGGCGGGAATGTACTTGTCGATGATTTTCTTGATCGTGCCGTCCTTGGTCAGCGCGTCGAGCGCGTCGTTGATCTTCTGGAGCAGATCGGTGTTTTCCTTGTTGACGGCGATCGCGTAGTCCTCATCCGCGTAGGTCGCTTCGAGGATCTTCAGACCGGGATTCTGTTTGACGTAATTCTTTGCCGGCTCGTTGTCGATGATCACCGCGTCGACCTTTCCTTCCACGAGCGCGTTGACGGCTTCCGGTCCGTTCTTGTATTGCGCGACGTGGTCGGTGCCGTAATCTTCGGTGGCGTAGATGTCGCCGGTCGTGGAGAGCTGCACGCCGATCTTCTTATCCGCCAGATCGTCGGCGGAAGCGATCGTTGAATCCGCTTTCACGATGATCACCTGTTTGCCGTTGGCGTAGGAGGTCGTGAAGTTGACCTGCTTCAGACGGTCGGGCTTCACGGTGATGCCCGCCATGCCGATGTCGTACGTCTTGGCTTCAACGCCGGCGAGAATGGTGTCGAACCCGACGTCCTTGATCTCCAGTTCCATGCCGAGTTTCTCGGCGATCTTTGCGGCGATCTCGGCGTCGATGCCGACGACTTTGCCGCCTTCGACGTATTCATAGGGCGGGAAGGTCGCGTTGGTCGCCATGACCAGCTTTTCGGTCTTTTTTGCGCAGGATCCGAAAATGACGAGCGCGGCGAGAAGCAGAACTGCCGCGAGAATGAACGATACTGTTTTTTTCATGACTTGTTTCTCCTTTTTGCATTTGATATGGTCAGTGGATTGACTTTGATGTGAAGCCGGTTTTTCACCGGCAAACAGAGTATAGCACATTCTTCCGGAAAATGCAAGAGGAAAATGTAAAAAAATTCATTTTTTGTGAATACTACAAAACGAACAAGCGGCAAGCGTAAAAACAGTGCAATATGCACAACAAAAAGAGCAAAAAACGCAAAAATACAGCGCTCCGGAAGCCGAAACGGTTTTGTCCGCTTGCCGGAGCGCGCCTTTACGTATTCACTGATATTCACAAAATGCGATGAAAAATGAATATTTTTGTATTGTTTTCGTTTGTCCGCTTCCGCGCTCTATTTCAGCCGTCCGCTCTGCGCCGTATAAATAAAGGAAGAGATCAGCGGGGAGGGAAGGATCTTTAAAAAGAAGCGCGACAGACGCACCGGAACGGTCGGCACGACGTAGAATTTTCCTTTTTTTACTTTCTTGTAGGCGTACCGCGCGACGGCGTCAACGTCGACGCCGTGAAAATTGAAGCGGATGCCCGCGGTGTCCTTGAATCCCGTATCGACCGGTCCGGGGCAGAGGATCGAGATCTTGACGTGCGCGCCCTTTTCCTTCAGTTCCTTGCGCACGCCTTCGCTTAAGCGGACGACGTAGCTTTTGGTGGCGTAGTAGGTCGCCATCAGAGGTCCCGGCATGAAGCCGGCGATCGAGGCGACGTTGAGGATCTGACCGCGATCCCTTCTGACCATCGTCCCGAGATAGAGCTTGAACAGGACGTGCATCGCGGCGACGTTCGTGTCGATCATCGACAGCTCCTTTTCAAGCGGGGTCTCGTCAAAGAAGCCGATGTCCCCGAATCCGGCGTTGTTGACGAGCAGATCGACGTCGGGATGCGCGTCGTGCAGCGCGATACAGTTTTCCCTGACGGAGAGATCCAGCGGCACGACGGTCACGCCGTGCGCGCCCGCCGCGAGCGTCTCCTCTCTTGCGGCGTCGAGACGTCCGGCGTTTCTGCCGACCAGAACAAGATCGTACCCGTCCTTTGCGAGAAGTACGGCGAGCGCTCTGCCGATGCCCGACGACGCGCCGGTGATCAATGCTTTCATATCCTTTTTCTCCCTTTGCGGCTTTTTCGACTCTCTTGTGGGGACCTCTAAATATTCATAGCACATCCGGACAGCAATGCTTCGGCGGCTGTTTTGCCGCATAACTGCGTTGCCAAATTTCACAATACACAAAGTATTGTTTCAATTTGTACGCCTTGTTCTGCGGCAAAACAGCTCGCC
>JAFTCT010000072.1 GCA_017454525.1 Clostridia bacterium
CCGACCCCGACGCCCACCCCGACGCCGACCCCCACCCCGACGCCCAAGCCCGAGGTGATCTCGCTTGCGCCCCTTGCCAACGGCGCCGCGCCCGGCGTGGTCGACGGATGCAATCCGGCGATCTATGCAAAGAAGCTCTACATCTTCTTCGACCCCTCTCCCGCGAAAGCGCTGATCCTGGGTGAAGATACCGACGTTGAATACTCGATCGTCAAGAGCGACCGTACCGCGGTCGCCGGCACGGCGAAACTCAACGCCGCCGATCCCTTCATTTCGACGGCGGACGGCTATATCGGCGTCTGCGTCGACGTCGACGCGGAGTATCAGCGCGAGGACAAACTGAACGTCAGCGTCGCGTTTGCCGACCTGAACGGGCAGAAGTACACCTGCAAAAAATCGATGATCGTCGGTCTTTCGCTGACCGGATTTGATTCCTCGGTCTTCAAGGGCGTGATCGACGACGATATCGAGATCAAAATGGCGACCAACGCCATTCAGCAGAAGAAGACGGTCAACGGCACCGACTTCACCTTTACGATCGAGCTCGGGAAATGGGCGGGCTATACCACCCCCGCGCAGATCGCGCTCTGCGCAAGAGTTTTCTGGTCCTGCTACCCCAGGATGTACGCCCGCTTCGGCGCGGTCTGCAACAGCCCCACCTCGGTGCGCCTCGGCGTTGAAAACGAGGGCTACGGCATCGCTTCCGCGGGCGGCGGATTCGTTCACCTCCACGATATGTGGCTGTGGCCGGAGCGTACGCACAACGAGAAGGGCGAGCCCGACTCCGCGCATCCCTACGATTTCGACTGCCTGACGCATGAGTTTGCGCACATCATCCAGAACGGCTGGAACGGCGGTTACTGCGAATACAGCAACTATATCGAACAGTTTGCCGACGCCTGCCGCTTCATCTACGCCATGGATAACGGAAAATACAACGACGACAGAAACTATTCCGGCTGGGAGATGCAGACCGTGCGCGGGCAGCGCGAACGCAAGGACGCCGTCCGCTTCCACGTCTGGTACGACTACTTCTACTCCACGCCCGGCAACGACCTGCTTCTGAAATTCGTCGACTGCTGCAGGAACAAGCAGATCTCTTCGGAGAACTGGGACGAGGCGTGGGCGTATATCTTCGAGGGCTCGGAACTCGAGGGCAAGTCCATCGATGAAGTCTACAAGATGTACTCCGAATCGCGGTTCGCCCTGCTGACGACCAGCTCGGTGAACGGCAGAACGTCAAAACTGCTCTCTGAATTCAACGTACGCGAAAAAGCGGCGGAGATCTCGTGAGCGGCGACCTGAAAAGGTCATAAACAACCAGGGGGTGTTTCATTTGGCGCAAATACGCCAAATGAAACACCCCCTTGTTTCTTTTTTGTTTCCGTAGGAAAGTTCGTCAGATTTTCAGCCTTGTATCGCTTTCATATCCCTTTACACGGCGGCGGTCGTCTCTCCCTGATAGTATGCCCGGAACACCTCGATGTTCTCGGGGGTGAGGTACTCGGTCATGATATCCCTGCCGGAGAACTCCGAAAGCTTGTCGCAGAAGGTGGTGAAGCGCTCCCAGCGCTCGAAGGATTTGGCGGTATAGCCGTTATCCTGGAACCAGTGGAAGGTCTTGATGAAGGGCTCCCATCCGAAGTCGTAAGCCATGAGCAGGAAGAGGCGCGCGGCGCCGAAAAAGCCGTAGACGGTGGTCATCGCGCCCTTTTTCGCGTGGATGTTCAGACCGTCCGCCATCGTTTCGTAAACGTGGCAGATCTTGGTCGGGTAGTCGCTGGAGGAGCAGCCGAAGGTGATGCCGTCGGTAGTTTTGTGCTCGAGAGTCATTTTGTAGATCACGTAGCAGAGTTTGAGATCCGTCCACGCTTCACTCTCGAAATTCCAGCCGCGGTTGCTTTCGAACATGTGGCCCAGCTCGTGCAGCATCCCGAATGAGAGATCGAAGATCTCCAGCAGCGGCCAGCGGCGCGCGCTGTTGGACATTTCGGAGTTCATGAACGCTCTGCCGGCGGTAATGACGTTGTAGTTGTCGGAGACCCCCGCGGCGAGCTTGATATCCTCCCAGCCGTTGATGACGATGATATCGTAGGGGATGAAGCCGGTCAGCTCGATCTCCTTATAGTACGCCTCCTCGAAGAAGTTGACGAAGCGCTGCATATGCTCCTCGGTGATGCCGGTGGACTTGTTGAACGCCGAGCGGTGCAGGCGGATGAAGATCTTGCCGCCGTCAGACCTGAATTCGATGAATTCGGGGTGTTCGCCCGCCTTCTCGATGCGGAAGAGCTGAGCGGTATTCCCCTCGTCCAGCGGCTTGACCTGCACCTCGTTCCCCACGAGCTCCAGGCAGAGCAGCTGACTTTTCGGGCTCATCATCGGAATGATGCGGCAGACGCCGTATCCGCAGTCGACGATCGACCAGAGGTCCTTGTCTGCGGGCGTGTAGCGTCCTTCGGTCACCGTGACCTTCGATTTTCCCGGCTGGACCGAGTTGATCGCCAGGGTCTTGACCTCGTCGTCGCCCTTGTAGATCGCGTAGTACCGCTCGCCCTTGCGCTCTTTGGCGTGTACCGTGAAGCGCGTCCGGATCTCGTCCTCATCGTTGACGATGAGTTGATTTTTGTTGTTCAAAGCGAGTTTGTGCTCGCCGTCGGCGGACAGGATGTTGTATACGCCGTATTCGAGCTGCAGCAGATCTTCCTCCGGCGTTTCGGCGGGGGTCGTCGTCGGCTCGGGCGAAGGCGTCGGCTCGGGCGTCGGTTCGGACGTCGGCTCGGACGTCGGTTCGGGCGTCGGCGTTTTTGCGGGCGTGACGTTTGACGTCTCAGGCGCCGACGTCGCCGTTTCTTCGCCGGACGCCGGCGTTTTTTTCGCCGTCGCCGTTTCGGGCGCCGCGCCGCCGCAGGCGCAGAAGATCGGCAGGAGCATCAGTACCGTCATCAGAAAACAAAGGATCTTTTTCATGGCTTTCCTCCCGGAATATGCAGAATGGGCGGGAACTGTAAGGACCCGCTTCTGTTATACCACAAATGAAAGCCGTTCGTCAAGTTTTTTTGTTCGAAACCGGCTGTTTTTCCTTTTTTGCGTGACTTTGCCGGCAAAAGATTTGCGGCGGCAGTTGACAAAAACCGCCAAAACGTGCTATGATAAAAAAGGAAAATCAGACCGAAAAATCAGGAGAAACGTCTATGGAAATTTTACTGAGATCATACTGTTTTGACGAGGCGGCAGAGCGGGATTTCCGGACGTTTGTCCGGGCGTTGGGGGCGTTTACGGGCGCGGGGGTGACGGTCAGCCGGCAGTTGGAACCGCACGAAGGATTTGACGGCGCGCTGATGGAACGGCTCACGCGCTGCGATGTGTTCATGCCGCTTCTGAACGAAGACTTTGTGCTGTCCGAAAACGTGCGGGACGACTGCTTGAACGAACTGAAAGCGGCGATCCGGATGGAGAAACCGACCGTGCCGATCATCCTTGTCGCTCCCGACGGAAAAAAGCCGCCGCGGCGTTCTTTGAGGGGAACGCGGTACAGCAAGGTGATCGCCGCGGCGTTCAGAAAAAAGAACGATGAAGCGGATCTTGCGCTGTTCGGCAAGTATCTTTTCGCCCTGAAGGGGCTCCGGTTCACCGTTCCGGGAAAGCCGTTGACAGAACAGCTTTCCGAAAAGGAGGAAGAGGCGAAGAACGCGGTATACGCGGCGATCTGCGGCAAGTGGAAGAACGATCTTCCGAAAGCGGAAGCCGAAGATGAGCGCAGGATTTTTGAAAAACTGCTCTCGGATCTCGATGCGGACGAGCGCACGGAGGAAGAAGATCTTCTGCAGTTTCTGGATCTGCTTCAGGAACGCGAAGAGCCCGACTACGATATGCTTTGCAGAGCCGTACAGCAATTCACGGTCCACAGGGACGCCGCCGCGTGCTGCCTGCTTACGGGGATGCTCAGGCGCGGGACCGCGGGGATCTTAGCGTGGGACGCCGATATCTCCTGCGTCGGGTGCGAGGGAGGCGCCAATCCCTATGAGGAACTCTTTTACTATCTCGCGGTCTACCCGTTTTTGACGCAGTATTTCCCGAAGGCGGAACTGCAGTCTTCTGTCGAAGAAGAGCTTTTTGTTTTCAAAGAGCTCGTGAAGGAAGCGCGCGCTCTCTGTTCACCTTACGCTTCTTCGCGCCTGAAGATCGCGTACAATCGCAGGGAACGCTATAGGGAGCGTTACCGGAGCGTGTCGAATATGGAAGACGCCTCGGAGAACGGGAGAAACCGCAGCCGCGGGTACGTGCGCACAGGAGACAAAAACGATTCGGTCAGTCCCCTGGAATTTGTTTGCTGCAAAGGCCTGACGGCGATATGGATCTCCGCGCGTGTTGAACACCTCTACGGCAGGACGTTTGATAAGTGCGGCGGTATTGAAACGGTCGTTATGGATCCGGACAACGTGAAGTTCAGGTGCGCGGGCAACTGCGTCATTGACCGCAAAAGCAAGACGGTCGTCGTCGGATGCAGAAACAGCGTGATCCCGGCGGACGGAAGCGTTACCGCGATCGGCGAAAACGCCTTTTTCGGGCGCCGCGGACTGAAACAGATCGAGATCCCCGGGAGCGTCGTCACGATCGGCGAGCGCGCTTTCCGGTGCTGCGGGGATCTTGAGCGCGTCACGATCCCGGACAGCGTCCGTCTGGTCGACCGCGCGGCTTTTGCCGAATGCGCGAAACTGACGGAAATACATTTCGGCGCGGGCGTCAGGAAGATCGGCGAATGGGCGCTTGCGTCGTGTCCGTCGATCGAGCGGATCACGGTCGACGAAAGGAACGCGCACTACCTCTGCATAAACGGCTGTCTGATCGAAATCGCAAAAAAACTGCTGATCGCCGGGAGCTGCGGCAGCAGGATCCCCGAGGACGGCAGCGTGGCGGGGATCTGCTCAAACGCCTTTTTCGGGCGCAGCGGACTGTTTGACGTCGTGATCCCCGAGGGGGTCGTAAGCATTAACACCGGCGCCTTCGAAAACTGCGCCGACGTCAGACGGTTCTCGCTCCCCGCAAGTCTGGTCAACGTCAGCGCCGGCGCGTTCAAGGGCTGTCCCGCGCTTGAAGAGATCAGCGTCGACGAAAACAATCCGGCCTATATGAGTTCCGGCAGCTGCCTCATCGGGCGGAGCGGCGGGGTCCTGATCGCCGGATGCAAAAACAGTGTGTTCCCGACGGACGGCAGCGTCAAAGAGATCGGCGATCATGCGTTTTCCGGCTGTACGGATCTGACGGAAGCGGTCATTCCCGAGGGGACGCAGGTGATCGGCAAATACGCGTTTGAAAACTGCACGGCGCTGCATTTTCTGAAGATCGCCGACAGCGTCAACGTGATCAGCAGGGACGCGTTCAGCGGATGCGCGAGTCTGAAGACGATCAATATCCCCAAAGACGTACTGTCGATCGACAACGGAACGTTTTGCACCTGCACGGCGCTTGAAGTACTGACCGTTGATCCGGAGAATTTGTGCTTCAGCGGCGGCGGGAACTGCGTCACCGACAAACTCGACGGGATCCTGATCTCCGGATGCAAAAGCAGCGTGATCCCGTCGGACGGCAGCGTGAAAATGATCGGAGTGGAAGCGTTCAACAAGTGCGCCGGATTGAGGAAGATCACGATCCCCGAAGGGGTCGGACAGATCGACGACCACGCGTTTTTCGGATGTGCGGATCTTGAGAGCGTCGTCCTGCCGCGCAGTCTGAAACAGATCCGGTTCGGCGCGTTTTACGGCTGCACGGCGCTGAAGACGGTATTTTACCGGGGCAGCAGGGAAGAGTGGTCGGACATCAACTTTTACATCATGAATTTTGCTGTAACGACGGCTGATATTACCTTTAACTATACGGGCGACTGAACGGACGGGGAAGCCCGGGCGCGCAATACGTAAAGGAAGTGAAAAAATGGAAAACGAATTGCTGCTTGAATATCGCGTGCGCGACCTGTTCGCGTCGAAAGGGTGGGAAAACGCGCGATATAAAGAAAAGAACGCGATATAAATGAAGAAATCGTCCTTGCAAAGTCCGTAAAACTGTGATACAATACCATAAGATACCGAGCGACGTCTTTGAAGCGCGTATGCGCCTCCTTTTGAGAATGCGATCAGCCGGAAACGGCAGGAGGAAAACTATGAAAAAAATACGCAGCAAAGTGCTTCTTGTTCTTGCCGTATGGGCGTTCTCTCTCATTCTCTCCGCCTGCGCGGGCGTTACCGCGCCTTCCGGAAGTTCAAAAACGCCCACGACGTCCCCGGACGTCAAAACCGAAACGGCAGTCAGCCCGTCCTCCGGAACGCCGGACGCGCCGACGCCCACGCCGACGCCCACGCCGACGCCGACGGAAACGCCGACGGAAACGCCGACTCTGACAGACATTCCGACCCGGACCCCGACGCCGACCCCGACGCCGACCCCGACGCCGACCCCGACGCCGACCCCCACGCCGACCCCGACGCCTCTGCCCGAGGGGATCGTGGCGGAATATGATATATCCGAGCCGGACAGCGACGTGAAAATGTATATCTGCGACGAAGGCGACGGCATCTACGCGGCGCACGTGATCGGCAGGGGAAGGATGCGCAATATTCCCAAGGACGCTCATCCCTGGGCGGAATACGCGGGAAAAATCGGGCGCGCCGTGATCGGAGGCGGCGTGGAGAATATCTGCGGACGGCTTTTCATCTTCGAAGAGGCGCTGACGACCGTCGTGATCGAGCCGGGGGTTACGAGCATCGGGATCGACGCTTTCGCCTATTGCGGATCGATGTCGGAGATCTATATTCCCGAAACGGTGACGGAGATCGGGCAGGGCATCCTGTACGGCTCGCGCCTCGACACCGTTTATCTGGGGTATGACCTTTATGAGGATTTCCGCGCGATCGCCATGCGTTCAAGCTATAATATCACGCCCGGCGCGCCCGGGCTGCCCCTCAATAACGCGCGCTACGAGTTGGGGATCCACTACGGCGAAACGCCCGACGGGCTCGACCGCAGCGACCTTGAGATGATCGGCAGTCAGCATAAGGGCTATCAGACGATCTTCCGCATCAAGACCACGCAGGATCTTTTGTTCTCCCCCGAGATCGACAGCTTCAGCGCCTTCATGGAGACCCCGGCGTTCACCGGGAATGTTTCCGACTATTCCGCGCGGCTGCGCATCCGGGTACACGACGGCGGCGGACGGCTGATCTATACCTATCCCGCCCTGACGCTGCCGCTCAGAAAATCGAGGGGCGACTGGTTTGATATCTATTTCCAGGGACAGATCGGCGAAGAGACGGTCGACTGCGGCTTCTGCCCTCAGCCGGGGCGGATCTACGACGTGTTCATGGAGGTGCTGGATCCCGCCGGCGCGAAGGTGCTGTTCGCGGGGCGCTATAACAACATCACAGCCCCGGAAAATTTCCCCGACAGCAAATACTTCAAGGTGTATAAGATCCCGGGCGAGGACAAGGTCTTCTATACCGTGAAATATGCTGTGCGCGGCGGCGGCAGGATCGAGGGCGATACCGAATACAAGCTCTCCTACGGCGAGGAAGTGCCGGCTGTGCGTGCGATCGCCGACGAGGGCTATGCGTTCTTACAGTGGAGCGACGGCAGGATCGATCCTCTGCGTTCGGGCGATCAGGCGCATAAGGACGTGACCTATTACGCCGAATTCGTGACGAACGAGGCGCTGGTCGCCGTGCCCGACCTCTTTATCGTCACCGACAGCGGCGAGCCCGTGAGAAGTCAGGACTTCGTTCCCGGCACTGTCAGCGTCAGAACGGGCGACGGCTCCTATACGCTCGAGCCCTCCGCCATGCAGATCCGCGGCAGGGGCAATTCCTCCTGGAACGGCGGCGCCGCGCAGGATCAGTACGACAGCAAGAACTCCTATAAGATCAAGCTGAACGCCAAGGAACCGATCTTAGGGATGTCCGCCGCCAAGAAATGGGTCCTCAATTCCAACAAATTCGACGCGCCAGGGCTGCGCACCTGGTCGATGTGGAAGCTGGCGGAACTGATGGGGACGATCCCCTACTACTGTGAATCGCGCTTCGTCAACCTCTACGTCAACGGCGTGTACAGAGGGATGTACCTCCTCTGCGAGCAGATCGAGGCGAAGAAAGGGCGCGTGGAGATCGACGAGGGCGACGTGGAATTCACCGTTGACAGTGATCCCGGCTTTCTGGTTGAGATCGACTTCCGCGGCGCGGGCGAGCACGGCGCCGAAAAGGGACTGACCTACTTCTATATCAACGGCTATGCGCACGAGGGCAAAGACGGCCCGGCGTTCGTTGTCAAGAGCGACGATCACCTGTCTGTGGAAAAGACCGCGAAGATCAGGGCGTTCCTGCAGAAATGCAGCGACGCGATCCGGTCGGGCGACCGCGCCCGCATCGAAGAACTGATCGACCTGCCTTCGCTTGTCGATATGTATATCATCGAGGAATTCTCGCTCGACGTCGACGCGGGCGGCGCCTCCTTCTTCCTGCAGCGCGACGCCGGCGGAAAACTCTTCTTCACCGCTCCCTGGGACTTTGACTTCGGCTTCGGGACCTACGGCCCCGCGAGTTCGACCGACGGCTTCTATTCGACCGGCAGCAAGGGCTGCGTCTGGTACACGTGGCTGATCAAAAACGAATGGTTCAGAGAGGAAGTCCTGAAGCGGATGCGGCAGCTCGACGGCGCCGTCATGCTCTCCTTCTACGAGGCGATCCGCGAAAAGGGCGGGGAACTGCTGGTCGCGGGCGACCGCAACGCCCGCTTCTGGAATATGTACGGCAATCAGATCCACGGCTACGTCAACAGTCACGGCACCGCCGACGTCTATACCTACGAGGGGTATATCGACTTCATGGTCGGCTGGATGCGGGAGCGCTGGGCGTGGATGGAGGACAATATTCTGAAACAGAATTAGGCGACCTCTGAAAATTCCCCGCATGCCTGGAGCGGCGTCTGATTTGCCGCCGGGCGCACTTTGAATATTTTGATGTCGCCGTTAGTAAACGCCGGCGGACAGCCGCCGGACGCCGCCCGCGGCAGCTTGAAGCGGGCGCGGAAAAGAGGAAAAGACCATGCCGAAACTCAACGTCGCGCTCATCGAGCCCGAGATCCCGCAGAACACCGGCAATATCGCGCGCACCTGCGCCGCCACGGGCGCGGCGCTCCATCTGGTGCGCCCTCTCGGCTTCGAGATCACCGACCGGCACCTGAAGAGAGCGGGACTTGACTACTGGGACAAGCTCGATCTTACCTATTACGATTCTCTTGAGGAATTCATGACGGTCAACGCGGGCGCGGCGATGTTCTTCTATACCACCAAGGCGCCGCGCCGCTATACCGGCGTCACCTATCCGGACGGCTGTTTCTTGGTTTTCGGCAAGGAGACGGCGGGATTGCCCGAAACGCTGCTGGAGGCGCACCGCGACCTCTGCGTGCGCATTCCGATGCGCCCGACGCTGCGCTCGCTCAATCTCTCGAACGCCGTCGCCGTCGCCGTCTTTGAAGCGCTGCGGCAATGGGATTTTCCGGGACTGGAGAGCGCCGGGGAAGCCCGGACGTTCAAGTGGTCGTGATGAAACGATAAAGCGATAGAATTACTTCACGGTACCGTCGGCTGACCGCTGTGTGCAAGTCTCAAACGACGGCAGAAGGAGCAGAAAATGAAACTTTTTGACAAGATGTTCGGAACGTACAGCGAACGGCTGTTAAAGAAATACGACAAGCTCATCGACAGGATCGAAGCGTTGAGCGAGCAGTGCAAGGAACTGCCCGACCGCGACCTGCAGGCGATCACGCCGGCGCTGAAGGAGCGCTTAAAGAACGGCGAGACCCTCGACGATATTCTGCCCGAGGCGTTTGCCGCGGTGCGCGAAGCCGACCGCCGGATCCTGGGGAAGCGCCCCTTCCGGGTGCAGCTGCAGGGCGGTCTGATGCTCCATTACGGCAAGATCGCCGAGATGAAGACCGGTGAAGGAAAAACGCTGGTAGCGACCCTTCCCGCCTATCTCAACGCCCTCGCGGGCAACGGCGTGCATATCGTGACGGTCAACGAGTATCTGGCGCGCGTCGGCTATGAGGAAATGGGCAGGGTCTATAACTTCATGGGTCTGACGACGGGACTGATCATCCACGATCAGTCCCCCGCCGAAAAGAAGGCGGCGTACGCCTGCGACATCACCTACGCGACGAACAACGAGATCGGCTTCGACTATCTGCGCGACAATATGGCGCTCTATAAAAAGGATCTGACGCAGCGGGGCTTTGCCTATGCGATCGTCGACGAGGTCGACTCGATCCTCATCGACGAAGCGCGCACGCCGCTGATCATTTCGGGGCAGGGCGAGAAATCGACAGACCTGTACGACCGCGCGAACGAACTCGCGCGGAAGCTGCGCGTTTTCCGCATCAAGGAAATGGACGACAAATCCAATAACGACGACATCGACGCCGACTATATCGTCGACGAAAAGGCGCGCACGGTGGTCCTGACGGCGTCCGGGACCGAGAAAGCCGAGAAATTCTTCGGCATCGAGAACCTCTCCGATCCCGAGAATTCGACGATCGCGCATCACGTCAACGAGGCGATCCGCGCCTGGGGCGTCATGAAGCGCGACGTCGATTATCTGGTCAGGGACAACGAGGTGCTGATCGTCGACTCCTTCACCGGCCGTATCATGCCCGGCAGGCGCTATTCCAACGGTCTGCACCAGGCGATCGAAGCCAAGGAAGGCGTGGAGGTGCAGAAGGAAAACCGCACGCTCGCCACGATCACCTTCCAGAACTTCTTCAGAATGTATAAAAAACTCTCGGGCATGACCGGTACGGCTCTGACCGAGGCGCAGGAATTCAGCGAGATCTATAATCTCGACGTCGTGGAGATCCCGACCAACAAGCCGATGATCCGTATCGACCACAACGATCAGGTCTTCAAGACCATCAAGGGCAAGTACCGCGCGATCCTCGGGCAGATCAAGGAATGTCACGAAAAAGGTCAGCCGGTGCTGGTCGGCACCGTTTCGGTCGACAAATCTGAGGAGCTGTCGAGGATCCTGAAGATGAACGGCATCGCGCATACTGTTCTGAACGCCAAGCATCACGAGCGCGAAGCCGAGATCGTGGCGATGGCGGGTCTGCCCGGGAAGGTGACGATCTCGACCAACATGGCGGGACGCGGCACCGATATCATGCTGGGCGGCAATCCCGAATTCATGGCGAAACAGCAGATGAAGAAGGACGGCTACGACGAGGAAGTGATCGGACTCGCCGTCGGCACCGCCGAGAACGTCCCCGAGGAGGTCCTGGAGGCGCGCAAGGTCTACAAAGCCCTCTATGAGAAGTATAAGGAAGAGATCAGACCCGCCTACGAGCAGGTCGTCGCCGCGGGCGGACTCTTCATCATCGGCACCGAGCGGCACGAGAGCCGACGGATCGACAATCAGCTGCGCGGTCGTTCCGGCCGTCAGGGCGACCCCGGCGAATCGCTCTTCTTCCTCTCTATGGAAGACGATCTGATGCGCCTTTTCGGCTCCGACCGGATGCTCAACATCGCCGACCGCCTCAATCTGCCGGAGGATCAGCCGATCAACGCCTCGATCCTTTCTAACTCGATCGAGAGCGCGCAGAAGCGGCTGGAGAGCATGAACTTCGAGCGCAGACGGAACGTCCTCAATTACGACGACGTGATGAACCGTCAGCGCACCGTCATTTACGAACAGCGCCGCGAGGTGCTCGACGGCGTCGATCTGCATGAAAAGATCTTGAAGATGATCGACGACACGGTCAGCGAAACGGCGAAGCGCTATCTCGTCGGCGAGACCCCCGAGGAGTACGATCTCGAGGGCATGAAGCAGTATTTCGCAGGTCTGCTCTACAAGCCGGAGGATCTGGTGTTCACGCCCGAGGAAAAGGCGAAACTCTCGGCGAAAGAACTGGAAGAGGATATGCTGAAGCGCGCGCGCGATCTCTACGCCTCCAAGGAAACGCTCTTCCCGCCCGAACAGATGCGCGAGATCGCGCGCATCGTCCTTTTGCGGCAGGTCGATATCAAGTGGATGGATCACCTCGACGCGATGGACGACCTGCGCGACGGCGTGGGGCTCAACGCCTACGCGCAGCGCGATCCGATCGTCGAGTACCGGATCGCCGGCGGCGAGATGTTTGACGAAATGGTCGGCATGATCCGCGAGGATACCGTGCGCTCGCTTCTGTCGGTGACGCCGCGCGTCGAAGTCAAGCGCGAGGCGGTCGCCCGCGTGACCGGTCAGTCGGGCGGCGGCGAGAGCGCGCCCGCGCGCCGCGGCGCCTCCTCCGTCCGTCCCGCAGCCCGTCCCGGCGGCGGCGCGCCCTTTGCCAGACCCGCTCCGGGCAAGCCCGGTCAGCCGGGTCAGCCCGCGCAGCCCCCGAAACCTCTGCCGATCAAAAAGGGCGAGAAGATCGGGCGCAACGATCCCTGCCCCTGCGGCTCGGGTCTGAAATACAAGAAGTGCTGCGGGCGCAACACGGCGGGCGAGGAATAAAGAACGGGCGGGATTTCCCGCCCCGGAACGTTTGATTTTTGCTCTGTGATGAGGTGTTTATGGGCTTCGGTCTCCTCTTCGTCGGTCTTTCGCTGACGCTTTCCATGACCGCGTACGGCGTGCTGCCGTCCTTTATCGGCTGCTTTTTCTGCATGTACGCCTGTCTGAAGCTCGCCGGGTACGAGCGTCTTTTCAAGCGCGCGGCGATCGTCTTCGGCGCCGCCGGCAGTTACCTGATGAGCGTCTGCCTTCTGCAGATCTTCGTTCTGACGGGAAAGAACACGCTTCTGTCCGACTTCACCGGGTACCTGCAGCCCGTGACCGAGGCGGTCTATTACCTCTGCCACCTCTTCCTGCTGCCCGCGCTCGGCGCCATCGCCCGCGATACGGGCAGACTGCGCACCGCGCGCGCCTGCAGGCGCAATATCGCGCTTTATATCGTCATGTTCGCGCTCTATATCGCTGCGAACCTGCTCATTCACCTCGGTTGGAAATACGGAAATTACTGCCTCGTCTATCTCACCCTCTCGCGCGTCCTGCTCTTCGTTCTGACGATGGTGCAGGTCTTCGCCTGCTATATGTGGATCTGCCGCGAGGGCGAGGAGGAAGAGGAACAGAAAAACGCCGAAAGCAAACTCAACGCGCGCGTGAACGCGCCCTTCAGAAAGAAACAGGCGGACGCTCCGGCGTCCGCGCCCGATGAGGAAGTACCGAAATGGATCCGCGACAAGAAAAAAAGAAAAAAATAAGCCCGCGCAGTCCCCTTGACGTCCGGTATATCCTTATAGGATTGCTCTTCTTCGTCAATCCATGCGTATCGGTCGTCGACGTTCTGCCCGATTTCGTCGGCGCGGCGCTCGTGATCGCCGGCTTTTTGCACCTTGCCGCGATCGACGACCGCGCGCGCTCCGCGCAGAAGGCGCTTTGGATCTACGCCTTCGTCGACGCCGGAAAAGCGATCGCGGCGCTGATGGTGCGCTCGGTTTCGGGCACGACGTGGGATCTCGTCTTCACCTTCGTTTTCGGCGCCGCCGAAGCCGCGCTCTTCTCCTATGCGATGCTGAAGCTCTTTGCTTCCGTCACCTACCGCGCCTCGCGCCTCGACTGCCCCGAAATGCTCTCGGGCTTCTCCGCGCTGACCGGTCTGACGGTCCTCTGCGCCGTACTGAAAAACCTGCTTCCCATTCTGCCGGAGCTCACCGAGCTGACCGGCAATTACGGCACGGTCAGGCTCGGCGTGGCGGGCGAGCAGCAGATCTCGCATTTCGTTTACGTCGCGTTGACGGTCCTGAACGTGCTGGTCGTGACGGCGTACGCCGTCGGCTGGTGGTTCTATATGCGGCGCTATTTCGTGAAGCTCGGCAGATGCGGTGACTTCCTTTCCGCCCTGCATACGCAGTATATGTCCGAGGTCGGCGGCAAAAGGGAAGTGCTGACCTACCGCGCCCTCAAAAGCGCGGGGATCGTGATCTTCGCGGGTCTGCTCTTCCTTCTGCCTCTGCGCCTTGACGGCACCGATTATCTGCCCGATTTTGTCGCCGGGATCCTGCTGGCGATCGCCTGCCTCCGCCTTGCCGGTCTTCTTCCGCGTCAGACCCGGCGCGCGCTCGTTTTTTCGGGGATCTATACCCTCTTCGCCGCGGCGGAATGGGCGGGCGAACTGATTTTGAAAAATTCCCTTTCCGTCGACTACGACGTCGGCTATTATGCCTCGGCGTCCGCGATCCTGCTCAGGCATCCCGGGCAGATGTCCTTCTATATCGCGATCATCGTTCTGGGCGTGATCAAGTATATCGCTCTCGCCGTCTTCTTGTTTTTCTTCTTCCGGATCTTTATTCCGGTCATCCGCGACCATACCGGCGTGGCGTTCGAGCTCTCCTCCGCCGTCTCCGCCGAAAAGGACGCGCGCATCAAGAAGACGCTTTCGCGCGCGCTGTACGTTCTGTCGGCGCTTTCCTTCCTTTCCGCCGGCTGCGGGATCTTCCGCAGGATCGTGCGGATGTTCTCCGACGCAATGCTCGTCGAGTATATCGAACTGCTCGGCGTGCTCCCCCTCTGCGTCCTCTTCATCTGGTTCTTGGCGAAACTCGAAACGGGGATCGACAATAAATATTATATCGAACGGTAAAAGAAAGGATCTTCAAATATGGCACATATTCTGAAAAAAACGGCTTTCAAAGGTGTGACCGGACCGGTCGTCACCATTGTGATGGACGGCGTGGGGCTCGCGCCCGCCGGACCGGGCAACGCCTTCTGTCTTGCAAACACCCCGACGCTCGACCGTCTGATGAAGGACTACCCTCTGCGCACCCTCAAAGCGCACGGCACGGCGGTCGGTCTGCCCGGCGACGACGATATGGGCAATTCCGAGGTCGGGCATAACGCTCTCGGCTCCGGCCAGGTCTTCGCGCAGGGCGCGAAGCTCGTCAGTCAGTCGATCGCAAGCGGAAAAATGTTTACGTCCGATACCTGGAAGGATCTGATCTCGGGCGTAAAGGACGGAAAAACGCTCCATTTTTTGGGGCTCTTCTCCGACGGCAACGTCCATTCGCATATCGATCACCTCAAAGCGATGATCGCAGAGGCGAAAAAAGAGGGCGTGAAAAAGGTGCGCGTCCATATCCTGCTCGACGGCAGGGACGTCGGCGAGACCTCCGCACTCGATTACGTTCTGCCCTTTGAAGAGTTCCTGTCCTCTCTGCGCGCGCCCGATTTCGATATCATGATCGCCTCGGGCGGCGGCAGGATGCAGATCACCATGGACCGCTATGAAGCCAACTGGTCTATGGTCGAAAAGGGCTGGCATACCCACGTGCTCGGCGAGGGGCGGCAGTTTGCCTGCGCCGCCGACGCCATCACCGCCTACCGCGAGGAGTATCACGTCATCGACCAGGACCTGCCCGCCTTCGTGATCGCAAAGGACGGCAAGCCCGTCGGTACCGTCGAGGACGGCGACAGCGTCATCTTCTATAACTTCCGCGGCGACCGCGCCATCGAGATCTCCAAGACCTTCGACGGCGGTCCGGAATTTGATAAGTTTGACCGCGTGCGGATGCCCAAGGTCCGCTACGCCGGGATGCTCGAATACGACGGCGACGCCCATATCCCCGCGCATTACCTCGTCGACCCGCCCGAAATTTCCAATACCATGGGACAGTACCTCGCGGAAACCGGCGTCTCCCAGGCGGCGATCTCCGAAACGCAGAAGTACGGTCACGTCACCTATTTCTGGAACGGCAACCGCTCCGGCAAGTTCAATGAGAAACTCGAGACCTACGTCGAGATCCCCTCGGACGTCGTCCCCTTCGAACAGCGCCCCTGGATGAAGTGCGCCGAGATCACCGACCGCCTCATCGAAATGATCCGCTCCGGAAAAAACCGCGCGATCCGCTGCAACTTCCCCAACGGCGATATGGTCGGACATACCGGCTCGATCGAAGCCACCCGCATTGCCATGGAAGCCCTCGACCTCCAGCTCGCCCGCATCCTCCCCGTCATCGACGAGGTGAAGGGCGTCGCCCTCATCACCGCCGACCACGGCAACGCCGACGAAATGTACGAGACCGATAAGAAGACCGGTCTTCCCAAGGTCGGCAAGGACGGCAAATTCAAAGCCAAAACCAGCCATACCCTCAACCGCGTCCCCTTCATCGTCTACGACAACTTCTATACCGACGCCTATACCGTCAAGGAAGACCCCGACAAGACCTTCGGCCTTGCCAACGTCGCCGCCACCGCCGTCAATTTCCTCGGCTACGAAGCGCCCGATATGTGGTATGCGTCGATGATCGACCTGAAATAAACGAACGTTCGCTGTATAATAACAAAAAGGGCTGTTTCACTTGCAAAAATGAAACAGCCCTTTTTATACCGGATAACGAGCGGCAGGTCCGCCGCGGACAAAAAAGGAAGGACGCTTCGCCGCAGACGGATCACGGGGCGGCGTCCTTCGTTCCGGCGCGCACCTCGATTTCAACGGTGAAAGCCGGCATGGTGAAAACGTACGCCCGGCGGTCGCCGTCGATGCGGTCGCAGGGGATGAGCACGTCTTCGCCCGTGCCGAGATCATAATAGTGCAGTTCGATATCCGCGCTTCCGGCGCGGGTCAGGATCTCGAGGGTCTCGCCGGGTCTGCCCGCGTTTGGGCAGGACAGGATCAGCCCGTCGGGATCGCTCTTGACGGTGATCCCGTAGCGCGAGCCGGGCGGCGTCGGGTCATCGTCAGGTCCGAGTTTGAGCACGGTGAGCAGCGCCGCGCGCTCCCTTGCGGTGAATTCGAATACGCAGAGAGGCAGATCGTCCTTATAAAGCGCTCCCCGGTCGTCGGCGAGCAGGACGCGATACAGTCCGGAGATCTCGCCGCCCCGGGAATAGTATTCGTGATAGCGTACCTGAAAACGGTCGGTCGTTTCGGCGTCCGGCAAACCGTCCGACGGGTCGCCCGCGGTCCTGCCGTCAAGGAAACGGAAGATCTGCCGGAAGGCGTCGTCGCCGAGCGTTTTTTTGGCGCCGTCGGCGCTTTGATAGACGACGGTGAAGGAGCCGGCGATCACCGGAAAGGTGATTTTGCCGCCGGCGCGCGCGATGATCAGGTCTGCGTCGGGCAGTTGTTCAATGCCGTTGGTACAGTCGGTCGGCGTCAAAACGCCGGACGGCGTACCGACGGTTTCGCTTTCCTTTGCGGACGACCCGGACGGGTCAGAAGGCGCCGCCGACGCGCCGCAGGAAACAAGGCAGAGCGCGAGCAGGACGGCGAGAAGGGAAACGGCTGCCGCTTTCATAAAGATCACTCCTTTTTCCGCTTCGCCGTCTTTTCGGACGGGCGGGCGGTTTTTTCTTCGGACGGCGCGAGCCGCCCGCGGTGTTACCATGCGTATTTTTTGGTATAGCCGTCCATGAGCGCCTGATGGTAGTTTTTGATATAATCAAACAGAGCTTCTCTTGCGACCGGAAGACCCGTATGAAGGTCTGTGAACGCGCCGCCGCGGCCAAGGGCGATCACCTCGAAGATCTCCCCCCGGCACCAGGTACGGGAAAAATCAGAGAACACGCCCGCTTTGGACAGCATCGCCATTTCACGATCGGCGTCCGACAGCGGCGCCGGATCAAACGGTTCGGCGTCGGAAAGGTAAAGCATTTCCGCCGTGGCAGCCAGGACCCAGCGGGATCTTTCCCACATCGACGTGTAATCCTGCCGGATCTCGTGGTCGTAGGGAAACGCCAGAAGGGCGTAACCTTTGCTGCTCAGACGCGTCGAAGCGTATCCGAGGGAGGGCAGCTCCTCGTCGTACTGCGCGCGGTCCTTCATCGGCAGCGGCATGACGCGCACGCCTTCTTGCATATAGTCTTTGCACGCCGACAGAGCGTCGAGGGCGAGCAGCGATTCGACCCTCTGACCGTCGTATTCGAAGCCGCCGCAAAACGCGGCGACCGCGGCGGCGCGGTTTTCCACGCCGACCGAACCGTCAAGGATCTCAAGAATGGCGTCAAAGTACCGTTTGTCAAGAGAAGAGCCGAACGTCGTTTTGTAAGCGGGCGACGTTGCCGTGTAGAAATCCGATTCTTTGACCTTGCGCATTCCGTCCTGAACGGCGGCCGGGATCCCGCTTCCCGCGAAGAGCAGATCGATCTGTCTCGCCTGATCGCGCGCGTCAATGCAGGGCGTCAGGATCACCGAGCGCGTACCGTCCTCCTTTTCGGAGAAGAAGCGCTCGACGGACAGAAGGAAATCGACCGTCCAATAGCCCTTCTGCACCAGCTCGTCAAGCGACCTGCATCCGCCCGCCGACGGATCCGAGAGAAGCTCGTCGGCATACCGGTCAAAGAGCGCTTCGTTGAGGTAGCAGACGCCGACCGATCCGTTGTACGCGGGGTCTGCGGTCCATGAGGCGTAGGGCGCTAAGAAGGCGGAATGATAGACTTCACAGTAATTCGTTTTTTCAAACAGGGCGGGGAGCGCCGGATCGACGCTCATTCCGCCTTCGGAGAGGTTGAAGAAGGGGAAATTGAAATCATATTCCGAGTGCGTCCGATTGCTGTAATAGTATTGCGTGAGGGCGATACCGATGTCGCTGTCCGAGGGCAGGATCACGATGTCGAAACAGCCGTTTTTTGAAATGAGCGTTTCAAGCACGGCGTTTTCACTGCGGTCGAATTCCGACAGATCTACGGTCACCGTTTCGATTTTCACGCCGAGTTTTTCCTCCAGCGCTTCATTGCGCCGTTCAATGGCGGACGCAAGATCGGCGTCAAGACCTTTTCCCGTGACGACGTCCCTGCCCACGATCAGAAAACGCAGGGTCATCCCCTTCATTTTTTCAAGGTCTTCTTCCGACAGTAAGGACGCCGGATCGACCGGAAGAAGGGACTGACGGATATTGCAGAGGTCGGAGATGCTGCAGCTTACCAGCTCTCTTGCGCCGAAATCGCGGCTCCTTGCGAGAATGTCCAGGATCAGAAGGGCTTTGCCGACGCTGAGTTCCGGAAATCTTGACGCCAGCAGGTCGAGATGCATGCGGTTCGTCAACGTCTGAAATACGGCTTTTCCCTCGGGCAGACGGGCGGCGAGCAGAGCGTCGACCGTTTCCCGGAGCGCGTTTGAAAGCGTTTCGGCGAGCGCCCTGTCCTCGCAGTCGACCGTGATGAGCAGGGCGTTCTGTTCGCTCGTCAGATATCCGCGCTCGACGATCAGGGAGACCAGCGCGCCGATCGCGTTTTCCGCCCGGGCGTTCGTGAGCTCGAGATCCTCCGCCAGCTTTTTTCCGTCGTCGTTGATCCCCTGAAAGCTGATCACGTCGCCGCTCTTATCGACCTGTACCTCAAAGCTCGGATTGACGTCGAGATAGATCGTGGCGGTGACCGCTTCGGTCGGCTCGGTCGGCGCGGCAGGCGCGGGTGAGGCGGTTGTCCCGGTCGGCGCTTCGATCGGTTCGGTCGGCGTCTTCGCGGCGGCAGTCGACCCGGGTCCGGCGGTGGGAGCGTCGAGCGTCGGGAGGGGATCCGGTCCGGGGGCGCGGGAAAAGAGAAAAACAAACAGCGGGACGAGCGCAAGAAGCAGGATCGCCGCGGAAATGAGTACGGCGCGGAGAACCCTCGCTTTTTTCTTTGCCGGAGGGAATGCGTCCGCCTCTTCGATCCATCGGTCGTCTATTTTATCCATCTGCGTGAGAAATTCCTGATTTTTCATACCTGATAGCCCTCCTTTTCAAGATATTCCCTGAGCTTTTTCCGGGTGCGTGACAGGATCTGCGTCACGTTGTTTTCGCGCAGTCCGAAATGCGACGCCAGCCGCGCGGTGTCCCAGAACGAGAAGTAACGCAGAACGAAGATCGCCCGGTCGCGCGCCGGAAGAGAAGAGAGAAAGGCGTTCAACAGTTCCCGGAGCAGCGTCTCCTCGACGATATCCGAGGGCGCGCGCAGGTTTGCGGCGATATCGGACACCTCGTCAAGCGGCAGGACGGTCTGCCCGCCGCCGCGCTTGAGGCGGTTTTCCGCCTTCCGGCGGTTGATTGCGAGATTGCGCACGACGCGTGCGAAATACAGCTTCAGATTTTCGGGTCTTGCGGGCGGTATGGCGTTCCAGAGCTGATGCAGCGCGTCGCTGACGCACTCTTTCACGTCCTCGTCGTCAAACAGAAGTCCCCGCGCGATCGAGAAGCCGTATTTTCCGTATTTCCGTTCCGTTTCGGCGAGCGCCTGCTCGCTGCGCTCGAAAAAGAGCGAGATGATCTTTGCGTCGTCCATGGCGTTCCTTTCTTATGCGTCGTTGTCCTTCTGTATAATCAGACAACGGAAAAGAGGGCTTTGTGACATGAAAAATGATTTTTTTGCGATCCTTCTTCCGCTTTTTGCGTTTTTTCTTTGATTATATAACAAAAACGGCGGCGGTGCAAGTACGTTTCGGCGCCGTCCGCCGGTTTTTTTGAGCTTTGCCCGCCCGGTTTGTTTTCGCCTTATTTCCGGGTTTGCTTCAAAAAAACGCAAGGGGCTGTTTTATTTGCCTGCAAATGAGCAGCCCCCGCAAAACGGATGGTCGGGATCCCGTCCGTTTTGCGCGACTTTTGCGGTTTTGTCCGGACAGGCAAACGCTTATTATCTAACAATATGACAAAACCGAGGCGTGAGCCGAGGAGCAAAACGTCGACGGGGGTGTTGCATTTGGCGCAAATACGCCAAATGAAACACCCCCTTGTACCTTAACCTGCGAAGCAGATTTCACCCGTCTTTGCACGAAGGCGTGCAAAGACGGATTTCACCGCGGTAACGCCGCCAAAACGCCCCGCCGGGACGCTGCCCCGGACCCCGCCAAGGACTCCGCCCTTGGATCCCGCCGCCTTTGGAAAGGCGGGCGAAACTTTACGTGCGGGTCGGGCGAAG
>JAFTCT010000073.1 GCA_017454525.1 Clostridia bacterium
ATTCACGAAGCGCAGTACGCGCAAGGTTCAAAGGATTTCATTTCCAAGTTTGAAATAGCGTTGAAGGAAGTATATGAAACCGAGTATTGGCTTGAATTGCTGTTTGAAACCGGATATATGAACGAACAAACGTACAAACCGGTACAAAACGAGTGCGGCGCGATCAGACGTATGCTTATTTCAACAATAAAAACCATAAAATAAAAGAGCGAATAGAAAGATAGAATCCCGACAAATCGGGATTTGCGGAGGTGATTTCATGGATGCAGTATTTGGAGACAACGCCTGTATTGATTCATGGATGCAGCTTGTTCGGGAGGTCAGCCGGAGTTTTCCCGGTCTCGAAACAGAAGAGCGTTTAGAGGAACATAAACAGACCGTGTTGAAGTTCATGCGCAAGAAGCAAGCATTATGTGTTATGAACAAAGAAACCGTTGTAGGGGTGCTTCTGTTTTCGCGCAGCAGAAACATAATCTGCTGTCTGGCTGTAGATCCTGCGCATCGAAGACAGGGGCTTGCTTCGACCCTGCTGAGAAAAGCGTTGGATGAATTGGATAGAAGCAAGGAAATTGCAGTATCAACGTTTCGCGAAAATGATGATAAAGGGATCGCACCAAGGGCTTTGTATCGGAAATTCGGATTTCAAGAAGGCGAAATGACAGAGGAATTTGGGTGTCCCAATCAAATATTTGTTTTGTATCCATAAATTCAAATTTGTCGGGATGACAAGCGTGTATCATTATGGCGCTTTTAATAAGGTTTACGTATTTTTTGAACGATGTGTTCCGCCGACGGCGCAAACATCACTTTCCAAGCACTTTTCAACATAGAAGCGCAGTGACTTCATTATAACTCTCATCCTCTCATTTCTTCTTGAATTATTCTCACAAATATGATACAAGTAAATTCCCAAAGCAAATTCCACTGTGAAATCTGCTTCGGGATTTTCTTTTGCGCATACGCGCCGATTGTTTGCACGAAAAAACTTGACAAAGGCTTCGGGAATGTGATACAATACTTTTTGATTGATTATGACGTACCGTTCCGGCGCGTCGCAGGAAACGCAGTCCTAAAAAGCGGAACGGCAAGGAAGCAGAAGGGAAGGGGCAGTAATGACGTCCGACGCCGACAAACGTTCATCCTTACATTTTACCCCGATCACGCTGCCGCAGATGGAGCGGGTGGAAGCCATCCGCGCCGCGTCCGGCAGCACGCTGCACGTATATTCTTTCGCTTCGCTTTTTTCGTGGCAGGAGAACGAACGGTACGGTATATGTCTTTCGGAGGACGCCTTTCTAATTAAATACGCGGCGCGCGGTGAGAACGCCTATCTGTTCCCCTGCGGTACCCGCTCCGGGAAAAAGCGGCTGATCGACGCGCTGCTGACGGACGAATCCCCCGTATTTTACTACGTCGGCGACGAAGACGTCCGGCTTCTGGAAGAGGAATATCCCGGCAGGTTCCTTTTCTGCGATTGCCGTGACGATTATCCGTATCTGTACGACAGGGAAGCGCAGATCGCGCTCTCGGGGAAGGACTATAAGAGTTTAAGGCATCAGATCCACCTGGGCGAATCATTTGCGCACACCTGGAAAACGGAAATGCTGACCGCAAAAAACGCGGAAAGAGCCTTATGCATCAACCGGAAATGGGCAAACGCCCGCTTTTCGGGAGAACCGGCGGATACGGCTGCCGCCGAGACGGCGCTGCTGCATTTTGAAGAACTGCATTTATGGGGCGTACTGTTTCAGGCGGACGGCGAGGATATCGCCTATGCTGCGGGCACGTTCATCACCCCCGAAATCTTTGATATCTGCTTCTGCAAGGTGCTCGATCAAAACTGCGACTGCTATATCAAATGGGCGCTGTACCGTCTCCTTCCGGAGGAAGTGAAGACTGTTGATTCAGAGGAAGACATGGGACTTGAGGGTCTGAGAACGCACAAACTGCTGCGCCGTCCGAAGAAACTGACCCGCGTCCGGAAAGGAATACTCCGATGAGCGACGCATCCGCGAGCGAACAAAAGAACAGATCGTTTACCGACCGTATGTTCAGGCGTATGTTTCTCCCGACGCTGTTATCATCGCTCGGTCTGGCGTTCGGAGATATCGCGGACGCTCTGTTCGTCGGTATCCGTATCGGCAGGATCGGACTGGCGACGATGTCGCTGGTCGCCCCGGTTTATATGATCTATAACGTTCTGGACGTCGGGATCGCCGTCGGAACGTCGGTACACTACACGAGGGCTCTGGGCAAGGGAAAAGCGAAGCAGGGCATGGAGATCTTTTCGCAGATGCTGATCGTCGCTCTTGCCGTCAGCGTCCTGATCGCCGTCCTCGGTCTGACGCTCATGCCCCTTCTTCTGAAAATCCTCGGCGCGGGGGAACCGGACGGGGAACTGTGGAACTATGCGAAAGAGTATCTTACGATCATGTTCCTCGGGGCGCCGCTGACTTTCCTGTATTTCCTTCTGTACCACTGCGTGCGCTGCGACGATAACGAGAAGCTGGCGAGCGTCGGCTACGTCGCGGGATATGTGACGGACATCGCCGCGAGCGCGCTGTTCGTGCTGGCGTTCAGAATGGACGTGCGCGGTGCGATCCTCGCGACAGTTTTGGGGAAGCTCGTGGGCGTCTGCATATTCATGCTGCATTTTACGCGGAAGTGGGCGATCCTCCGTTTTCGCCTTGTAAAACCCGATTTCAAGCTCATTTTTTCGGTGCTGAAGACGGGAATGTCGTCCTCGTTCGGGTATATCGGTCAGTTTGCGGCGCTGCTGATCGTGAATAATATGCTGCTGCATCTCGGCGGAGACGGCGCGCTGGCGCAGTTCAACGTTGTGCAGAACGTTTCCTACGCTGCGCTCGCGGTTTTCGGCGCGCTCGGCGACACCGTTCAGCCCCTGTGCGGCACGTTTTTCTCGGAGCATAACAAACGGGCGGTCAGCCGCGTCATTTTCCTCGCGATCGCGATCGGCGCGATTTCCGGCGCCGCGATCTCCGCGCTGTTCGCCGTCTTCGCACCGGCGGTCTGCACTCTGTTCGGTCTGACGGGAAGCGCCGTTTCAGACGGCGCGTTTGCGGTGCGGTTATTCTGTCTTTCGGTGATCCCCGCGGGGATCAGTCTGATTTGGAGCGCCGCCTTCCAGGCGATCGGCAGGGAGAAGATCGTATTCTTGATCAATCAGCTGCGCACCTTTGTCTGCTTCACGGTTTTCGCGCTGATCCTTTGCCCGTTTGGTCTGAAATGGTTCTGGCTCGTCTTCCTTTGCGCAGAGCTTTCCGCGATCGCCGTGTGGTCGCTTGTCTGCCGCTTCAAAAAGAATACGGTATCCAACGTCGTGTTCTCCTATCTGCTCGATACCAATTCGGGCGATATATCGGAATTGCTCGGCAAGGCGGAAGCGTTCTGCGAGGAAAACGGCGCTGCGCCGAAGCAGACCTACTTCATAATGATGTCCATAGAAGAGGTCTGCCAGGCGATCATCGAGAACGCGTTCAGCCAAAGCGGGGACGGGTATATTCAATTGACGCTCGTTATTGAAAAGGACGGAACGGCGGTACTGCATATCCGCGACAACGCCGTTCACTTCAACCCCTTTGACATGAAAACGGGGCGGGATTACGAAAACGCCGAAAATCTGGCTTCGCTCGGCATCCAGATGGTAAAAACGAAGTCTAAAAAGTTTTTCTATCGCAGATACGCCGGTTTCAATACTCTTACCGTGGAGGTTTAGTATTTTGGATAACGGAATACGCCTTGCAAGGAAAAGCGACATTCCCGCCATGAGCGAGATATGGCGGCGCTGTTTTCACGATTCCGACAGTTATATCAGTTTCTTCTACCGCGAGGCATTTGACTTCATCACGCCGTACGTATACGCCGTCGACGGCGTTCCGGTGAGTATGCTTCATTTGTTCGACGCGTCTTTCGTCAACGGCGCTTCGCGCCTGAAGGCGAGATACATCTACGCCGGTAGCACCCATCCCGATCACCGGCGCAGCGGCTATTACGCCGCGCTGTTCAGATATATCGAGAATGAAGCGAGAGCAAACGGCAGCGTGCTTTTCGGGAAACCCGCCTTGCGGGAGATGATCCCGTATTATCAGACGCTCGGCTTCGCGCAGGACGCCTGCTTCCGCCTTGTTTCCGTATGCCCCGGCGAAAGCGTAAAACTGAACGCATATCCGGCGTCTCCCGAAGAATACAACAGGATGCGCGAACAGGCGTTTTCGGTACATCCGCACGTCGAGTGGCAGGACCGGCACGTGCGGTTCTGCATCGAGGAGAACGCCTTCTTCGGCGGAAAGACGCTTGCGCTCGAATTGGACGGCTCCCTCCGTTTTCTGATGGCGGCGAAGCAGGACCGCGTGCTGAGGATCTCTGAGACCGATCTCTCGCCGTCAGAACTCCGGAGGATCGGCGGCGCCCTGTGCGCCCTGTTCGATGCGGAACTGATCAGGGCGTATCTGCCCGATTATTGCTGCGACGAAGGGGAAGAGATCGTCTCCTCGCTCGTATACAACGCCCCGCTTGACAATACCTACGTCAATCTGCTCATGATCTGAAAGGAATGAACGTATGAAGAATAAGGAACGCAAAAAGAACGTCAGACTGATTTCTCTGCGGGTAAAGACCGTCGTCGTCATCGTTATGACGGCTCTGATCCTCTCCGCAATCGCTGTGACGATCAGTTACAACTTTTACAGCAAAACCATGGATGAGCACTACAAAACGCTCACTTCCAACCTTGCGAAAACGGCGGCGACCCAACTGGACGCGGAGGATCTTCTGCGCTATTACAACGCCGTCAAGAAGATCGGACCGTACGACGACGGGAAGTACTGGAGCGACGAAGAGTACCGCGCGGAATACGACCGGAAAGCGAACGCTCTGAAGGACGAGCGCTACTATGAACTGCTGAACATTCTCTTTGAGATCAAGGACAGCAACAATATCACCTTCCTGTACGTGCAGAAGTTGGAAGGCGATATGTGCACCTACATCATGGACGCCGACCGCTCGGAGGAGCAGTGCCAGCTGGGAACGGAGCACGAGGTCTCCGGACCCACCAAGGAGGTCGAACATCCGGAATACGGCGTTCCCGCATATATTTCCAACGACACCTACGGCTGGCTCTGTACCTCCGCAGAACCGGTTTTTGATAAAGCGGGGAACCCGGTGGCGCTGGTCGGCGTAGACGTTTCAATGGAACTCATCATGAAAGACCGCGCGGATTATCTGCGGGGCATCGTCATTCTTGTGGGGATCGCCGCGCTCGTGCTGATCGTCCTCGTCGTACTCGGAACGGCTTTTGCCATTGTCAAACCGATCAATATGCTCTCTGCCGCGGCGCGCTCCTTTGTGCAGGACCGCAGCGGCGGGCACAAGAACGGTTCCGCCGTTTCGCGCCTGAATATCCGGACGGGAGACGAGGTCGAAACGCTCTGCGACTCCGTGAAGCAGATGGAGAAGGATATCAACAACTACATCGCCGACCTGACAGCGGTGACCGCCGAGAAGGAAAGGATCAGCGCGGAACTGAACGTCGCGTCGCAGATCCAGGCGGATATGCTGCCGCGGATCTTCCCGCCGTTCCCCGACCGTCGGGAGTTCGATATTTTCGCGACGATGACCCCGGCAAAGGAGGTCGGCGGCGACTTTTACGACTTCTTCCTGATCGACGACGATCATATCGCGCTCGTGATGGCGGACGTCTCCGGCAAGGGGATCCCCGCGGCGCTCTTTATGGTCATCGCCAAAACGCTGATCAAGAACCACGCGCAGGCGGGCGAGAGTCCGGCGGAGATCTTAAAGAACGTCAACGAGCAGCTCTGCGAGGGCAACGAGGCGGAACTGTTCGTGACCGTGTGGCTCGCGATCATTGAGATATCGACCGGCAAGGGTATCGCGGCGAACGCCGGGCACGAGCATCCGGCGCTGCGCAGGGCGGGCGGAAAATACGAACTGGTCGTCTACCGCCATTCTCCCGCCGTGGCGACGATGGAGGGAATGCGTTTTAAGGAACACAGTTTCGAACTGCATCCCGGCGACAGTCTGTTCGTGTATACCGACGGCGTTCCCGAGGCGACTAACGGCAATCTGACGCTCTTCGGCAGTGAAAGGACGCTGAACGCTCTGAATCGCGATCCGTCGGCTGCGCCGAAAGAACTCTTGAGAAACGTCAAGGAGGATATCGACGCTTTCGTGGGCGACGCGCCGCAGTTTGACGATACGACGATGCTGTGCTTCAGTTATTTCGGTGCGGAACCCGAAGGACAGCCGGACGAACTCACCCCCGACGCGACAGACGAAACGTTCCTTCAATCATAAAGCGATCCCGTGATCCTTACCGAGGCGTGCGCCGGAGGGCAAAACGTCGGCGGGGTGTACCGTTTTGCGCGTTTGCGCTGAATGAAACACCCCGCCGT
Source organism: Clostridia bacterium (assembly GCA_017454525.1). Taxonomy (GTDB): domain Bacteria; phylum Bacillota; class Clostridia; order Oscillospirales; family CAG-272; genus UBA11512. The sequence goes on from JAFTCT010000073.1 coordinate 6,432, forward strand.
TTTTTTGCTTTTCAATACGAAACTAAACGGCATTTTGCAAAAAAGCATTGACTTCACAATGAAAATGTGCTATAACACCGTTGGGGCTGTTTCATTTGCCTGCAAATGAGCAGCCCCCGCAAAACGGATGGTCGGGATCCCGTCCGTTTTGCGCGACTTTTGCGGTTTTGTCCGGACAGGCGAACGCTTATTGTCTAACAATATGACAAAACCGAGGCGTGAG
>JAFTCT010000074.1 GCA_017454525.1 Clostridia bacterium
CTCACGCCTCGGTTTTGTCATATTGTTAGACAATAAGCGTTCGCCTGTCCGGACAAAACCGCAAAAGTCGCGCAAAACGGACGGGATCCCGACCATCCGTTTTGCGGGGGCTGCTCATTTGCAGGCAAATGAAACAGCCCCGATTTTTATGGATTCTTTTTCGACAAATTTTTCTGCAGTTTCTTGAGTTCTGCCAAGAATGTGTCGACGTCCTTGAACTCTCTGTAGACCGAGGCGAAACGGACGTAGGAGACCTCGTCGAGCTTTTTTAGGCGCTCCATGACCATCACGCCGATCTCCTCCGTCGTAACCTTGCTTTTCAGACTGTTGAGCAGTTCGGTCTCGATCTCGGAAACGAGCGTCGAAAGCTGTTCGCCCGTGACCGGGCGCTTGTAGCAGGATTTGATCAGCCCCGTCAGGATCTTGCTGCGGTCGAAGAGCTCCTCCCTGCCGTCCTTCTTGACGACGACCAGCGGCACGACGTCGACGATCTCAAAGGTCGTGAAGCGTCTGCCGCAGGAAAGACACTCCCGCCGTCTGCGGATGCTGTCGTTCTCCGTGGGTCTTGAATCGATCACTTTGCTTTCCGGGTATCCGCAGGCGGGACACTTCATAGCGGCGGCTCCTTTGCACAAATTTTGAATACTCTACGACCGCCTTGCCGTGTATCCCAAAGAAGAAACCCTCTCTGTCAAGGGTGGTGCCCTCTCCAACTTTTTGCGCTCCCAGCGTCCGGTGGCCGCCGTGACGAAGCAGGGCGGGTCGGGAGGTCTGCGTTCCCTGAGAAGGAAGTCCGGGCTCCAAAGTATCTTTGTGGGTCTACGTGACGGATATCACGCACAAGGCAGCCTGATGCGCGTATTACGGATTATTATCTGCCGTCGCCGTCGCCGGGATCTTCGTCATGATCGAATTCGGGGATCAGCTTCTCGTCGAAATAAGCAGCGACTCTGTCGAATTCGTCGTCATCGTCGATCGATACGCAGACGTCCTCGCCGTTCTCGTCCTTGTCGAGGCGCAGCACGACGTAGCAGCCCTCGTCGTTATCCTCGAGCGGGATAAGGGCAACGTAGGTCTTGCCGTCCACTTCGCCCTTGCCGATGAATTCAAATTCGCTTTCCTTGCCGTCTTCGTCGGTCAGCACGTAGGTGCCGTTTTCGGTAAACAGTTCTTCGTTCATATCGCAATTCCTTTCTTTTCATCTCTACGCCTATATTGTACAGTTTTTTGCGGCGTTTGTCAATGCCTCTTTCAAAAAAGGATCGAGGAAATCGCAGTAAAAGAAAAAACGGCGCGTGCGCGCAAAATGCCGCAAAATCGGCGGGAAAATCTCTTGCAAAAAAAAGAATATTGTGATATACTTATGTATTATGAGAAGTATCGCTGAAAAACGAAAGGAGAACACACCGGTGGACACAAAGAAATCCTCTTTCACCGTCGGCATTGACGTCGGCGGCAGCGCGACGAAGATCGCGGCGTTTGACGAGGGCGGGCGTCTGATCACGCCCCTGTTTGTGCGCGCGACCGATCCGCTGACCTCGATCTACGGGGCGCTGGGACGCTTCACCGCCGAGAACGGGATCGGTCTGTCCGACATCGGAAAGATCATGGTGACCGGCGCCGGCGCACCCTACGTCGGCAAAGAGCTTTACGGCAGACCCTGCGTACATCAGAGCGAGTTCGAGAGCGTGGGGAGAGGCGGACTGTACCTTTCGGGACTGAAGGAAGCGATCGTCGTCAGCATGGGCACCGGCACGGCGCTGGTCTATGCGCGTGAAGGACTGCCGGCGGAATACCTCGGCGGCACGGGCATGGGCGGCGGTACGCTCTCCGGTATGTCGAAGCTGCTTCTGGGCATGGACGACCTCGATCACGTCGCGGCGCTCGCGGCGGACGGCGATCTTTCGCACGTCGACCTGCGGGTCTCGGACATCACGCGCGCCGGCAGCAAGCTCGGCGTGCGCCTCGACCTGACGGCGGCGAATTTCGGGCGCGTCAGCGACCTCGCCTCCAAAGCCGACCTGTCGGCGGGGCTGTTCAATATGGTCTTCGAAACGGTGGGCATGATGGCGGTCTTCGCGGCGCGCGGAAAGAACACGCGCGACGTGGTGCTGACCGGGCGGCTGTCGGCGATGACGACGGCGCGCAAGGTCTTCGAGATGCTCAACGAGGTGTTCGGCGTGCACTTCATCATTCCCGAATTCTCCGAATTCGGCACGGTGATCGGCGCCTGCAGCGGGCGCTGAACGGCAGAGGAACGGCAGAGGAACGGCAGATGGCAAAGAAGGAAAAACCGCGCGTATCGATCTACACCGACGGCGCGTGCCGGGGAAATCCCGGTCCCGGCGGCTACGGTTCGATCCTCGTATACAAGGGCGTGGAAAAGGAGCTGTCCGGCGGAGAGATCCTGACGACCAACAACCGCATGGAGCTGATGGGCGCGATCGTCGCGCTCGAAGCGCTCAAGACCCCCTGCGTCGTCACGCTCACCTCCGATTCAAAGTATCTGGTCGACGGCATGGTCAACGGCTGGGCGAAGAAGTGGCAGGAGCAGTCCTGGATCCGCAGCGACAAAAAGCCGGCGCTCAATCCCGACCTCTGGTCGCGCTTACTGCAGCTGTGCGAGAAGCACGAGGTGACCTTCCTCTGGATCAAGGGGCACGCGGGTCATCCCTACAACGAGCGCTGCGACAAGCTCGCGACCGCATACGCGGACCGGTACAAGCGGGAATGAAGCGGACCGCCGCGGAGAAAAAAGCATGATCAGAGAGTAAAAGAAAGAGTAAAAGAATAAATAAATGAAACGCGGCGAGCCTTCCCGGCCGACCGCATAAGGAACAGGTGATATCATGGCAGACAAAAGAGATTATTACGAGATACTGGGCGTCGACAAGAAAGCGGACGACGCGACGATCAAAAAGACGTACAGGACCCTGACGAAAAAGTACCATCCCGACCTCAATCCCGGAGACAAGGACGCCGAGGAGAAGTTCAAGGAGGTCAACGAGGCGTACGCCGTCCTGTCCGATCCCGAGAAGCGGGCGAAATACGATCAGATGGGGCACGCGGCGTTCGATCCGTCCGCGGGCGGCGGCGCCTACGGCGGCGGATTCGGCGGATTCGGCGGATTTGACTTCGGCGATATCTTCAGCAGCTTCTTCGGCGGCTCTTCGCGCGGAGAATCGGCGAGCGCCTCGACGCGCGGCGACGATCTGGAGGTACAGATCACCATCGACTTCATGGAAGCGGTGCGCGGCTGCAAAAAGGACGTCACCTACAGCCGTACCGAGCGCTGCGCCGACTGCGGCGGCACCGGCGCCGAAAAGGGCACCGCGCCCGAGAAATGCACCGCCTGCGGCGGCACCGGTCAGGTGCGGCAGACGCAGCGCACGCCGCTGGGGATGTTCCAGACGACCCGCACCTGCCCGCAGTGCCGCGGAAAGGGCAGGATCGTCAAAACGCCCTGCTCCTCCTGCCGCGGCAGAGGCTTCAAGGGCGTAAAGAAGACGCTGACGGTCACCATCCCCGCGGGGATCGACAACCGGCAGAACGTCGTTCTGCGCGGTCAGGGCGACGAGGGACAGAACGGCGGCGGCGCGGGCGATCTCTATATCTCGGTGAACGTCCGTCCGCATCCGGTGTTTGAGCGCAAGGGGAACGACGTCTACTGCGAATTGCCGATCACCTTTGTGGAAGCGGCGCTCGGCGGAGAGGTCGACGTGCCGACCCTGGAGGGCACCGAGAAGCTGAACGTCCCCTCCGAAACGCAGACCGGCACGGTGCTGACGATGCGCGGCAGAGGCATCTGCCCGCCCGGCGGCAGGAGCAGGGGGAACCTCTACCTGCAATGCGTGGTCGAGACGCCCAAGGGACTGACCGAAAAGCAAAAGGACATCCTGCGCTCCTTCGGCGACGCGACGGGAAACAAGAACTATCAGAAGAAACAGTCGCTGCTCAGAAGATTTTTCAATAAGTGACGCGGAGAGCGGCGCCGCACGACCCGCAAGCCGCAATATATAAAGGATTTCGGGAGACTATAAACAGTCTTCCGATCGGTATCAGAATGAAATGGACGCATATTACGGTCAAATGCCGTAAAAATGATTCAGAGAAGGTCCAGGCGATCATGAGCATGGTCGACGCGGGACTGGAGATCGAGGACTTCAGCGACGTCGAAGAAAATTTGATGCAGATCTACGGCGAGCTGATCGACGAGAGCATCCTGCACGCCGACCGCAGCGTCTGCAAGATCGGACTGTACCTGTCGGAGGAAAAGGATCCGGAGGAGGCGCTTCGCTTCCTTGAAATGCGCTTTGCGGAAGAGAAGCTCTCTCTTTCCCCTTCGTGCGAGACGATCGACGAGGAGGACTGGGCGGACAACTGGAAGCAGTACTACAAGCCCCTGCGCGTCGGACGGCACATCGTGATCCGCCCGCCCTGGGAGGAGTGCGCGCTCGGAAAGGACGATATCGAGGTCGTGATGGACCCCGGCATGGCGTTCGGCACCGGCACGCACGAAACCACGCGCCTGTGTCTGACGCTGCTCGAGAAGCATCTGCACAAGGGCGACCGGGTGCTCGACGTCGGAACGGGCTCGGGGATCCTGTCGATCGCGGCGGTCAAGCTGGGCGCCGCATCCGCCGACGCGTACGACCTTGACCCGACGGCGGTGCGGGTGGCAAACGAAAACTTCGCCGCAAACGGCGTGGACGACAGAGCGGTCTGCGCGGTATCGGACCTGCTTGGAGGCGTCGACCGCGCGCGTGCCCCCTTTGATTTCGTCTGCGCGAACATCGTGGCGGACATCCTTCTGCGCATGGCGCCCGACGTCAGTTCCTTCATGGCGCGCGGCGGCAGACTCGCCGTTTCGGGCGTGATCGAAGAACGCCGCGACGACGTGGTCGGCGCGATGGAGCGGGGCGGACTGACGCTGACGGAGGAGCTCAGCGAGGCCGACTGGTGCGCGATCCTGTTCACAAGAAAATAGGAGCGGAGGAAGGTCATGCCGAGATTTTTCATCGACCCCGACAAGATCGCGGACGGCGCGGTATATCTTGAAAAAGAGGACGCGCATCACGCGCGGGACGTTTTGCGGGTCAAACCGGGCGAGCAGATGACCGTCGCTGATTTTTTTAATAAGGAATACCTCTGCACGGTCGTGCGCGCCGACGGGGACGGCGTGCTGCTAAGCATCCGAGAGGTGCGGGACGGCGCCTCGGAACCGCCCTTCCCCGTCACGCTGCTCATGGGTCTGCCGAAGGGCGACAAGCCCGAGCTGATCGTTGAAAAAGCGGTCGAACTGGGCGCCGGAGAGATCGTCTTCTTCACCTCGCGCTACACCGTCGTGCGCTGTGATGAAAAAACGGCGGCAAAGAAGGGCGAGCGCTATCAGAAGATCGCAAAGAGCGCGGCGCAGCAGTGCGGGCGCGGCATGATCCCCCGCGCAGACGCGCCCGTGACCTTCAGGGAGGCGCTCGACCGCTATAAGGACAGAAGCGCGCTCAAGCTGATCTGCTATGAAAAAGAGGAGCAAACGACCCTGCGGCAGGCGCTTGAACGCGCGCCCGCCCCGGACGGGATCGTCTTTATGGTCGGCGCGGAGGGCGGTTTTTCGCCCGAGGAAGCGGCGGCGGCAAAGGACGCCGGATTCCTTCCGGTGACGCTCGGCGGGCGGATCCTGCGGTGCGAAACGGCGCCGCTCTGCGTGCTTTCGCAGATCGCCTATCATTACGGGTATTAGGCGGTTTATGCAATATTTCCGTATTATTTCTTGAAAAACGGCGAACCGGTTCACCGTTCATCGTCAAATAGAACAAAAAAATTTGAATTTTTTATTAAAAAGTGTGAATTCCCTATTGAAAAATCACAAAAATAGTTGTAAAATATGGGGGAAATCCACAACGAACCGGTGAGCGTCGGATTGTACAAATTGCACACAACCGAGAAACGCGCCGGAGAAAACCACGAAAAATCCGGGAAAGACGAGGACAACAGCCATGTCAAACAGACTTTTTCAAGGACTGATATATCAGATGAAGGACGCCGTCAACCGCATCATCGGCGTGATCGACGATAACGGAGTGGTCGTCGCGTGCAGCGAACTTGTAAAGATCGGAGAAGTGCGCGCAACGCTGCGCGAGGAGATCGCCTACGCCTCCGAGGGCGTCGTGTCGGGCGGATACACCTACCGTCCGATCGGCAGCGGCTCGCGCGTCGAATACGCGGTGTTCGTCGAGGGCGAAGACAAGATGGCGGAAAAGCTCTCCGCCGTGATCGCCGTGTCTTTGGGCAATCTCAAGAGCTTCTACGACGAGAAATACGACAAGAACTCGCTCATCAAGAATATCATTCTGGACAATATCCTGCCCAGCGATATCTACATCAAGAGCAAGGAACTGCATCTGAACACCGAGGTGTCGCGCGTAGTCTATCTGATCAAGTTCCAGAACAAGGGCGACGCGATCCCCTTCGACATGGTGCTGTCGCAGTTCCCCGACAAATCGAAGGACAACGTGATCAGCATCGGCGAGAACGACATCGTCTTAGTGCATGAGATCACGCAAAACGAGGATACGAAGGAGCTTGAACGCTTCGCCATGGGGCTGGTCGATACGCTGGCGTCGGAATTCTATATGCAGGTCAGCGTCGGCATCGGCACGTCGGTCGAAAACATCAAGGATCTCGCCCGCTCCTACAAGGAAGCGCAGGTCGCGCTCGAGGTCGGCAAGATCTTCGATAACGAGAAGGCGGTCAACAGCTACGAAACGCTGGGCATCGGTCGGCTGATCTATCAGCTGCCCACGACCCTGTGCGAAATGTTCCTGCAGGAAGTCTTCAAGAAAGGCTCTCTCGAAAGTCTCGACAAGGAGACGCTGGCGACCATCCAGTGCTTCTTCGAAAACAATCTGAACGTCTCCGAGACGTCCAGAAAACTCTTCGTACACCGCAACACCCTCGTTTACCGCCTCGAAAAGATCCGGAAACTGACGGGACTGGATCTGCGGGAATTCGAGCACGCGATCACCTTCAAGGTGGCGCTGATGGTCAAAAAATATCTCGCATCCAAAAACAACTCCGCAAGGTAATACGCTATGACCGAACAAAACGAAAAGATCGATCGGGAAGAACCCGCGGAAAACGGCGGCACGCCGGACGCCGGAAACGCGCCGGCGGCAGGAGAAGAAGCCGCGCCGGCGCCGGGAAAACCGAAGAAAAAGGTCGCGCCCTATCTTCTCACCACGCTCTGCGCCGTTTTGCTGACCGCTCTGCTCACGCTTTTATACTGTTACCGCTATATGTTCCTCGAGACCAAGCAGGCGTACGAACGGCGCCTGGCTGAACTGTCGGAGGAGCTCGCGCCGGCGGAAGACAAAACGAAATTCAAGGATCCCGCCGACAAGTTTAACGAGATCTATCAGCGCTTCATCGACGTCTATCCGGGAGACGCGGACGACGAAAACATCGAAAAGGCGGTCCTCGCCGCCTTCGCCGCGTCCTGCGGCGACGGGAACGCGCGGATCTATTCGGCCGGGGAGTACGCCGAACTGACGAAATCCCAGGGAAGCGCCGCGGGGATCGGCGTGACGGTCAGCCGCACGGCGGACGACCGCGCGATCATCACGTGGGTGGAGGAAAAGGGACCCGCGAAGGAGGCGGGCGTCGAGAGAGGCGACGAACTGATTGCCGTCGACGGCAGCGCGCTTGCCGACGCCGGCTATGACGCGGGACTGGCGCTCATCCGCGGAAAAGAGAATTCCACCGTGACCCTGACGGTGAAGCGCGGAGAGGAAACGCGCAATATCGCCGTCACGCGCAGGAAAGTGACCTACTCGACGGTCCACGCGCGCTATGACGGAGAACACGCCTGCGGATACGTCGAACTTCTCTCCCTTGCCTCGGGCACGCCCGAGGAATTCGAGGAGGCGCTGACCGATTTCCGAAAACAGGGAATGCAGCGCCTGATCATCGACCTGCGCGGCAATTCCGGCGGCAGTCTCACGGCGCTGCACAAACTCTCGGACCGTCTTCTGTCCGACGAGGACAAAGACGGCAAGCCGCGCGAGATCTTCTTCACGAAGGACGCGAAGGAGAACGTCCGGCGCTACGTCTGCTCCGACGAAAAGGATCTGACCGGCGTGAAGATCGCCATTCTGACCGACGGCGCGACGGCGCACGAGGCGGAGATCCTCGCCTCGGTCCTGCGCACCCACGCGGGCGCGAAGGTGATCGGCAAACAAACGGCGGGCAAGGTCTTTCTCCGCTCGCAGTACACCCTCAAGGACGGCACGGTCCTCATCTTCACGACCGCCTACTGCCGCCCCTTCCCGGACGAAGACCTCACCGGCAAGGGCGTGACGCCCGACGCCGAGGCGGAATGCACCGCCAACCGGTACCTCATATCGCCTGAGGAAGACCCCTGCTACGCCGCGGCGCTCGCGGAAACCGGAAACGAATGATCCGAAGGGCAGGACTTGATCTATAACCGTTACCAATTCAAATATAAAGGAGAACACCCATGGCAAACATTCAGATCAGCAAAGACGGCGAAGTGAAACTCCGCCGCGAACTTGAATACCTGCAGACCGTCAAGAAAGCCGAACTTGAGGAAGCGCTCGAAGTATCGAAGCATCTGAGCGACGCCGAGCAGAAGGACGCCAGAGAGGAATACGAGAAGGCGGCTGCGCGCATCGCCGTGCTCGAGGAACTGATCAGCGGGAACATTCCCGGCAAGGACGTCACGTCCGCCGGCACCGGCATCAAGGTCACGTTAGAGGGTCTGGTCAACCTCATGGCGGAACTCGACTATCTGCGCACCAGCAAACGCCAGGAAGTCAAGGAAGCGATCAAGGTCGCCAAGGGCTTCGGCGACCTCTCCGAGAACAGCGAATACGACGAGGCGCGCGAGGAGCAGGGCAAGGTCGAATCGAGGATCGTCGAACTTGAGGAAATGCTCAAATCCGCCGAACTGATCGACGAGAGCGGCGCGACCGACCGGGTCAACGTCGGCTCGACCGTCAGGATCCTCAATATCACCAGAAACAAAGAGATCGAATACCACATCGTCGGTTCGACCGAAGCGAACGCGTCTCTGGGCAGGATCTCCGACCAGTCGCCGATCGGCAAAGCGATCATCGGCGAGAAAGTCGGCAGCGAGGTCAAGGTCGAGACCCCCGCGGGCGTCATTGAACTGAAGATTTTAGAAATCAGCCGCACCTGAGGCAAAGAAAGGCACCGTTATGGCAGATATCCGCACAAATGAAGAAAAGGAACTGTCCGAGGTCCTGCAGATCCGCCGCGACAAGCTGTCGGCGCTGGTCGAAGCGGGCAGAAACCCTTTTACCGTCACAAGATATAACGTAACGCATCACTCCTCCGACGTGCTCGGAGACTGCGACAGAGAGAACGGCGTCTTCAAGACCCTGGAGGGCAAAACCGTTTCGCTCGCAGGCAGACTGATGTCCAAAAGGATCATGGGCAAGGCGTCCTTCTGCCACGTGCAGGACCTGAAGGGCACCGTGCAGGCGTACGTCGCACGCGACAGCATCGGCGAGGACGCCTACGCCGAGTTCAAGAAGCTCGATATCGGCGATATCGTCGGCATCGAAGGCACGCCGTTCGTCACAAAGACAGGCGAGCCCTCGATCCACGCGACCGCGCTCACCCTTCTTTCCAAGAGTCTCTACCCTCTGCCCGAGAAATTCCACGGGCTGACCAATACCGATCTGCGCTACCGTCAGCGCTACGTCGACCTCATCATGAACGCCGACACAAAGGATACGATGATCAAGCGCTCGAAGATCATCAGCGCCATTCGCCGTTACCTCGACGAAAAGGGCTTTTTAGAGGTCGAAACGCCGATGCTGGTCTCCAACGCCGGCGGCGCGGCGGCGCGTCCCTTTGAAACGCACTTCAACGCGCTCGACGAGGATCTGCGCCTGCGCATCTCGCTCGAGCTCTATCTCAAGCGGCTGATCGTCGGCGGACTGGAAAAGGTCTACGAGATCGGCAGAGTCTTCCGCAACGAGGGGCTGGACACCCGTCACAACCCCGAATTCACTTTAATGGAATTGTACCAGGCGTACACCGATTACCACGGCATGATGGACCTCACGGAGGATCTCTACCGCCACGTGGCAAAGGAAGTGCTGGGCAGCGCGAAGATCGTCTATAACGGCGTCGAAATGGACCTTGAAAAGCCCTTCGAGCGCATCACGATGGTCGACGCGGTGAAGAAATACGCGGGCGTCGATTTCAAAGAGATCAAAACGCTCGAGGAGGCGCGCGCGGCGGCGAAAGCCCACGGCGTCGCCTATGAGGAGCGTCACAGAAAGGGCGATATCCTCAACCTCTTCTTCGAGGAGTTCGTCGAGGACAAGCTGCTGCAGCCGACCTTCGTCATGGATCACCCGGTCGAGATCTCGCCGCTGACCAAGCGCAAGCCGGAGGATCCCGACTACGTCGAACGCTTTGAATTCTTCATGAACGGCTGGGAAATGGCGAACGCCTATTCCGAGCTCAACGACCCGATCGATCAGCGCGCGCGCTTCGCCGAACAGGACAAGCTGGCGGCGGCGGGCGACGAGGAAGCCAACCACACCGACGAGGACTTCCTTCACGCGCTGGAGATCGGTATGCCCCCCACCGGCGGCATCGGCTACGGCATCGACCGGATGTGTATGCTGCTGACCGACTCGGCGGCGATCCGCGACGTCCTGCTCTTCCCCACGATGAAGAGCCAGGGGGCGGCGAAGAACGAACAGAACAACGCCCGTCAGGCGGCGCACGCCGAAAACGGGGAAACGCCCGCGCCCGACAAATCCGGATGCGCCTGCTTTACCTGCCCCTCCAAGGAGGCGTGCGAAGCGGCGCAGGAAGCGGAAAAGACCGCTCCCGCTGAAGAGAAGATCGACTTCACGGGCGTCGTGATCGAGCCGCTCTTCAAAGATCAGGTCGACTTTGACACCTTCAGCAAGAGTGATTTCCGCGCCGTCAAGGTGCTGGAATGCGAAGCCGTGCCGAAATCGAAGAAGCTCTTGAAATTCACGCTTGACGACGGCACCGGCACGCCCCGCACCATCCTCTCCGGCATCCACGCCTTCTACGAGCCCGAACAGCTTGTCGGCAAGACCTGCATCGCGATCGTGAACCTGCCGCCCCGCGCCATGATGGGTATAGAGAGTTGCGGTATGCTCCTCTCCGCCGTCCATAAAGAAGGCGACGAAGAAAAGCTCCACCTGTTGCAGGTCGATCCGCACATCCCCGCCGGCGCAAAACTGTATTGAAAACGCTGTTAAAGACGAATCTATATAAACAATTTTTATACGAGGAGTTTATTATGGACGAAAAAACAAACGCATTAACGCAAAACTTTTCAACCGGAAAACTATTCAGGTACGTTCTTCCGACGATCCTGGCGGTGCTTCTTGCGTCGCTCTACACGATCGTCGACGGAATTTTCGTTTCTAACTTCGGCGGAACGACGGCATTCGCTGCGATCAATCAGGTTTCGCCTATTTTCATGATCATCGCCGCCATCGGTTTTATGTTCGGTACCGGCGGCAGCGCTCTGGTCGGAAAGATTTTAGGAGAGGGTGATACGAAGCGGGCGAACGGCCTCTTTTCATTCTTCGCATACGTTCTGATCGGTATCGGCGTTGTTTCATCCATCGTTCTGACATTCGCCCTGGAACCGCTCTTGGATTTGCTTGGCGTGACGGAAACGATGATGCCGTTCTGCGTCGCATACAGCAGGATCATAATCCCGGCGATAGCGCTTTTCATGCTCCAGTTCTATTTCCAAAGTTTTCTTGCAACCGCGAAAAAGCCCGGTCTCGGACTTCTTTTCACGGTTCTCGCAGGTGTAACGAATGTCGTTGGCGACGCGGTCCTCGTCGGTGTTCTATCGAACGGAGATCCCATCAAGGCGATTCAGGGAGCCGCAATCGCGACGGTGGCGGGTCTTTTCGTCGGCGGCGTCATCCCGCTGATCTATTTCTTCTGCAAAAACAGGAGCCTCCTTCGCCTCGGCAAGCCGGAGACTGACGGCAAATCGCTCGCTAAAGCCTGCGGTAACGGATCGTCCGAATTCTTTACCAATATTTCCGGTTCCATCATCAATATGGTTTACAACAGCCTGTTCCTCTATATGATCGGCGATATGGGCGTTGCCGCCTACGGCACGGTGGGATACGTCAACTCGATCTTCACCGCCATCGCTTCCGGTTTCGTGCTCGGCGTTTCCCCGTTGATCTCCTATAATTACGGGGCAGGCAATAAGGACAACCTGAAAAATCTGTACACGAAGAGCATAACGATCGTGTTCGTTTTCAGCGCCGTCGCTACCGTCCTGATCGAAGCTCTGGCGACCCCGCTGGCAAGCGCGTTCTCCCACGGAGACGCGGATCTTATGATGATCACGGTCGACGGTCTCTCGATCTTCACGCTGTCCTTCCTGTTCAAAGGGATCCCGACCTTCGGCTCCGGGCTCTTTACCGCGTTCAACAACGGGAAGGTATCAGGCATCATTTCGATCGTAAGAACGCTGGTATTCAACCTGGCGACCGTTATCGTCGTGCCGATCATTTTCTTCTATGTGTTCGGCTCAAGCTATGAAGCGGCGTTCTACGGCGTTTGGTATTCCGTCGTCTTCTCTGAACTGCTTGCAACGTTTATGACGTTCCGGTTCTTAAAGAAATACAAAGAGAAGTATCAGTACGCATAAAAAACTGATCGGAACCTGCCGCCCCGCGCCATGATGGGCGTCGAGTCCTGCGGAATGCTGCTCTCGGCGATCCATAAGGTCGGCGAGGAGGAGAAATTGACGCTCCTGCAGGTCGATCCGCACATCCCGGCGGGTTCAAAGCTCTACTGATCCGAAGGAGATTTTGCTAAATGAACCGGACTGCTGTGAAGGAGATCCCCCGCAGAATACGCATTCCGAAATGGGTCCCGGCACTCGTCTGTCTCGGCGTCACGGTCGGCGTGTTCGTACTGTTCGCCATACCGATGGGGCTGTCGAATATGTTCTCAACGCTGATGAACACGGCGTTCGACATTCTCGTCAACACCTGTCTTTACATCATGGCGATCGCGGTACTGATGGGCGCGCTGACGGCGCTGTTCACCGAATTCGGCGTCGTCGATCTTCTCAATAAGATCCTGTCGCCCCTGATGAAGCCGGTATACGGCCTTCCGGGCGCCGCGGCGCTCGGCGTCGTCACCACTTATTTTTCCGACAATCCCGCGATCCTGTCGCTCGCAAACGACGCCGGGTTCAAGAGACACTTCAAGCGCTATCAGCTCCCGGCGCTGACGAATATCGGCACGGCGTTCGGCATGGGGCTGATCGTCACGACCTTTATGCTCGGACAGGAGCGCACGGCGGGGTGCAGTCTGGTCCCGGCGGTGCTGGTCGGCAATTTCGCCGCGATCATCGGCAGCATCGTCTCCACGAGGATGATGCTCCACTTCACCAAAAAAGCGTACGGCAAGGACGCTTTGGCATCAGACGCCCCCGACGGCGGCGCGCAGGAAAGCAAAGCGCCCGAAAAGAAGAGCATCGGCGTGCGCGTCATGAACGCGCTTCTGAAGGGTGGAAAATCGGGCGTCACGCTCGGGCTCGGCATCATTCCGGGCGTCGTGGTCATCTGCACGCTCGTCATGATGTTGACGAACGGCGCCGGCGCCGACGGCACGTACACGGGCGCGGCGTATCAGGGGATCGGACTTCTTCCCGCGCTTGCGGAAAAGATCGATTTCATACTGAAGCCGCTGTTCGGCTTCGCTTCCGCGGGCGGCGTTTCGGTGCCGATCACGGCGCTGGGTTCCGCCGGCGCGGCAATGGGCATCGTCCCCAATCTCATCAGAGAGGGACTGGCGAACGCGCACGACGTCGCGGTCTTCACCGCCATGTGTATGTGCTGGAGCGGCTACCTCTCGACGCACGTCTCGATGATGGACAGTCTGGGCTGCAAGGATCTCGCCGGCAAAGCAATCGTCAGCCACACGGTCGGCGGACTCCTCGCGGGGATCGCCGCCAACTGGATCTATCAGCTCATCGCGCTGATCTTCGCCCTTTGAAGACCGGCAAAATACAAGGGGGTGTTTCATTTGGCGTTTTTTCGCCCAAAGAAACACCCCCCCCCATTTTAAACAGCCCTCACCCCGCCGCGCCGAAGGCGAGCGTACAG
>JAFTCT010000075.1 GCA_017454525.1 Clostridia bacterium
CGCCTAAAGAGGCGCTCTGCGCGCCTTCCTTTGCGCTTCGCGCCCGTTTCTTCTCAGCCCGCCGTCGAGGCGGATTTCACCGAACACGAAGTGTTCGATTTCACCGCGTAGCGATTTCACCGCCTGACGGGGGTTCCCGCAGGCGATTTCACTGCGCGATTTGCGCGCGAAGGGTGCCGCCTAAAAATGCGCGCTTCGTGCGCGGATGAAACGCAAAAGATCAAAAAAGAAACGCAAAAGATCAAAAAAGAAACGCAAAAGATCAAAAATGAAACGTAAAAGATCAAAAAAATCCCTTGCATTTTTCTTTTTTTGGGAGTATAATAGCGTATCGCGGCTGTTTTTCGCAGATACCGGGCAAAAAAAGCCGCGTGATCGGAATTCTCATGGAACGACTGAAGAAAGGATGGTATACGTGAATGAAAAGAACGACGATCAAGGAACTTTACGTCTCCCCCGAAGCGTTCGGCGGGAAAAAGATCACCGTGGCGGGGTGGTGCCGCAATCTGCGCGCGAGCAACGCTTTCGGCTTTCTTGAACTGAACGACGGTTCCTGCTTCAAAAATCTCCAGGTGGTGTTGGAGGCGCAGGCGCTGAACAACTATAAGGAGATCACTTCCCAGAATATCGGCGCTTCTTTCACGGCCGCCGGCATTCTTGTGCTGACGCCCGGCGCGCAGCAGCCCTTTGAACTGAAGGCGGAGGAGATCGCGGTCGAGGGACCGTCGACGCCCGACTATCCGCTTCAGAACAAGCGTCACTCCTTTGAGTTTCTCCGCAGCATCGCGCATCTGCGCCCCCGCTCCAACACCTTCAACGCGGTCTTCCGCGTGCGCAGCGAGGCGGCGTTCGCCCTGCACAAATTCTTCAACGAACGGGGCTTCGTCTACGTGCACACCCCGCTGATCACCGGCTCCGACTGCGAGGGCGCGGGCGAAATGTTCCGCGTCACGACGCTTGACCCGAAAAACCCGCCGCTGACCGAGGACGGAGAAGTCGACTGGTCCAAGGATTTCTTCGGCAAGCAGACCAACCTCACCGTTTCGGGGCAGCTGAACGTCGAGACCTACGCGATGGCGTACGCGAAAGTCTACACCTTCGGTCCGACCTTCCGCGCCGAGAACTCGAACACCCCGCGCCACGCGGCGGAATTCTGGATGGTCGAGCCCGAGATCGCCTTCGCAGACCTGTCGGACGATATGGACCTCGCCGAGGATATGCTCAAGAGCGTGATCAACGATCTGCTCGTCAAGTGTAAGGATGAACTGGAGTTCTTCAACAAGTTCATCGACAAGGAACTGCTCGCGCGCCTCCGTCACGTCGCGACAAGCAAATTCGCGCGCGTGAGTTATACCGACGCGATCGAAATCCTGAAAAACTGCGGCGAGAAATTCGATTATCCGGTCGACTGGGGCTGCGATCTGCAGACCGAGCATGAGCGCTATCTCACCGAGAAGCACTTCGGCGTGCCGGTATTCGTCACCGACTGGCCGCGCGACATCAAGGCGTTCTATATGAAGGTCAACCCCGACGGAAAGACCGTCGCGGCGGCGGACCTGCTCGTTCCGGGAGTAGGCGAGCTCATCGGCGGCAGTCAGAGGGAAGAGAACATGGAGATGCTTCACGAGCAGATCGAAAAATTCGGTCTGCGTGAAGAGGACTATACCTTCTATACCGACCTGCGTCGTTACGGCGGTACCAAGCACGCCGGCTTCGGACTGGGCTTCGAGCGCCTCATCATGTACGTCACCGGTATGACCAACATCCGCGACGTCGAGTCCTTCCCGCGCACCGCGGGGCAGGCGGAATTCTGAAGGCGGATCGCGGAAAAGCGCTTTTCGCGATTTGCAGTACGCCCGTAATAAAAAAACCGTCAGACGAACTCCGTTTGACGGTTTTTTACATATTTTATTAAGAAGGCAAAAAGCGGCGCGCCGCCGGGCGGCGGAAACCGAAGCCCGGTAAACCCGTTTCCGACGTCACGTCCGCAGGCGGTCACGTCACCGCCAGCCCGTTGACCGTCACGCCGTTTCCGGCGTCGATGACGAGGCGGGGCTTGCCGTCGATCTCGCGTTTCTCGATCAGATGCTCGCTGCCTTTTGAGACCTTGATGACGATCTCGGGGGTGCGCACTTCGAATTTACCGACGGGGTCGACGTTCTTCGGGGGCAGTTCGGTCGCCGCGCCGAAGGCCTTTGCGTATTCTTCGCGAAATGCCGCGCATTTTTCTTCCCCTACGCCGCAGTCGGACAGCAGATCCCCGACCGAGGCGCGGTCGAGCAGCAGCGGCTCGGGATCCTTTTGCTCCTTGTGCTCCTCGACCTGACCGCTGATCGCCAGATGCAGGTTCTTGACGACCTCAAAGGAGCATTCTTCCTTGAGCGATTCGGCTAAAACGGTCTTGAAGGAGCGCCCCTGCTCGGCGGCGGGGAGGGGCAATTCGGTCTTTCCGAAAACGGCTTCGGCGAAATCGTCGCCGCTGTCCTCGGCGTCGGCGGTATAGTACAGGGCGCCGTAGAGATTGGCGCAGCGGTTGTCGAACGCCGGGAAGGTGAAGGCGCGCAGAGGCGCGCAGAGGGTGCTTTCGCCCGGGACGTTGACGAGCGCTTTTTCGGTCGGGTCGTAGATGAGGCGCGCTTTCCCGGTCTTCATCGGGCAGCAGAGGCAGGTGATAAAGGAGAAGACGTCGAAGCGCAGTTCGCTCTTCTCGCCGTCGTTCTGCCGGTAGGGGACGTCGCAGGCGCTGTGCGTCAGGAGCAGCACGTAGTTTTCCTCGCTTTTGACGCTGCCGGCGATCTTCCGGAAGAAGGCGTTCAGCGCTTCCTTATCCCCGAGCGCGCTGTCGAGCAGTTTTTTCGTCAGCGCGTATTCCTCGCCCTTTTCGACCTTTTCGCTTGAGAAGGACAGGTCGATGAGGGTCTTGCCCGGCGCGCCCGAAAAGGCGCGGCGGAAGAGCGCCAGATACTTCTCCTCTTCCTCCTCGGGGCAGAGCCCGAAGGAGCGCTCGAAAGTGCTGATCACGTTGCCAGAAGTGTTGACGAAGCAGCCGACGACCTTCGTCGCCGTCGTTTTATCGCGGCGGAAGGAGCGCCGCAGTTCGCCGATCTCTTTCTCGTTCATTCTTCAGTCCTCGGTTTCTTCGCTGTTCCCGCCGCGTTTTCCGGCGTCGGGCGCCTCATTCTTCGGTCTGCCTTTTAGGAAGCCGGGCTTTTTGATGAGCGGCTCCTCGCCCTCGGGGTTTTCGTCGGGGGCGCGGTTCATGCCGCGTATGGTCAGACCGTTCTTTTTCTCGATGCGGATCTCCCACTGGATGAGGAACGCCATGGCGGCGCGCAGAAGAATGACCCCGCCTAAGATCAGAAGCTCGCTCCACTCGCGCGCGATGACGGTGCGCAGCAGTTCTCCGCCCATCTTGAATTCGAGCGCCAGCGCCAGCCCCTCCGCGAGGTTGATGCGCAGGAAGGCGTCCTTCTTGAAAATGCCCACGACGGCGCGCACGACCGCAAAAACGACGATACAGACGCCGATCAGCTCGATCGCCAAGACGATGTATTTTACAATGACCGTGAAAATGCTCTCCGATTTATCAAAAAAATCGGTTAAAGCCGAATTATCAAACAAGCGCAGCGCGTTCATGCCGACCTCCGGTAATGTGATGAAATGATGCTCTATTATACAATTTTCCCGTCTTTTTGTCAAGACTGTATAGCGGCGCGCGGGATATAAAAATGTAGCGGCGCGCGGGATATAAAAATGAAAAAACGCCGTAAACGTACAGGATCCCGCAAAAACCGCCAAAGCCGGCGCCCGCGGGCGGAGCGCCGCTTTCGCTTATATTCTTCTTAAAGAGCGGCGCGCCCTCTAAAGGGCTCTGATAAAAAGAAGTCCGTTTTGTCCGCGCAGACGCGCGCGGCAAAACGGACCTCTTATAAGGGTTGTTTCATTCGGAAATGACGTTCATCGGGAATCCCACGTTCACCTTGGCGACGGCGTCTTTTCCGATCAGTTCGACCAGAAGCGAAACGCTCATATCCCTGATCGGCACGGTCACCTGTACGACGGGCGAATACTCCACCGGAACGATCTCCGTCGCCGGAAGAAAATCCAGTTCGCGGATATTTTCGATGACCAGATTACGGTGATATTCCTTGGAATAGGCGTTCAGTTTTTCGCGCCAGAGATGCACTTCTTCAAGAGTCTTCAGATTCTTCCTTTCGCTGACGATCTCCTGATAGTGCGGGTCCCGGTCGAGCGCGGCGGGAAACCAGAGCGTCAGGACGAGGTAATCGTAACCGTTATTGTAATCGATATCGAAAAGGCGCTGCAGTTCCTGCGCGATCTCAAGCGCATCGGCTGCTTTTTTGCCGTTGAAAATCAGTTTGGAATACGGCGGAGCGTTAACGGGAAGATCCGCGGGCACGACGGCGGTCAGCACGTCGTTTTCATAACACCTTTTTGCAGCCAGCGAGAACGCGTATTTTTCTTTCTGCTCCCCGGTCAGATCCATATTCAGGTATTCTTCCTTCGTCGGAAGCAGGAAGAGCATGCCGTTTCTGATCTCTGCGTGAACGCCGAGCGACCTGAAAACCGCAAGATCTTCTTCGGCAGCATTTGAGGTACTGCGACCGATGATCGTGAGCACACAAAAGACCGCGTCGGCGTTGTTTTTGTCGTGAAGCGCTTTATAGAGCGGATACGTCGTTTGAATGCCGTGATACGTAGGGTATCCGTTTTTTCGGTAGATCAGCGGGTCGTCCTTGTCGAACATCGGGTCGCCGTCGCTGTGGATGCTGTCATCCGCAAGACCGCTCGCGGCAAGCGCGCCTGTCATCCAGACCGTCTTTACCCGATCGCCATGCGTCGGGGTCGGCTCGCCGGTCGTCGGGGTCGGCTCGCCGGTCGTCGGGGTCGGCTCTCCGGTCGTCGGGGTCGGCTCTCCGGTCGTCGGAGTCGGCTCGCCGGTCGTCGGGGTCGGCTCGCCGGTCGTCGGAGTCGGCTCGCCGGTCGTCGGAGTCGGCGCTTCCGGCGTTTCGGTCGGAGAGACAGAGACGCTTGCGCGCGTTGTTTCTCCGGCGTCCGTGTTGACCGCCGGTTCGGGGCCGGCGGGCTTTTTCGCAGTTATCACAGCGAGCGGGATCAGCACCGCCGCCGCGACGGCAGCCGCCGCCGCTGCGACGACGAAGAAGCGCCGCGTCTTTGCGCGCCCTTGTTTGCCCGCGAACGGTTTGTCGGGCGCGCTTTTATCGATCAGATCGCCGCCGACGTCCCCCAGCGCGTCATAAAGATCCTGTTCCTTCATAACAAATTCTCCTTTTGAAGCGTTTTTCTCAGCTTTGTACGCGTGCGGAAGAGCAGTTGTTTGACGGCGCCTTCGGACAATCCCGTCTGCGCCGCGATCTCTCCGATCGGCGCCGACCAGTAATAGCGTTTCATAAAGACGATCTGCGCACGCTCGTCAAGACCGCGCAGGAAGGCGTCGAGCGCCTTTGACAGTTCCTTTGCTTCCACGGCGTCCTCGACGCTTCCGGGGGAAGGAAGACAGTCTGTCAGCTCCTCCGTCAGTTCCACGATGAGCGCGGAGCGTTTTCCGGCGCGCTTCTTTTCAAAGATCTTGGCGCAGAGCGTGCGGGCGACGCTGCACAGCCAGGCGCAGAAATACGCGGGACGCTCGGGCGGGATGCTCTTCCACGCCGCGAGATAGGCGTCGTTCACGCATTCCTCGGCGTCCTCGTCGTTTCCGGTGATCGAGCGGGTCAGACGCGTCAGCACGGCGCCGTATTTTTTCGCCGTTTCGGCGATCGCCTCTTCGTTTCGCGCAAAATACAGGTCGAGGATCTTGTCGTCGTCCATTCTGCTGTTCCTTTCGTATGTTGTTGAAGCGCTTCAACCGTAATGTTCGGAAAAAATGGCGTCGGTTACGGGCGGACCTTCAAAAAAACGGCGCCGCGCAGATTTTTTGCGCGGCGCCGCGAGGATATTATTGCGCTCGGGCGCTCAGCGCACGATCTTATAGACGAGCGGGACGGGCGCGGGGGCGGTTTCGGAGAAGACGATCCCCGAGAGATAGCGCTTTTCGGCTTCGGCGAAGCGCGCCTCGTTTCCGGTGTAGAGCGTGCAGAGCAGGTCGCCCTTTTTCACATAGTCGCCGGTCTTCTTCTCGATGTGCAGACCGGCGGTATGATCGATCTCGTCGGTCTTGGTGATGCGTCCGGCGCCGAGAAGCACCTCGGTCGTGCCGACCTTTTCGGCGTCCATACGTCCGATGTAGCCGTCGCGGGGAGAACAGACCCGCTTTGCGTATTTCGGGGCGGGGAAGAGCGAGGGATCCTCGATATAGCGGGGGTCGCCGCCCTGCGTTTTCACCCATTCGATCATCTTTTTATAGGCGGAGCCGTCTTCGATCGCGCCGATCACCTGTTTTTCGGCGTCCTTTGCGGGAATGCCCTTCACCAGCGCGATCATTTCGCTCGCCAGCGCCACGCAGACCTCGTACAGGTCGCCCTTCTCGTTGCCGCGCAGGACCTCGATCGCCTCCTTGACCTCGAGGGCGTTGCCGACGGCTTTGCCGAGCGGCTTATCCATATCGGTGATCAGGGCGGTCATGTTCCTGCCGCAGCGCCGTCCGATCTCGACCATGCTGCGCGCGAGCTTCTCGGCGTCCTCGAGGGTCTTCATAAAGGCGCCGCTGCCGCACTTGACGTCCAAGACGATATTCTTCGAGCCGGCGGCGAGTTTTTTGGACATGATGCTCGAGACGATGAGCGGGATCGAATCGACGGTCGCCGTCACGTCGCGCAGGGCGTAGAGCTTCTTGTCGGCGGGCGTAAGGTTTCCGGTCTGTCCGATGATCGCCATGCCGGCTCTGTCGACGACGGAGAAGAATTCCTCGTCGGTCAGTCCCGTCACGTAGCCGGGAATGGCTTCGAGTTTGTCGAGCGTGCCGCCGGTGTGCCCGAGCGCCCTGCCCGACATCTTCGCCACCGTCGCGCCGAGCGCGGCGGCGATCGGACCGACGATCAGCGAGGTCTTGTCGCCCACCCCGCCGGTCGAGTGCTTGTCGACGGTTTTGTCGCCGTAGCGCGAGAGGTCGAGCATATCGCCCGAGCGCGCCATGCAGTCGGTCAGCACCGCCGTTTCACGGTCACTCATACCGTTCAGGACGATCGCCATGCAGAGGGCGGACGCCTGATAATCGGGGATATCGCCGTCGGTATAGCCCTTGATGAAGAAGGCGATCTCCTCGTCGGTCAGTTCCTCTTTATCGCGTTTTTTGCGGATGATATCGTACATTCTCATAGGGTATACCTCACTTGTCTAAATCTGCGGGAGAGAAGGAGACGGGCAGCAGTTCTCCGAGCGTCGTCCTTACAAAGGTCGTTTTGCTCTTGATGAGCAGTACGGGCAGATCGGTCGGGCAGAATTCGCGCAGCGCCTGACGGCAGACGCCGCAGGGCGGGCAGACGCCCTTCAACCGTCCGCCTCTGCCGCCGCAGACGGCGATCGCCGTAAAGGAGCGGCGACCCTCCGAGACCGCCTTGAAGAGGGCGGTGCGCTCGGCGCAGTTGCAGGGCGAATAGGCGGCGTTCTCGATATTGCATCCGCTGTAGATCTTTCCGTCCGCCGTGCGCAGCGCCGCGCCGACGGTGAAGCCCGAATAGGGCGCGTAGGCGAAGCCCATTCCCTCGACGGCGGCTTTCACCAGTTCTCTTTCCTCTTTCGTGGGCTTGAGCACGTCGTCAAGGAAACTCTTTCCGTCGCCGCGGTAGGCGCTTCCGAGGTACTGCGCCGCGGTCGCGGCGATATCCGCGAAGCCGTGACGCGTGCCGAGATTGACGGGCTTGATATTCTTGCCGTAAACGAGCAGCGGCACGTATTCGCGCGTGTGATCGGTGTGGTCGTCGCCCGGGTCGCAGCCGTGGTCGGCGGTGATGAAGAGCAGATCGTCCTCGCGCATTCTTTCGGTGAAGGAGGGGAGCCACGTATCAAATTCGGCGAACGCGCCGGCGTAGCCGTCGATATCCTGGCGGTGCCCGTAGAGCATATCCATATCGACGAGGTTGATGAAGCAAAGTCCCTCGAAATCCTTGTCCAGCGCCTCGAGACTGATCTTCAGTCCCTCGGTATTGCCGTGGGTATAGACCTTTTCGGTCACGCCGCAGCCGGCGAAGATGTCGTTGATCTTCCCGACGGCGTAGACCGTTTTGCCCTCTTTTTTCAAGGCGTCGAGCAGCGTTTCCTTCGGCGGCTCGAGCGAGAAATCGTGGCGGTTGGCGGTGCGGGTGAAGCCGGTCTTCGCGTCGCCGACAAAAGGGCGGGCGATGACTCTGCCGACGGCGTGCTTGCCGCGCAGGATCTTTCTCGCGGTCCGGCAGTAACCGTAGAGCGTTTCAAGCGGCACGACGTCCTCGTGCGCGGCGATCTGGAAAACGCTGTCTGCGGAGGTGTAGACGATGAGTTTCCCGGTCTTCACGTGCTCCTCGCCGTAGACCTTGATGACCTCGGTGCCCGAATAGGGCAGGTTGCACAGCACCTCTCTGCCGGTCTCTTTCGTGAACTCGTCGAGCACGTCCTTCGGAAAGCCCTTCGGGTAGGTGGGCAGTGGGGAGGGCGAGACGACGCCGGCGATCTCCCAGTGTCCGATCGTGGTGTCCTTGCCCATGCTCTTCTCCTGAAGGCGGCAGACGGCGGCAAGCGGTCTCTTTTCGCCGGGCAGATAGTCGACGCCGTCGATATTGCCCATGCCCATTTTCTTCATGCTTTCAAAGCGGAAGCGGGGCGAAGACGAGATGCGCTTCAGCGTGTTGCAGTCGCGGTCGCCGAAGAGGCGCGCGTCGGGCTCTTCGCCGCATCCGCAGGAATCAAGCACGATGATGAAAACTCTTTTTTTCATATTGTTTACTCCTTGTCGAGGGCTTTCGCGGTCTTGAGCGCCAGGATCATCATTTCGGTAAAGGAGTTCTGCCGCTCCTCGGCGGTGGTCGTTTCTCCGGTGATGAGATGATCGGAAATCGTGCAGATCGCAAGCGCGTTTTTGCCGGCGCGGGCGGCGTTCATATAGAGGGCGGCGGCTTCCATTTCGACCGCCATCACGCCCATCTTGCTCCAGGCGCCCTGCGCCAGGAATTCGCCGTTCGAGGGCAGTCCCGCGGGATCGTTATAGAAGGTGTCGGAGGACAGCAGGTTGCCGACGTGCCAGCGCAGACCCTGCTCCTTTGCGATATTGACGCAGGTCTCGAGCATCTTGTAGGAGCAGACCGGCGCGAAGGTACCGGGCAGGTGGTACTGGTGGGCGTAGTTCGAGTTGGTGCAGGCGCCCATGCCCATCACGATGTCGCGCACTCTGATCTTCTCGGTCATCGCGCCCGCAGAGCCGATACGCATGATGTTCTGTACGTCAAAGAAGTTGAAAAGCTCATAGGAATAGATGCCGATCGAGGGCATACCCATGCCGCTCGCCATGACCGAGACGCGCACGCCCTCGAACGTGCCGGTGTAGCCCTGGATGCCGCGCACGTTGTTGACGAGCTTCGCGTCGGTAAGGAAGTTTTCAGCGATGAATTTCGCGCGCAGCGGATCTCCCGGCATCAAGACGGTCTTTGCAAAATCCGCGGGCGTCGCGTTGATATGGGGGGTGGGATAGAGTGACATGGAGATGTTCCTTTCTGTTTTATTGTTATGATTATGTTTACGTTCCGCTTCCTCCGCCCGTCAGCTTTTTCGCGATCTTGACGATGCGGCTGGTGCCGAGACGGTCCGCGCCCAGTTCGATATACTTCTCGGCGTCCTCCAGAGAGGAGATGCCGCCCGACGCTTTGACCTTGACCTCGGGCGCGCAGTATCTGCGCATGAGCGCCACGTCCTCAAAGGTAGCGCCGCCGGTGGAGAAGCCGGTGGAGGTCTTGATATACTCTGCGCCCGACTGCGAAACGACGCGGCACATTTCGATCTTTTCGTCGTCTGTGAGCAGACAGGTCTCGATGATGACCTTCAGCAGCCGTCCCGCGCAGGCGTTCTTGACGCATCTGATCTCCTTGAGCACGGCGTCGTATCTGCCTTCCCTAACCGCGCCGATATTGATGACCATATCGATCTCGTCCGCCCCCTCGCGCACCGCCTGGCGCGTTTCAAAGCACTTGGCGGCGGTGGTGGAATTGCCGTTCGGGAAGCCGATGACCGTGCAGATCTTCAGACGGTCGCCGACGTATTTCTTCGCCTGCTTTACGTAGCAGGGCGGGATGCAGACCGACGCGGTGGAAAAAGCGATCCCGTCGTCGCACAGCGCTTTGATATCCGCCCAGGTCGCCGTCTGCGCGAGGAGGGTGTGGTCGCACTTGGAAAGAATGAAAGAAAGATCCATTTTTGTTCTCCTTTTTTGTGTTTATGTTCGCGGTTTGAGGTTTGAGGTTTACGATCACTGCCGCGGTTTTTGATAAAGATCGCGGCTTGCGTTCATGCGCGCGACCCGGACGTTCCGGTCTCCTTTTCGATCAACGTCTTATAGCACCGGTAGCACATCCCCTCGTAGCGGTCGTTGCCGCCCAGGCAGACCTGTTCCCCTTCAACGACGATCCTGCCGTTGTCGTCAAAGCGGGCGTTGACCGTCGCCTTGCGGCCGCAGCGGCAGACCGACTTGATCTCCGAGATGCTGTCGGCGATCTCAAAAAGGCGCTTGCTCCCGGGAAAGAGCAGGGTCTGGAAGTCGGCGCGCAGTCCGAAGCAGAGCACCGGCACGTCGTACAGGTCCGCAAGGTCCTTGAGCTCGTCTACCTGCCGCGGGGTCAGGAACTGGCATTCGTCGCAGATGATCACGTCGCGGTAGCTGCGTTCGCCGGAGCGCTCCAAAAAGGTCTTGAGCAGGTCCGCGTCCGCCGGGATCGCCTCCGCGGGGGCTTCCAGTCCGATGCGCGAACGCGCGACCGAGAGGATCCTGCCGTTTTCGTCGCGCCGGTCGTCGCGGGTGTCGGTCGCCGGCTTGATGAGCCAGACCGTCTGATCTTTTTCCTCATAATTGAATTTGGTCATCAGCGCCTGCGCCGTTTTGGAGGAGCCCATCGCGCCGAATTTGAAATACAGTTTCGCCATCTTCCGCCTCGCATCGCCGCCCGTCAGGGCGATCTTTTTCCTATTATATCATAATTTTGTGGATGTTGCAAGAACAATTCTCTTTGTTCCGCGCGCTTTTTGGAACTGTTTCGCAAAAAATCGCCAAAAGTATTGCATTTTTGCAAAAAAGAGTTATAATATTTTTGGATAGGTCGGCGCTCGCCTATAAATTGCAGAACGGGAAGTGATGTACGATGAACGAAATGGATTATGTGTACGAGGTCTATAAGGAAAGAAGCTTTTCCGCCGCCGCCAGGAAACTCTTCGTTTCACAGCCGGCGCTCTCCACGGCGATCAGGAAGCTCGAGGAGTCGCTGGGCATCGTGATCTTCGACCGCTCGATCAGCCCGATCTCGCTCACCGAGGCGGGGAAGGTCTATATCGCCGCCGTGGAGGAGATCCGCGCGATCGAACGGCGCGCCATGGAGGAGATCGCCGATATGTCAGAACTGCGCATCGGGCATCTGACGGTCTCGGGCGAGAATTTCGTCGCCTCCTTCATCATGCCGCGCGTCATGAAGCGCTTCTTCGGCAAGTACGGCGGCATCGACGTCGATCTTGTCGAGAGCAATTCGCCCGACCTGCGCAAGCTGCTGCTGACCGATCAGATCGATCTGCTCATCGCGCACGATTTCGACGCCCGGCTCTATACGGCGCATCCGCTTTTCGAGGAGTCGCTGCTGCTCGCCGTGCCCGAGAGTTTTGCGATCAACGCGAAGCTGCGTGACTTCGGGGGAAAGAACTACGTTCTGACGCGCGAGATGGTCTGCGCGGGCGAGCACCTGAAAAGCGGCTGCCCGGCGGTCGATCTGCGCCTCTTTGAGAACGAGCCCTTTCTGCTGCTCAAGCCGGGCAACGATATGTACCGCCGCGCCGGCATCCTCTGCGAGGACGCGGGCTTCACGCCCAAAAAACGGCTGGAACTCGATCAGCTCATTTCTTCCTATAATATGGCGCTCGCCGGGATGGGCGTCGCCTTCGTCACCGACGTGCTGGTCTCCGCCGCGCCGGGCGAGGGCTGTGTCTACTACCGCCTTTCGGGCGCGCATACCACGCGCACGATGAGCATCGGCTATAAGAAGGGCCGCTATCTCAGCCGCGCCTGCCTTGCGTTCATCGGAACGGCGAAGGAAGTCTTCGAAAAGGAATGAACGAAGATAATGGGCGTTTCGGAATAAAGGACAGAATAAACCGCGCTTTTTCATAGCAGAAAATGAGAAAAGGAACCGTTTTCTTCCGCCTTACGGGGAAGGAACGGTTCCTTTTCTGTCAATCGGATATCAGACGGTCCGGACGGTTTAATAGTGACCTCCGCCGCCGCCTCCGCTGCTGCGTCCGCCGCCGCTGCTGAAGCCGCCGCCTCCGCCGCCGTTGTTCTTCGGGCGCGCGGTGCGCGTCGTGTGCGTGTAGAGGAAGATATCCTGCTGCAGCGTGACGTTCAGACTGCCGGCCTTCACGTAGTTTGCGGCGCGGTTATCCTGCCTGACGGTTTTGAGCTGCTTTTTGAGGCTGCCCGTGTAAATGAGCGCGACGATCAGTCCCGCGATCACGGCGATGATGATATTCCGGACGGCGGGATAGGGTTCGCGCACCGTCTTGCCGGCGATCAGCGCTTCAAGGCAGTAGTCCGCGGTCGACGCGAACGCCTTGTAGGCGCCGTAGTAGTCGTCTTCCCGGAGGCATTCCAGGACGGCGTCCTCGATCTTGTTGAAGGCGCGTTTGACCTGGTCCGTCGGGAACGCGCTGCCGCGGATCTCGATCATATATGCGCGGATGTCGGGGAACTGCACGAGCAGCACGGCTTTGCCGTACCGCCCGTCGAGATCGTTTGCAAGGGCGATCGCGTATTTTTCGTAGGTGCTGTCGCTCTGCCCGTTGACCGTGACGATCATGACGGGGCAGCCGTGCCTGTCGGAAACCTCTTTCAGGCGGCGTTCGATATCCTCGCCGCGAGAGGAGGACAGAACGTTCGCACTGTCGTCAAAGTAGGTCCCTGCCGCAGAGGAAGACAGGACGAACAGCGAAAGGAGGGTGAAAACGGTGAGGAGCGCCAGCGTCAGCGCCAACGGTCTTTTCAGATTTCTCATATCTTCGCCCCCTCTCAACCGATGAAATATAAGACGGTGAGCACCGCCGCGGCGATCGCGGCGCCGATCGCGCCCGCGATGGCGAAGTACTTTCCGTAAAGACCCTTGTCCATGGGGAGGTTCCCCACGAATTTGCCGGTCTGTCCGTTCATGGCGAAGGTGTACTTCTGTCCGTTCCAGGTGGTGTTCAGAAGCCATACGGGCAGCAGCGCGTAGCGCGTGCGGTTGCCCTTGTACTGCACGGTGGCGTTTTCGGTCGTGACCGTCGCGTAGCCCTGTACGGTCTGGCGGAACGCCTCGATCGTGCTGTTCTTGACACGCTCGTTGGCGCGCGTCTGGCATTCCTCCATCGAGACGTCGTATTTGTCGGCGAAGAAGCCGGCGAGATACGCCGTCTGGAAGTCGACCGCCTGCGAGAGATCGAAGGGCTCGATCGATTCCATGAGGTCGTTAGGCATACGCTTGGAGCCGTCGACCGGGACGTTCTCGAAGCCGACGCTTCCGGCGCGCAGGATCTGATAGAAGGAGGTCTGGGTATAGTTGTAGTTGCTGTCCGACCAGGTGCGTACGCGCGTCGCCTTGTAGCGGACGGTCGCGTCGGTATCGGTATCGTACAACCAGAAGGGAACGTATACGCCCTTCACCTCGTCGATGTGGTTCTGATCCTTGAAGACCTTCGGCAGCAGTTTCTTGCCGGTCAGATGCTTCAACAGCCCCTTCTTCGCCGCTTCCTTGTCGAGTTTGAAGGGAATGACGAGATCGGGACGGAGCATTCCGGTGAACTGCGCCTTCATGACGACGTTGTTGCCGCAGTAGGGGCAGAAGGTCGCGGCGGTCGTCGCTTCTCCGACGATCTCGCCGCCGCAGGAGTCGCAGACGTAAACGAACATTCCTTCCTGTTCGCCCTTCTGCCAGGAGGAACCCGCGGGTTCGTCCCATTTCATCTCGTCTGTCTGTTCCTGTTCTTTCTTGAGCGCGGCGTCGAGGTCCAAAAGCGTCTGCATCTCAAATTCGGTGTCGCAGAAGGGACACTTCATTTTCTGAATGCCGCTGTCGAAAGCGATCGCACCGCCGCAGCAGGGACATTTATATTCGTTGAGTTCGGACATGGATCTGATCCTTTCGGAAAAATTTACAGGTGACCTCTGAACCCTCCGCGCGCCCGGAACGGCGGCAGGTTTGCGGCACAACTTCGCTCCAACATCATACAGAATACAAAGTATTGCTGCGATTTGTGCGCCGTGTCCGGGATCCCCCGCGCGCCGCGCTCCGGCACGCGGGGACCCTCTTTGTTGTGCGGCAAATCCGTTTCGTTTCCAAGCGCACTTTGATTTGTTCAGAGGTCACCTTTATATTGCTTCTGCGGCGACGGACGCCGCAGAGACCCGGGAAAGGCGGAAAAGAAGTATTACTTGATATCCTTGCTGTCGAAGGGATCGCCGCAGTTCGGGCAGAACTTCGGAGGATTCTTCGGATCCTCCGGCTCCCAGCCGCACTTGTCGCAGCGATAGAGCAAAGCGCCCTCGGGCTTCTTTGCGCCGCAGTTGGAGCAGAATTTGCCCTTGTTCACCTGACCGCAGGAGCAGGTCCAGCCGTCTTCGGGCTTCTTCGTGCCGCACTCGGGGCAGAATTTGCCGGTCGCCTGCGCGCCGCAGGACGGGCATTTCCACGCGCCCGCCGCCGCCTGCGCCTGCTGCTGCGCCGCCTGCTGCTGAGCCGCCTGCTGCGCCGCCATCGCCTGCTGCTGCTGATCCATTGCGAAGAAGTTCTGCGCCGCGGCTGCGCCGCCGCCCGCGTTCATCGCCATGCCCATGCCCATGAAACCGGTCATCGCGCCCGCGGAGTTGCCCGCGGCGGTCTTCATCGCGTCGCCCTGCGCCGCCACGAGATGCGCGCCGGCAAGACCCGGGTTGCGGTAGATCGCTTCGCGCTGCGCGTTCTTGATGAGGTCCTCGTCTTCCTTGGGAAGCGTGACCGATCCGAGCGCGACGGTGACGACCTGCAGACCGCGCAGTTCGCCCCACTTGGCGGAGAGCGCTTCGTTCATCGCGTCTTCAAGTTCGGTATTGTGCGCGATGATCTGATTGGGACGCAGTTCCATATCCGACAGTTTTGCCAGCGCCGGCTGGAGGGCGGAGATGAATTCGGTCTTCAGCTGGTTGTCGATCTCGCCTCTGCGATACTCGTCCTTGACGTTGCCCACGACGTTCGTATAGAAGAGCAGGGGATCTGCGATCTTGTAGGAGTAGACGCCCGAGCAGCGCAGCGAAACGTCGATATCCAGACCGATCTTGCTGTCGACCACGCGGAAGGGCACGGGGTTGGCGGTGCCGAACTTGTTGTCGATCAGTTCCTTGGTGTTGATGTAGTATACGCGCTGATCCTTGCCGGTGTCGCCGCCGTAGGTGAAGCGCTTGCCGATGGTCTTGAAGGTATCGACGATGCTCTTGCCGAGCTTGCCCGCGAAGATGCTCGGCTCGGTGGAGGAATCCCAGGTGAACTGACCGGGCTCCGCGCAGACCTCGACGACCTTGCCCTGCTCAACGATGAGCATGCACTGTCCGTCGGCGACCGCGATCCCCGATCCGTTGGAAATGATGTTGTCGTTGCCCTTGGTATTGGAGGAACGGCCGGTGATCCTCTTCTGGCCCTTCGTGACCAGCAGATCCTTCTCCATCGCTTCGCAGTAGAAGAATTCCTTCCACTGATCAGCGAGCGTTCCGCCGACAGAGCCGACCAATGCTTTGATAAGTCCCATAGTGTTCTCCTTTCGATTTTAAAAATCGTAAATAATTCTTATACAGGGCAAAAGACGGCACTTTCCCCCTCTTACACCGAGTATATCATAATTGAAAGAAAAATGCAACGATATTTTTAAGAAATTCCCGTCCGTTTTCCGAAAGACTTGACAATTCGCCGTCCTTCGTGTACAATAAGCGCAGAAAACCGAGGAGTATGCCATGTCAAAAAAAGAAAAACGCTCCTTCGTCGAGCGGGCGTATACCACCCGCCGCGGGAGACTGCTGCTCAATATCATGTTCCGTACCGGCGCGCTGAAGCTCGCCGGGCTTTACGTGCGCTCCCCTTTGTCGAAGGGGATGATCGGACGGTTCGTCCGGAAGAACGGCGTGGATATGCGCCCCTATGAGGGGCAGACCTTCCGCAGCTTCGCCGATTTTTTCATCAGAAAGAAAACCTTTGAATACGACCGCGCGCCCGGGGCGCTCATCTCGCCCTGCGACGGCTGTCTGTCGGTCTATGAGATCGGCGCGGACGCGGCGTTCACCGTCAAGGGCACGCGCTATACCTGCGCCGACCTGATCACGGACGGCAGGGAAGCGAAGCGCTTCGAGGGCGGAAAATGTCTGGTCTTCCGTCTGCGCGAGACCGACTATCACCGCTTCTGCTTCATCGACGGCGGCAGACAGGGCGAGAGCGTCTTCGTGAAGGGCAAACTGCACAGCGTTCAGCCGATCGCTCTCGAAAAGGAGGAAGTTTACAGGGTCAACCGCCGCAAATGGACGCTGCTTCACACCGACCACTTCGGGACGGTGGGCGTCTGCGCCGTCGGCGCGGTGCTGGTGGGTGGGATCGTTTTCGAGCGTGAGAACGACCGCTTCGAGAAGGGCGGGGAAATGGGCAGGTTCGAGCTCTGCGGTTCGACGCTCGTCTATTTCTTTGCGCGCGGCGCGATCGCCCTGCGAAAAGACCTCGAGGCGCTGACGGATAAGGAAGAGGAAAAGGAAGTGCGCTGCGGAGAAACGGTCGGCGCGGCGAAGGAGAGGATATGAAAGCGGCGGCAAAAAGGAAACTGAAGGAGGCGTACGACCGCATCCTTCCGGAATATACGCGCTTTCCGCTGATCCTGCTCTTCTTCCTCAATCTCGGCGGATACGAGACCGTCAAGCTCTTCGTTTTCGGCAGACAGCCGTACGATCTGACGGTCCCCTTTGACAACGCGGTGCCGCTGATCCCGGCGACGGTGCTCATCTACTTCGGTTCGTACCTCTTCTGGGTCGTCGGCTACATCGGCGCGGCGCGCGTCAGCCGCGAGGCGTTCAGACGGTTCTTCGCCGCCGACGTAACGGCGAAGATCATCAGTTTCGCCGTCTTCATCGCGCTCCCCACGGCGCGCGTGCGCCCCGAGATTACGGGCGACGGCTTCTTTGAGTTCCTTATGCGCTTCCTCTACGCGATCGACACGCCCAAAGGACTGTTCCCGTCGCTGCACTGCCTGAACAGCTGGATGTGCTTCCTCGGCGTGCGTTCGGTCAAGGGCGTTCCGCTCTGGTATAAGGTTTCGACCTGCGTGTGCGCGCTGCTCGTCTTCGTCAGCGTGCTGACCACCGGTCAGCACCTCGCCGTCGACGTTCCGGCGGGGGTGGCGGCGGCGGAGATCGCCTGGTTCATTTCCCGCTTCAAGTCGGTGCAGAACGTGTCGCAGAAGGCGCTCGACGGCTGCGCGCGCCTGAAAAAACGCTTTTTCGGGCTGTTCAAAAAGCAGAGCGTTCCGAAGGATCCGTCCGGAAGCGAAACAAAAGACCGTCCGGAGGAACCGTCCGGAAACATGATAAACGATCGATCGGAGGAAGAACGATGAACAAACTGTTTTGCGGCTATGAGCCCGCGCGCCTGTTTGAGTATTTTTACGAGATCTCGCAGATCCCGCACGGATCGGGCAATGAAAAGGGCGTCGCCGACTATCTCGTGTCCTTTGCGGAAAAGCAGGGACTTGAGTGGTACCGCGACGAATATCACAACGTCGCGATCTACCGTCCGGCGTCGGCGGGCATGGAGGACAGAGAGCCGGTGCTGCTGCAGGCGCACACCGACATGGTCTGCGAAAAGATCGCGGGCGTCGAACACGATTTTCTGAAGGACGGACTGAAACTGAACGTCAGGGACGGCTGGCTGTCCGCGGAGGGCACCACGCTCGGCGGCGACGACGGCGCCGGCGTCTGTCTGATCTTGGCGCTGCTTGCCGACAAGGATCTGCGCGCTCCCGCGCTCGAGTGCCTCTTCACCGTGCAGGAGGAGACGGGACTGGGCGGCGCTTCGCTCTTCGATTACAGCCGCCTGACCGCAAGGCGGGTGATCAACCTCGACAGCGAGGAGGAGGGCGTCGCCACGGCGTCCTGCGCCGGCAGTTATAACCTCTCGTTCACACTCGATCCCGAATGGATCGGAAACGAGAACAAGTGCATGAAGATCTCGGTTTCGGGACTTGCCGGCGGTCATTCGGGCGGCGATATCCATCTGGGCAGAATGAACGCCCTGCTGCTGCTCGGCAGGATCCTTTCGGAACTGTATGAGAAGTATCCCTTCAATCTCGTTTCCTTTGAGGGCGGCAGCAAGCGCAACGCCATTCCGCGCGAGGCGGAGGCGGTGATCTCGGTTTTCGAGCGCGACGCGGCGCTCGAGGAAGTGAAGAGGATCACCGCACGCGTCCGGCAGGTGCTCGTGAAGGAGGACCGGAAACTGAAGGTGCGCGCCTCCAAAGCCGCGCGCGCCGACAGGGTGATGACCTTCAAGGACACGTCAAAGCTGCTCTCGCTGCTCTCGCTCGTCCCCAACGGCGTGCTCTCGATGAGCGCGTCGAAGCCCGGACTCGTGGAGAGCTCCTCCAATCTCGGCGTGGCGCGCATGACCGACGGCAGGATCGACCTGTCTGTCTACGCCCGCTCTTCGGTCGAGACCGAGACCGATTATATCGAGGTGCGGATGCGGCGGCTGGCGAAGGTCACGGGGTTCGGTTACGTCTTCTGCGACCGCAGTCCCGGCTGGGCGTTCGATCCCTCCTCAAAACTGCAGAAGGACTACTGCGCGGCGTTCCGCGCGGTCTTTCCCGACGGACCCGAGCCGCGCGTCGAGGCGATCCACGCGGGGCTGGAATGCGGGATCATCCTTGAAAAAATGGGCGGCGGCGACGCCATCTCGATCGGTCCGGACATGAAGGACATCCATACGCCCTCCGAGCGACTCGACCTTCATTCCGTGGAGCGCACCTACGTTCTGCTGAAGGCGCTGCTGTCCGTGTAGGACGGGAAGGTCCCTGCGGGGAAGACCGATCGTTCCGGACGCGCATAGAAAAGAGAAAACCTTCATAAATATGAAGCAATCATTCATATTTACGGAGGTTTTTTCAAGTGGAAGAGCGTTCGATCTACAGAGACATCGCCGAGCGGACCGGCTTTGAGATCTACGTCGGGGTGGTGGGCCCGGTGCGCACCGGGAAGTCGACGATCATCAAGAAGTTCATGGAGCAGTTGGTACTGCCCAACATCGCGCCGGGCTACGACAAGCAGCGGGCGCGCGACGCGATGCCGCAGTCTGCGGGCGGCAGAACGGTGATGACGGCGGAACCGAAGTTTATTCCCGACGAGGCGGTCGGGATCAGCATCGACGACGCGACCGAGATCAAGGTCAAGCTCATCGACTGCGTCGGCTTCCTTGTGCCCGACGCGCTCGGACCGACCGAGAACGGTCAGCCGCGGCTGGTGCACACGCCCTGGGACAGCGAGCCGGTGCCCTTCGAGCAGGCGGCGGAGGAAGGAACGAGAAGAGTGATCACCGATCACGCCACGATCGGGCTGATGGTCACGACCGACGGCTCGATCTGCGACCTGCCGCGCGGCGGCTACGTCGAAGCGGAGGAGCGGACGGCGAAGGAGCTGCGCGATATCGGAAAGCCCTACGCGATCGTCCTCAATTCCGCGCATCCCAACGCCGAACAGACGGTGACGCTCGCGCAGTCGCTCGAGGAAAAATACGGCGCGCCGGTGGCGCTCGTCAACGCCTTGGAACTCAACGCGGAGGACATCCGCCGTATTCTGGGGCTGATACTGGAGCAGTTCCCCGTGAAGGAGATCGAGATCAGTCTGCCCGGCTGGATGGCGGCGCTCGACGATACGCATCCCCTGAAAGCGCGCCTGAAGGAGGAGATCCTTGCCTGCGCGTCGCCCCTTGAAAAAATGGGCGGGGTGCGCGACGCCTTCTCGCCGCTGATGAACGATCCTTCGGTGTCCGCCGTGTCGCTCGCCTACGCCGATATGGGCTGCGGACGGGCGCGCCTGCGCGTGGCGCCGACGGAGGACCTCTTCTATTCGGTGCTCGGCGAGCTGACCGGATTTGAGATCCCGGGCGACGAGCAGCTCATCAGCATCATGCGCGAGCTGTCGGAAACGAAGAAGCGCTACGCGAAGGTCAAAGGCGCCCTCGAGGAGGTCGAACGGACCGGCTACGGCGTCGTGATGCCCGCGGAGGACGAACTCGAATTAAAGGAACCGCAGATCGTCAGGCAGCCCGGCGGCTTCGGACTGCGCCTCCAGGCGTCCGCGCCCTCGATCCACATGATGAAGGTCGAGGTCGAGACCGAGATCGACCCGATCATCGGCAGCGAACAGCAGTCAAAGGATCTGGCGGACTCGATGAAGGAGCAGCTCTCGCGCGATCCGATGGCGATCTGGAAGACCGAACTGCTCGGCAAAAGTCTTTACGATATGGCGCTTGAGGGGCTGGGCGCGAAGATGGAGAACATCCCGCCCGAGGCGCGCGTCAAGCTCGCCCAGACCCTGCGGCGGATCCTGAACGAGGGCAGCAACGGTCTGCTGTGCATCCTGGTATGAGGACCTTTACCTTTTCCGACCTCTGCCGCAAGGAGGTCGTCTGCCTTTGCGACGGCGCGCGGCTGGGATATATCGAGGGCTTCGAGGCGGACGCCGACAGCTTCTGCATCATCGCCTTCTTCATCCCCGCCGGCAAAAGTCTTCCCTTCAAAAAGAAGACCTGGTACCGCATCGACCGCTGCGATATCGAAAAGATCGGCGAAGACCTCATCCTCGTGCGCCGCTACGGGACGGTCGGCGGGGGCTGCGGCTGCGACCGCGATCAGTGAACGAGGGTTTGAGAAAAATAAATGTAAATTTTTTGTAAACTTGTGATTCAGCGCTTGCAATGGAGGAAAGAATATAGTATAATGTTGCCCGCAATTCACACACGGAGGCGGCTTTCGGTCGGAAAAAGGCGTTTCGCCCCATCCGTTTTCGCGCGCCGTGGTGGAAAATAACCGAAGGAGGACATAGAGAATATGTCGATCATTTCCATCAAGCAGCTGCTTGAAGCAGGCGTCCATTTCGGACACCAGACCAGAAGATGGAACCCCAAGATGGCGGAATACATCTTCACAGAAAGAAACGGGATCTATATCATCAATCTGCAGATCACCGTCAAGAAGTTCGATGAGGCGTATATGTTCGTACGCTCCATCGCGGAAGAGGGCGGCAGCGTCCTGTTCGTCGGTACCAAGAAGCAGGCGGCGGAAGCCATCAAGGAAGAAGCCGAGAGATGCGGACAGTACTACGTCAACGTCCGGTGGCCGGGCGGCATGCTGACCAACTTCAAAACCCTCAAGAGATCGATCCAGCGCCTCAACAGCCTCGAAAAGATGCAGGCGGACGGCACCTTCGATCTTCTGCCCAAGAAGGAAGTCGCGGGACTTCAGAAGGAAATGGCGAACCTCGAGAAGAGCTACGGCGGCATCAAGACCATGACCGCTCTTCCGTCCGCGGTCTTCATCGTCGACCCGCGCAAGGAAAGAAACGCGGTGCTCGAGGCGAAGAAACTGGGGATCCCGGTCGTCGCGATCATCGACACCAACTGCGACCCCGACGACGCCGACTACGTCATCCCCGGCAACGACGACGCGATCCGCGCCATCAAGCTGATCTCCTCCTCACTGGCTGACGCCGTGATCGAGGGCAAACAGGGCGAACAGACGACCGAGGCGCCGGCGGAAGCCGCTGCCGCCGAAACCCCTGCGGAAGAATGATTCTAAGGAGGACGTAAAAATGGCACAGATCACCGCAAAAGACGTTGCCGCGCTCCGCGCAAAGACCGGACTCGGCATGATGGACTGCAAAAAAGCGCTCGTCGAAGCGGACGGCGATATGGATAAGGCTGTCAAGATCCTTCGCGAGAAGGGACTTGCCACCGCCGCCAAGAAGGAAGGCAGAATTGCCGCCGAGGGCGTCGTGGATATCCTCAAGGAAGGCAGCGTGACCGCTATGATCGAGGTCAACTCCGAGACCGACTTCGTCGCCAAGAACGATACCTTCAAGGAATTCGTCAAGGGCCTTCTGAGAACCGTGATCGCGACCCGTCCCGCATCCGTCGAGGAACTGGCGGGAAAGACCTTCGACGGTACGACTCAGACCGTTTCCGAAGTGCTCACCGAGAAGATCGCCCTGATCGGCGAAAAGATCTCGATCCGCAGATTCACCGTCGTTGAAGGCGTTACCACCACCTATATTCACGGCGCCGGTCAGACCGGCGTGATCGTGAAGTTCGACGCGGACGACGCCGCGATCGCCAACCCCGGCTTCGCCGAGGCGGCAAAGAACGTCGCGCTTCAGATCGCCGCGGGCAACCCGCCCACCTACGTTGCAAGAGCGGACGTTCCTCAGGCGGCGGTGGAGGAGGAACTCTCCATTCAGGTCGCGGCTGCCAAGAACGACGAGAAACTCGCTTCCAAGCCTGAAGAAGTCCTCAAGAAGATCGTTGCCGGCAAAATGGGCAAACTCTTCTATGAGAAGGTCTGCCTGCTTGAACAGCCCTACGTCAAGGACGACAGCATGAGCGTCGGCAAGTATCTTGAAGCCGCGTCGAAACAGCTCGGCGGAAAGATCAGCGTCGCTTCCTTCGTGATCTTTGAGAAGGGCGAAGGCATCCAGAAGAGAGAAGAGAACTTCGCGGAAGAGATCGCGAAGCTCACGAACAAAGCGTAATGCAGTCATAAGGGGACCTCTAAATATTCATAGCACATCCGGACAGCAATGCTTCGGCGGCTGTTTTGCCGCATAACTGCGTTGCCAAAGGGGCTGTTTCATTTGCCTGCAAATGAGCAGCCCCCGCAAAACGGATGGTCGGGATCCC
>JAFTCT010000076.1 GCA_017454525.1 Clostridia bacterium
CGCAGATAGTTTTCCCGCGCGCCGGGCGGGCGGGGATATTCCGGGGCAAGCCGGAGGTTTGGAACGGGATATCCGCGATCCGGTCGGGAGAAAGCCGCAGGGCGGCTTTTAGAGGACGCAGTCCGCGCGGGGTAAATCGCATTTCTAATCAAAACATAACAAAAAAGACGGACGTCGCTTTCGGGCGGCAAATCCGTCTATTTTCATACCCTTTTCACAGTAGGAAAGCTTTTGCGGGGGTTCCCGGGGACGCTTTTCTCGAAAAGCGCCCCGGGTCGTACTTTGTATCTCAAAACCCCCGGTCGTATCCCGTACTCCCGAAAAGCGCCCCCGGGTCGCGTTCTCCGGTCGTTCTCCCCGGGTCGCGTTCTCCGGTCGTTCTCCCCGGCGGATCAGAGAATATCAAAACCGGCAAACGGCTGAAGCCGTTTGCCGGTTTTGAATCTTTGGAGAATTCCCGGGAAGCGGATAGCGCTTCCCGGGAGGCGAATATCATTCGTAAAGTTTGCCCATCTTCTGCAGTCTGTCGTACTTGGCTGCGGCGTGGTCGGCGGCCTTCTTGAAGAGCTCTTCCGCTCTCTGCGGGAAGGTCTGCGCCAGACGCGCGTAACGGGTCTCGCTCTTGATGAATTCGATATAGTCGGCGGTGGGCGCCTTGCTGTCGATGACGAGCTTGGTCTCGGCGGCGGGGTTATAGCGGAACATATTCCAGTAGCCCGCGTCGACGGCTTTCTTCATTTCGAGCTGGCAGTTCTGCATACCGCCCTTGACGCCGTGCATTTCGCAGGGCGAGTAACCGATGATGAGCGACGGGCCGTGGTATGCTTCCGCCTCGGTCAGGGCTTTGAGCGTCTGGTTCATATCGGCGCCCATAGCGATCTGCGCGACGTAGACGTAGCCGTAGGACATTGCGATCTCGGCGAGGTTCTTCTTGCCCAGCGACTTGCCGGCAGCGGCAAACTGTGCGACCTGTCCGATATTGGACGCCTTGGACGCCTGTCCGCCGGTGTTGGAATAGACCTCGGTATCGAAGACCATGACGTTGACGTCCTCGCCGGAAGCGAGCACGTGGTCAAGTCCGCCGAAGCCGATGTCGTAAGCCCAGCCGTCGCCGCCGAAGATCCAGACGGACTTCTTGGAGAGGTACTGCTTCTCCGCAAGGATCTTCTTGGCGCAGTCGCAGCCGCACGCCTCGAGCGCCGCGACGAGCTTCTCGGTCGCGGGGCCGTTGAGCTTGCCGTCGTCGTAGGTGGCGAGGTATTCCTTCGCCGCCGCCTTGACGTCCTCGTTCTTGCCGTTTTCGACGATGTCTTCGATATAGCCCTTCAGGCGGCTGCGGATCGCCTTCTGACCGAGGGCGATGCCGAGGCCGTGCTCGGCGTTGTCTTCAAACAGAGAGTTTGCCCACGCCGGACCCTTGCCGCTTTCGCGGTTGACGGTGTAGGGCGTTGCGGGCGCGGAGCCGCCCCAGATCGAGGAACAGCCGGTCGCGTTGGAGATATACATCCTCTCGCCGAAGAGCTGGGTGATCAGGCGCGCGTAGGTGGTTTCGGCGCATCCCGCGCAGGAGCCCGAGAACTCAAGCAGCGGCTGCTTGAACTGGCTGCCCTTGACGGTGGTGTTGATGAGCTCGGTCTTTTCGGCGACGTTCGCCACGCAGTAGTCGAACGCCTCCTGCTGCGCGCTCTGGGTCGCCTGGGGCTTCATGACGATCGCGTATTCGCTCGGATCCGCCTTGACGCCCGCGGCGGCCGCCTTCTTGTCGGCGCCCGCGTTGACCGGGCACGCCTTGACGCAAAGCGTACAACCCATGCAGTCGAGCGGCGAGATCGCCATCGTGAACTTGTAGTTGGTCTTGATCACCGGCTTGGGCGCGAACTTGGTGGAAGCAGGCGCCGCCGCCGCTTCCTCTTCGGTCAGAGCAAACGGACGGATGGTGGCGTGCGGGCAGACAAACGCGCAGGAGTTGCACTGGATGCACTTCGCGGGGTTCCACTGCGGCACGAAGACCGCGACGCCGCGCTTCTCGTAGGCGGCTGCGCCCTGCGGGAAGGTGCCGTCGGCGTAATCGGTGAACGCCGAGACCGGCAGGCTGTCGCCCTTCATCGCGTCGACCGGTTCGACCACTTCATTGACGAATTTGACGAGCTCGGGACGCTTTCCGGTCGCTTCGGGTTTCGGCGCGTCCTTGCCGCAGTCCTTCCACGCCTTGGGGACCTTCACCTTGACAAAGGCGTCGGCGCCGGCGTCGATCGCGGCGTAGTTGAGGTCGACCATCGCCTGTCCTTTTTTGATATAGGACTTGTACGCCATCTTCTTCATATACTCGACGGCTTCGGCGGGCGGCAGGATCTTCGCCAGCGCAAAGAACGCCGACTGCAGAACGGTGTTCTTGACCTTGGCGTTGCCGATCTTGTTGATCGCGATGTCGGTCGCGTCGATCGTATAGAAATTGACCTTGTTGTTGGCGATATAGGATTTGACGCTTGCGGGCAGATGCTCGTCGAGTTCCTTCTCGCTCCAGGGGCAGTCCAGAAGGAAGGTGCCGCCCGGCTTCACGTCGGAAACCATGTCGTACTTGGTCAGATACGCGTGATTGTGGCAGGCGACAAAGTTCGCCTTGGTGATATAGTAAGGAGACTTGATGGGCTTGTCACCGAAACGCAGATGTGAAATGGTGATGCCGCCGGTCTTCTTGCTGTCGTACTGGAAGTACGCCTGAATATATTTGTCGGTGTGGTCGCCGATGATCTTGATGGAGTTCTTGTTGGCGCCCACGGTGCCGTCGCCGCCCAGACCCCAGAACTTGCAGGAAATGGTGCCCTTGGCGGAGGTGTCGGGCGCGGGTTCCTCGGGAAGCGAGGTG
The DNA here is from genome assembly GCA_017454525.1 of Clostridia bacterium. Taxonomy (GTDB): domain Bacteria; phylum Bacillota; class Clostridia; order Oscillospirales; family CAG-272; genus UBA11512. Next base: position 2,867 of record JAFTCT010000076.1, read on the forward strand.
CCGGTCACGTCGTCAACGATGCCGATGGTGAAGCCGTTCTTGGGGCTTCTCTTCTTCAGTTCGTTATAGACGGCGAAAATCGAGGAGGGCGGCGTGTCCTTGGAGCCGAGACCGTATCTGCCGCCGACGATCTTCGCTTTCACACCCTGCGTCTGCAGAGCGGTCACAACGTCAAGGTACAGCGGTTCGCCGAGCGAGCCGGGTTCCTTCGTGCGGTCGAGAACGGCGATCTTTTTGCAGGTCGCGGGAATGGCGGCGGCGAGCTTGTCCGCGCAGAAGGGTCTGTACAGACGAACCTTGACCAGACCGACCTTTTCGCCCTGCTTGTTAAGATAGTCGATGACTTCCTCGGCAACGTCGCAGACCGAGCCCATCGCAATGATCACACGGTCGGCGTCTTTCGCGCCGTAGTAGTTGAAGAGCTTGTACTTGGTGCCGATCTTCTTGTTGACCTTGTCCATGTATTCCTCGACGATCGCCGGAAGCGCGTCGTAATACTTGTTGCAGGCCTCTCTGTGCTGGAAGAAGATGTCTCCGTTTTCAGCCGAGCCGCGCAGGACCGGATGATCGGGCGAAAGCGAACGCGCACGGAACGCCTCAACAGCGTCCATATCCACCATTTCCTTCAGATCGTCATAGTCCCAGACCTCGATCTTCTGGATCTCGTGTGAAGTGCGGAAGCCGTCAAAGAAGTTGAGGAACGGCACTCTGCCCTTGATCGCCGCCAGATGCGCAACAGCGCCGAGGTCCATGACCTCCTGCGGGTTGGTCTCCGCCAGCATCGCGAAACCGGTCTGACGGCAGGCGTATACGTCGGAGTGGTCACCGAAAATGTTCAGAGCGTGCGAAGCAACGCAGCGCGCGGACACGTGGAAGACGCAGGGCAGCAGCTCGCCCGCGATCTTGTACATATTGGGGATCATCAGAAGCAGACCCTGGGACGCCGTGTAGGTCGTCGTCAGCGCGCCCGCCGCAAGCGAACCGTGCACGGTTCCCGCCGCGCCCGCCTCGGACTGCATCTCCATCACCTTGACGGTGGTGCCGAAAATGTTTTTGAGTCCCTGTGCCGACCACTGGTCAACGTAGTCCGCCATCGGGCTCGACGGCGTGATCGGGTAAATGCCCGCCACTTCGGTGAACGCGTAACTTACGTGCGCCGCAGCGTTGTTGCCGTCCATGGAAAGTTTTTTTCTTGCCATCTTCTTTTGTTCCTCCTGATTTTTGTGATTTGCGCGCGGCAAATCCATACACGGTTATTGTATCACGATTTTCGGTTCTTGTAAACTCTTTTTTTGAACTTTTTTTATTGTTTCTGCAAAAGCCGAACGGTTTACAACAATAGCATCCTGAAGCCGGTCGGTACATACCAGTCCGGCGCAGGAGGGTATTCCTTTTCAATCTGTGCAAAAACATCGTCCTCGCTTTGCGCCAGGATCTCCACAAGGCGCGTCAATGCGCGATCCGCTTCCTGCTGACTTGTCGGATAGATTGCGCAGTCAAACATTTGCTCAAATACGCCGACCGACTTGAAATGCAGCGACACAATGACGCGCTCCATCTGCGCCTTGTCTGCGTACAGCGTCATATAATGACCATGTTTCGTTCTTTTGTACAGATGCCAGAACCCTCCTGCGACGTATTCATAGGCAAATCCGAACTTTTTCGCCGCTTTTTTGAGCGCCGGCGCGACGGTGTGTTCCAAAAGAACCCTATCGCCCTTCTTTTCGTGATATTCCAACATCTTTTTGTAATCGACGTTCACGGCGCTATGCCAGATCGTGCGCGCGTTTTCACCCTCATCAAACGCGGTTTTTTCATAGTACGCCCGTGCATCTTCAAACGCCTTTTTTGCGCGCTCATTGCATACTTTGATCCGTTCTTCCTCGGCGTCTGTTAAAAGCAGTCTTTTTTCGTGATAATACTTCATCCCGGACAACAGTTTCTGCATTGCTTCGGCATAAGGCCTCGTATCGTAATAGATCCCGTCAAACAGGCAATCGACTATCAAATGCATCCGCGAGGAAAACACGTCCTTGGTCAAGCAGATACTCGCCCCGATCACGCGCACATTTCTCACTTTTTCGCGCTCAGAGGGGACCGTCTTATTGAAAAAGTCGATATCTGCATACCAAAACGTGCTTGGGTCCAATCCGGCAAAGAGTTTTTTCATCCGCGGCGCCAGCTGTTCCTCCGTGCAGCCGCCGTCTTTTCCGACGTTTGTCAGAAATATACTATCGGACCTTCCCCGATTTTTCTCCGTTTCGATCGTTCCGATCGCAGGAAATTCCCGCAATAACTTTGCACATCTGCCGGTACGCGCGACGCGTTCATCCGCTTCTTCGGCAGATTCTTTTCCGATCGGATATGCAGATTCCTCAAAAAAGTATAAGAACCGTTTATAATCTAATCCCTGCTCCGACAGATACCTCTTGATGAGCGCGGGCAAGTTATAGAATTCCTTGTTCTTAAACTTGAAACTGTAAATATCCAGACAGCGCATAGTTTACTCCTGTTCAGTCGATCATTTCCCGATAGATCTGCCCTTTGCCCACGCCGCGATCCTTCGCGGCGGCTTTCATGGCGTCCATACGGCTCATGCCCGCCTTCTCGTAGAACGCAACGTGTTCTTTCACGGTCATGTTCTCAAAGAAGGGCCGGTCGTCCTTCTTTTTCCCTTCGACGACCAGAACGTACTCGCCGCGCGGGTCGTTTTGTTCGTAATACGCGACGGCGCCGTCAAGATCGGTGCGGAAAATATCCTCGTTCAACTTCGTCATTTCGCGGCAGAGGGCGATTTTCCGCGCGCCGCCGAACGCTTCTCGCATCAGCGCCAGCGTTTCGCGCAGCCGGTGGGGCGCTTCGTATAGGATCAGCGTCGCCGTCAGGCGGGCAAGCTCTTCAAGGCGCGCTCTTTTGGCGTTTTCGTTCCCCTCAAGAAAGCCCTCGAAGTAAAAGCGGCGTGTATCGAACCCCGACAGGATCAGCGCGTTTATTGCGGCGCAGCAGCCGGGAAGCGCCGTAACGGGAATGTTCTCTTCAATGCAAAGCCTGACGAGGTCTGCGCCGGGATCTGAGATCGCGGGCGTGCCGGCGTCGGTCACCAGGGCGCAGGACTGCCCTTCCTTCAGACGCGCGACGATCTTCGGACCGGCTTCGGCTTTGTTGTGCTCGAAGTAGGTGAAGAAGGGCTTGTCGATCCCCAGGAGGTGCAGCAGTTTGCCGCTGTTGCGGGTGTCCTCGGCGGCGACAAAATCGACCTGCGAGAGGATCTTGACGGCGCGCTGTGAAATATCCGAAAGGTTGCCGATCGGGGTCGCCACGAGGTAGAGCGTGCCGCCGGCGATCCTGTTTTTTTCTTCAGGGCCGAAGGAAGACATCGGGAAATACTCCTTTCTCAAGAAGGAATTCGTAATCGGCGGTATTCTCCGCGCCCGCCGTTTTCAGGAAGAACACCGGCGGACAGTAGAGCCCGGGGCGCGCGCCTTTTTTTGCGGAAACGAGCAGGACCGAGGGCGCGTGCGCCGGGTCGGCGCAGACCGTGAGGGCGCGCTTCGGCTCGATCCCCGCGCCGCGCAGCGCCAAGAAAAGATCGACCGCGCGGTCGGGGCGGTAAACGAAGACCGCTTCCCCGCCGGTTTTCAGGAGGCGCGCGGCGCAGGCGGCAAAGTCGAAGATATCGCCCGCCGTTTCGTGCCGCGCCGTTTCGCGCGCGGCGGCGGGGCTGCGCTTCCCCGCGCCGGTCTTCATATAGGGCGGGTTGGAAAACACGCAGTCATAGCGTCCGGCGAGCGTCGACGGCAGCGTCCGCAGATCCGCGCAGACGGCGCGCACTCTGTCCGACAGACCGTTGAGGGCGATATTGCGCGCAAAAATATCGGCGGCGCTCTCCTGCAGTTCAAAGCCGTCGATGCGCGAACACTTGCCGCGCGCGGCGGCGAGCAGCGAGACGGCGCCGGTGCCGGCGCCCAGTTCCGCCGCAAGGGTGCGGCCGCCCGGCAAAAAACCGGCGAGCAGCAGCGCGTCGCTGCCGAAGGGCAGATGCCCCGGCGCGCGGATCACGCGCAGCCCGTCGTTGATCCTCTCGATCCTTTCTCCCGCTTTCAGAACGTCCATTCTTTACCCCGTCGCGCAAATATAATACGCTTCGCGCCCGCGCGAAACAGAAATCACTCCTGCGTGCCTTACGGTCTCGCAAGAGACCGGAATAACGCTTCGCGCGTCCGCGCGAAACAGAAATAGGGCGACGTTTCCGTCGCCCCGTTTCTTTTTTTGTACTTATTCAGCCTTCGGCGCACCGACGGGGCAAACGCCAGCGCAAGCGCCGCATTCGAGGCACTCGTCCGCGTTGATCACGTATTTGCCGTCCTTTTCGGAAATCGCACCGACCGGGCACTCGGCAGCGCAAGCGCCGCAGCCCAGACATTCGTCAGCACTGATCTTGTATGCCATCTTACAAGACCTCCTTATGTTTTTTTCTATTGTATCACACCTCCGGCGAAAATGCAAGAGGTTTTTATCGGATTTACGCGCGCATTTTATCGGATCCGCGCCGCGTTTTGCCGGATCTTTGTCCTGTTTTTCTATATCATTTCCCGAAAACGATCTTTGCGTCGAAGACGAGGAAGAGGACGAGCAGCGCCGCGACGATCACCGCGACGGCGCCGAGCGCAAGGAAGAAGGACTTCTTATCGGGCTTGAGCGGCGTGCGGGGGTGCAGATCGGGAAAGAGGCGGGAGACCCCGGCGGTCAGCGGCTTATAGAGCAGGGCGACGAGCGCCGCGTTGAGCGCCGCTTTGATGAGATTGAAGGGCAGGAGCACCGTCGGGAGCATCGAGACGACCTTGCCGACCGGCATACCGGTATAGAAGGGCGTGACGAGCAGGTTCGCCAGCATCATGATGACGGTCATTGAAACGACGCCGGATGAGAGGGCGATGATCGCGCCCGAAAAGGTCTTGCGGTGCTTATAGACGGCGGCCGCCGTGACCGCAAAGGCGGCGCTGGAGACGAAGTTCATGATCAGCCCGTACACGCCGGTCCCGCTGATCGTCAGAAACTCGATAAGCGCCGAGAGCGCCGCGGCAGCCAGCGCCGCGACGGGGCCCAGAAACATTCCGGCGATCGCAATGATCGCGTCCTTGAAATCGAGCGTCAGAAATCCGGCGACCGGGAAATGCAGCAGGACGCAGACGCCGTAAGAGAGCGCCGCAAACAGCGCCGTCAGGATCGACTTCTGCAGAAGCTGCTTGCGTTTTTGACGCGCGGACGGTTTTTCAGACATAATGATCCTCCCTTTCAATTCTCAGGGGCAAAAAGCAAAGCCGGCGGGTCTTCGCTCATCTGTCGGCAAAGGAAGACCCGATAAAAACGCAGCGGGGGTGCTTCACGCAGCGTATCGGCGCTGAATGAAACACCCCTTGCTCAATGCGTCAGGAGCATTTGAGGCTTTCGCCCAAATTACTCGATGATGTCGGCAACGACGCCCGATCCGACGGTTCTGCCGCCTTCACGGATAGCGAAACGAAGACCCTTCTCGATCGCGATGGGGGTGATCAGTTCAACGGTCATGTTGACGTTGTCGCCGGGGCGGCACATTTCGACGTCAGCGGGAAGCGAAATGGTGCCGGTCACGTCGGTGGTTCTGAAGTAGAACTGCGGTCTGTAGCCGGGGAAGAAGGGCTTGGAACGGCCGCCTTCTTTTTCGGTCAGAACGTAGACCTGTCCGACGAACTTGGTGTGCGGATGGATGGAGCCGGGTTTGCAGAGGACCTGTCCTCTTTCGATCTCGTCCTTCGCAACGCCGCGGAGCAGGGTGCCGATGTTATCGCCGGCCTCTGCCTGGTCGAGCAGTTTGTGGAACATTTCGACGCCGGTAACGACGACCGCTCTCTTCTCATCGGTCAGACCGACGATCTCGACGGTGTCGGAAACCTTAACAGTACCTCTCTCGACTCTGCCGGTAGCCACGGTGCCGCGGCCGGAGATGGAGAAGACGTCCTCAACGGGCATAAGGAAAGGAAGATCGGACTTTCTTTCGGGGGTGGGGATATAGTTGTCGACTTCGTTCATCAGTTCCCAGATGCAAGCATACTCGGGAGCGTTCGGATCGGTGGAGGTGGACTCCAGAGCGTTACGGGCAGAGCCGCGGACGATCGGGATGTCGTCGCCGGGGAAGTCGTACTGGGAGAGCAGGTCTCTGATCTCCATGTCGACGAGGTCGAGCAGCTCTTCGTCGTCGACGAGGTCGGTCTTGTTCATGAAGACAACGATCGCGGGAACGCCGACCTGACGGGCGAGCAGAACGTGCTCACGGGTCTGCTGAAGCGGGCCGTCGGTGCCTGCAACGACGAGGATCGCGCCGTCCATCTGCGCC
>JAFTCT010000077.1 GCA_017454525.1 Clostridia bacterium
AGCAATGCTTCGGCGGCTGTTTTGCCGCATAACTGCGTTGCCAAATTTCACAATACACAAAGTATTGTTTCAATTTGTACGCCTTGTTCTGCGGCAAAACAGCTCGCCGCCGGACGCACTCTGAATTTTTAGAGGTCCCCTGATAACAGATCTGATGTTTTGCCTGTCCGGAATATTGCCGGGCAAGCGGAGTTTTGCAAAGCTAAAGCGTGTTTTCCGGTACGCAGTCCACCCAGTCATCGGGCAGCAGCTGCCGCATGGCGCTGCAAGGGAAGAGCGTTGTGACATTTCCGTCGGGATCGACCAGTTTGATGAGATCCCAAACCTTTTCTCTGTTAAACAACAGGATGCTGCCGGTCGGCTTTTCTTCATTTGTAAAGATACCGGACCACTCCATAGAGCGATAGATCTCATATTCCGAAAAAGCCGCTTCACGGTCGGTCTGCGCTTCAGGGGCAAAACAGCGAACGCCCAATCCATATTTTTTGGCGTCCAACCGTGCGATCAGCGCTTCGGCTTCTTCCCCCGTTACCGCGGCATTTCCGTGAATAAAACCGTTTTCTTTCATAAACTCATCGTTGAAACAACGAAGGTCGTCAAGGAACCGGACGGTTTTCCTTCCGTCTTTTTCAAAGATCGTACACCTCCGGACGTTGTCGATTTCAAGACAATAATCTTCTCCGGTGGCTTTGGGATCGCTGTACATTTTGTACGCTTGGTATCCACCGTCAAGAACCGAAAGACGGTACTGAATGATTTTGAAAACGTCCATTTCCATGCTCTCGTATTTCTTTTTCTGCTCGCTTTCTTTCAGTTCCTTGAAATCGCCGTGGTAGGGCACGATCACCTCATCTTCTTCCGACGGCGCCGCGTCCTGAAGTTTTTTGATCACGATTTCGTCATACTTGTTGTACAGTACGATCGAATCGTTGATAAGGAAGCGAATATCCTCAAGCGACAGCGGCTCCAGCGTTCCGTTTTCGCGCGCCGCTTTGAATTTCGCAAGCTGCGCGTCGGAAAACAAGGTCAGTTTTCCGCCTTCCTCTTCATTTGCCGCGTTCAAACGCCTGAGCGCCGCTTCCTGCAGCGTGCCGATCGAACCGGTCGCCAGGCTCTCGTCCGCGTAATCCAGACGTTCAAACGAGTCTTCCTTTTTTGCCGTTGACGAGAGGGCGAACGCGCCCGCCGCGCACAGTACCGAGAAAAGCAGGATCATCATGAACGCGATCGCAGGAATGAGCAGTTTTTCTTTTCTTGTGTTCATTCTTTCACCGTTCTTTCTTTGAAAACTCGCGGCTTTACCGCCGCTGTGACGACAGTATATCCGCCCGATATTTCCAAATTGTTTCAGTCTTGTTTCGGAGTGCAGAAAGATAAAGAAATTTTTGTGCCTTTGCCGGGTTCAGACTCAAAACGCATCTTCCCGTGATGCGCTTCCACGATCTGTCTGCAGAGCGTTAGTCCAAGCCCCGCGCCGCCTTCCGCGCGGCTGCGGCTTTTATCGGTACGGTAAAAGGGCTCCGTGATATGGGATAGCTGTTCTTTGGTCATCCCCTTGCCGTCGTCTTCCACGGCCGCGCAAGTTTCTCTGCAGGACAGCGTGACTTTTCCGCCTTCCGCGCACGCCTTGATCGCGTTTTCGATAAGATTATAAAAGAGGATGGACAGCAGTTCGTGATCCCCTGCGACGGTACTTTCCGACAGGTCGGTTTCAATATCCACTTGTTTCTGTTCCGCGACATAGGACAACCGTTTTTTCGTGTCCTCAAGAAGTGCGGACAGATCCACCGCTTTCAACGTCAGTTCGTGATGTTCAAGATACGCGCCGTCCAGGATCTTTTCGGATATTTTTGACAGACGCTCGGCTTCTGAAATGATGTTTTGCAAAGCGTCGATACGTTCTTCTTCGTCAAGCGGTGAAGCGGCGCTGTAGGAAGCGTAGCCCTTGATCGTCGTGAGCGGCGTGCGGATCTCGTGCGCCAGATTGTCGACAAGCATCTGCTTTTCGTCGGCTTGCTTTGAAATATAAGCCATCTGCCCGTCGATTTTGTCGAGCATTTCGTTGAAGCTTACCGCAAGCGCGGAAAATTCATCGTGTCCGCGCTCATCCGCGCGCACGCCTTTTTCACCCTCCGAGATCAACTCGGTCGTCCTTTTGAGTTTTTCAAGAGGAAGCGACAACTTTTTCAGAATAATCAGAAGCAGGAGCGCAACGATTACCGAAACGCCCGCCGCGACCGAGACGTAAAGAACGGTCAAACGGCGAAAAGATACGATCACTTCTTCAATATTCTTTGCATATACCATGTTGTATTTGCCGCCGCAGATCGAAACGGAAATGACGATTTCTTTACCGGCATCTGTATTTCGGTAGATCAGTTTGCCGTCGCCCGGCGCGGGCGCATCATCCGTGAAGGAGGAATACACAGACTCATCCTCGTTTCTGAAACACAAGAAGACGTTTTGCTTTTTATAGTGGTCTCCGTAGGACGCCATGAGAAGCGTGATGTCGGCGCCGCGGCCGTATTCCGTCAGCGAAGACCAGTCCCGTTCAAAAGAAGATGCGATGTAGGAGCATTCGGCTCTGCTTGTTTCTTCCTTTTCCGAAAGACTCTTATTGTATGAAAAAACGGTCAGCGAAAGGATACCCGCAAACAGTCCCGCGAGAAACAACGCCAAAACGAGTATATAGGTTTTTTGCCAGAATTTCAGCTTCATATTTCCAATCTGTACCCCATTTTATACACGGTGATCAGACGTTTTTCAAGTCCGAGTTTTTTGCGCAAACGCCGGATGTGGATATCGACCGTGCGGTCGTCCCCGTCATAATCCATACTCCACACCAGCGTGATCAGCTTGTCGCGCGACAATGCGATATTGCGGTTTCGCAGCAGCGTTTCAAACAGATCGTATTCCTTGGGCGTCAGCCTGACGTCTTCGCCGCTTTTATAAACCTTCCGGCTGTCAAAATCGATATGCACGTCGTCAAAATCAAAAAAGCGCATATCCTTCTTTGTGCGGCGAAGCACGGCGTTCACGCGCTCGATCAGTTCCGGAATGTCAAAAGGCTTGACGATATAATCGTCGGCGCCGAGCCGCAGACCTTTCAATCTGTCCTCAAGTTTTCCCTTGGCGGTGACGAAGATCACCGGCGTATTTTTGACGTAAGCCATGACCTCAAATCCGGAAACTTCCGGAAGCATTACGTCAAGGATCAGAAGATCGTATGCAAACGCCGAAGCGCTTTTGATCGTTTGTTCTCCGTCATACACCTGCGTGCATTCGTGCCCGACAAGGCAAAGATTTTTCTTGATCAGATTGTTGATCAATACGTCGTCTTCCGCTATCAGAATGTTCGCCATAATTCGTTCTCCCGCAGATCCTGCGTCAATTATAACATAATACCGTTTTTACGGCAAGTGTATTCTACAACAAAGTTGTTTCCAAGTTGTTTCCGACCGTTCATTCTACGGAGTAAACATAACAAAAAATCCAAACGCGTCGCCAATAATGACGAGGTTTGGATTTGTACTGTTTGGTGCCCCTATGGAGATCAAACCAGAACCTTCTTTATCTTTTTTGCTTCTTCTTTTCTTTGCGGCTTTGAGCATACCTCCTTTTCAGCGTGACTGGTGCCGCTCTCTCCCGCCATGAAGCATTTGCACTTGCCGCAGCGCAGCTTGGCGGTCAGGATGTAGTCGTCCTCCGCCTTATGCTGCGCCGGCGCTTTCTTTGTCCGCTCCATGCGCGCCTGCACCCGGTCGTACAGATCCTTTGGGATGATCGCGGGGATGCCGTCGGGAACGGTGACCTCGCGGAAGGAGTATTCTCCGATATATCTGCGGTTGTGCAGCATCCTCGTGGGTGCCGTTGATGGTGATCATTGCGCCGTTCTTTGAGCGGACGCTTTGCAGTCGCGCAGATGTCCCTCAATACCAACAACTGCATTTTAGCACCGCCCTTCTAATGCGATTGTGGCATAGAAGTGGGCGGTTGTCAAGTCCTTTTAAGAAAAAGCCTGATTACTAGTGGTAAGGATTAATTATTTAGTTAGTTAACCTTACTTTTTATTCTTCTTATTCTTCTTTCTTATGTAACGTTTAAAAACTATAAATAACTTTCCGTGTCCATATATAAAAGCTATAATAATCACGACTATGGTGTATAAACTCCAGACAAGGATTCTTGATAATCGTTCATACTTATTGATGCTTTCAAGAGAGACAAAAACTTCTTCGTCATCAGAAAGCGATACAATTACATATGCGTTGTCTCTTTCTTTTTTCGGATCGAATCGTAATGATAGTTCTGTTCTTTTGTTTTGGAAGTCAAAGCTATCAACATATGGATTAAAACCACTTGGAATATAATACATATTACCATTGTCCAAAACATATACAGTCATTATTGCCGGACTTAAACCATAATCTTGATTCACAATTGAAACAATCACTCCACGATCCGCTTGAGTATTCTTTTCATCATATAAAGGAGTATAAATAGTAAAGAGAATTGGTACGAATGTGGATGCTATGAACACAAGTAAGGCGGCAATAAGACGCGCTGTGTTATCCGAAAAGATACTTGAATGCTTTCTTTTCATAGTCAGTACCAAACTATAGGTGCCGAGGATATGAACGCCGTTCTTCTCGCAAACGCTTTGCAGTCGCGCAGCTGTCCCTCAATAGACTCTTCACACTGGTTGTCAGACGAAGAGCGCGCGTAGATCACACCGGTCATTTCTTCTTTTCCTCCATACTCCACGAATCAGACACGATTTCTACAAGATAGTTCAATGTTTTGAGTTATGTCCATCTATAGCAAGTCCGAATTCATACGTTATAATCGTTTTTTTAACCAAATCGTATAAAACACATCGCATAAAAGCAATATGACAAACTGTATAGCCCAAAATATGGAAACCATACAGTATACTCCAAACCACATCCAATTGTCCTTTACAAAGATTTGCAGTATGAAAAACGCTGCGATGTATAAGAAAATGGTACTCAATATGAAAGCAATTATATAGATCTTAGTGTGCTCAAACGTTCCTTTGATTGGAAAATACAAAATCAATGAAAGCAGTGTTAAGATCGACAATAACAGAAGAAATATGAGTTCGCTGACGATTCCCTTGGCATATAAAACTGACAAGAGTACAATAAGCAATGCGTAAGTAAATACAAACACAACACTCTTTATGATGTATTTCGCCAATTGACAAGCCGGCTTTTTCACAGTATTCTCCTTTTATACATTAGCGTCAGTAAAAAGTGAAGTTTTATATCCCAGATTTCTATATTTTGCATATCATTCTCCGCAAATCCCGATTTGTTGAGTTCTTTTCACGGTTCATTATAACATAAAAATGTGAAATTATCAAGTGATATTGCGCCTGCGGCGCAGTGATATTGTCCCTTCGGGACAGTTATATTTCTCGCTAACGCGAGAAGTTATATTATAATCGCCTCCAAACTGCGCGAAGCGCAATATCACTCGCGAAGCGAATATAACTGGGCGAAGCCCAATATCACTCGCCGCAGGCGAATATAACTGAAAGGGGCTGTTTCATTAAGAGACAGCCCCTTTGCGGTTTGATTACGTCGTCCTCTGAAGAGGGCGGATGAAAGAATCAATCGATTATTTCCACGACTGCGCCGGTGCTGCCGCGGTTGGTCTTGGAGTTGTAGAAGGTCTGACCCGCGTGTACATAAATCTTTTGGAGCGACGTGCAGCCGTTGAACACCTGTTTTCCGGTCGCGGTGACCGTCACCGGGATCGTCACGGAAGTAAGCGATTTGCAATTTGCAAAAGCCGATGCGCCGATCGTTTGTAAACCTTCCGGCAGGGTCACCTTCGACAGCGAAATACAGCCGGAGAAGGCCTCGTCCGGCAGCGACGCCAGAGAGCAGGGAGCAAAATAAACTTCCTTCAGTTTCTTCAGATCGGTGAACGGCGCGCTGCCGAGCGATTCGAGCGTAGACGGGAAAGAAACGCTCTTCAGGGCTTTTGCACCCGAGAAGGCCTTGTTTCCGATGATCCGGACACCCTCGGGGAAGGTCACCGACACGACCTCTTCGTTGCCCGAGAAGACGCCGTCGGCGATGATCACCACTCCGTCGTGAAGTTTTCCCGACGTGCCGTAGCAGTGCCGCAGATAGAAATACGGATCGGAAACCGTTCCGATATACTCGCCGCCCTCGTACACCGTGAAGTTCAACTCGTTGCAGCCGACGAACGCGTTGGCGGCGACGTACCTGATCCCGTCGTTCAAAACGACGGTCTTCAGTTTTGCGCATCCGGAGAACGCTCTGTCGCCGATGCTTTCAAGCTCGTCGTTTGCCGTAAAGCTTTCAAGCCTCGATGTGTTGAACGCGCGGGCGGCGATCGTTTTAAGCGTGCCCGGCAGAAGGATCTCTTTGATCCCCGACGCCATAAAGGTTTGTTCGAGAATCACGGTAACGGAAGCTTTTGACAGATCCGCCTTCTCAAGCGCGGAGCAGTACGAGAACGCGCCCTTGCCGATCGACTGCAGGTCACGTCCGAAATCGAAAGTCGTCAGGGCTCTGCATTCCCTGAAGCACTCCTCGCCGATCTCGGCAACACCTGCCGTTCCCGCGACGGTCGTCAGCGCCGTGCAGTTCGTAAAGGTTTTATCCGCGAGCGTTTTGATGTTCCCGCTGAGGGTAACGGAAGTCAGATTCGGGCAGTAGGCAAACGCTTCCGCTCCGAGTTCGGCAACACCGTCGGGCAGGACGATTTCCTCGAGCAAAGACCAGGCGAAAGCGGACGCCCCGATCGTGCGCAGCGCCTGCGGCAGATCGATACGCCTGATCGCCGTCCCGGTGAAAGCGTGATCGCCGATGCGCTCGAGGGTCGAGGACAGGATGATCTCCGAGAGGTCTGCGGCATCGGCAAAGCCGTACGCGTTGATCACGCGTATTCCTTCGGGCAGTACGACGCGTTTGAGTCCCGTGACGTTCATAAACGCCCGTTCTCCGATCGCGGTGATCTTTTTCCCGTCGATAAAGCCGGGCAGGACGATCTCTTCGACAGCGCCTTCGACGTGCGTGAGAACGACTTCGCCGTCGATCTCTTCCACGGTATAAACAATCTCCGTTTGGTCAAAGACCGGCTTGCCGTTCTCATAGTGGAATTGCGCGCCGTAAATGACCTTGGTGATTGTGGTATACAGATTTTTGACCATCCGGAGCTCCGCAGGAGAACCGTTCTCTTCAAACGCCGCGTAGATCAGCCCGCCCGGCGCTGTGACGAACGCAAAGGGCTCGATCGCCGTGACCGTCGCGGGCAGGAAGAGATCTCCCGGGCAGCGGCCGCGCGTAAAGGCACCGCGCGCGAGCGCGTTCACACTTCCGTCGTCGGGAATGACAAGCGAAGGCGAGGCGATGAGCAGGAGTTTTTCATCCTTTTTGACGAGCGCTCCGCCGATCACGCCGTAAACGCTGTTGCCCGCTTCGACCTCGATCGTTTCAAAGGAGCAATAGGGGAAAGCGTCCCGCGCGATCGATACGACGCTTTCGGGAATGTACAGTCTGCCGAATGTCTGAGCGGTCACCGCTCCACGGGCGATCCCCGTGACGGGCAGGCCTTTGTACGATGAAGGGATAACAAGATCGCTGCCGGAGATTTCACCGGAGCCGATCAGCGTGTATCCTTTTCCGTCTTCGCTTAGCGCAAAGATGAATTCTTCGCCGTCTCCCTCGACCGGCAGACCGTATTCGGTGTGGATCGCGACGTTGAAGCGCAGTTCGCCCTTAAAGAGGTCCAGCCGCGCCTGCGAGAGCGACGCGGGAACGGCGGAGGTGGTGAAACAGATCGTTTCGATCCCGTCGAAGCAGCCGGAATAGTGGGCGGAAATGCTGTCGTTCAGGTAAATGACGGACGGCTTCTTTTGGCGGAATGCGTGATCGGCGATGACCTGCACGCTGCCGTCGAGCGGGATGACAGCTTTGGATCCCGCGATCAGAAGGATCCTGTTCCGGGAGATCAGACAGTTTCCTTTCGATATGACATTCGGGTTCTCCTCCGGGACCTCAATGGTATCAAAACTGTAGGGGTAGAAGAGGAGCGTCTCGTGATCCGGCCGGACGAAGGTTTTGAAGTTCGCGGACAGACGCAGATGCCGGTAACTCCTGCTGTTAAGAGCGTATCTCGGGAACGTGAGGGCGGTCACCGGTTCGCCGTTGTAGGTATCGGGCATGATGATATCTTCGCCCGTATAATCGTCGCGCACCACCGCGGTATATCCCGTTTCGTTCTTTTCAAAGGTGAAGATCTCATCGGGTTCGAGCGTATGCAGATTCACGCGCTCGCCGTCGATCACCGTCCACTGTCCGGCGTAATGGATCACGCCGTTAATTCCCTCCGCCCAGTTTTCGGAGAGAGTCACGCCGTCAAAGATCCAGACTTCGACGTTCGAGGACGCATAGAAGCAGCGGTCGCCGACATTCAGCCCGGAAACCAGATCCAGCGTTTTGAATTTCAGATAGGAAAAGGCGAGGTCTTCGATCACAAGTTCGCTTGAGCGTTCGGCAAAGGAAAGCTCGGTGACGTTGTAACAGTTGGTGAAAGCATTTTTTCCGATGCTCGTGACGCGCGCCGGGATCGCGATCTTAGTAAGCCCCATACACGCCGTGAACATTCCTTCGCTGATCCTGTCGTAAATGCTGACGTTTTCGATGCTCTCGAGTGCGATACAGTAGATGAACAGTTCTTTGCCGAAGGCGCAGTTCGGAAGCGTCGCCTTTTTTAAGGAATTGCAGTAGGCAAACGCCGCGTCGCCGATGCGCGTGACGCTTTCCGGAACGACGATCTCTTGTAACGCCGTACAGCGGGCAAGAGCCCGGTCGCCCAGTTCCTTTAGGGACCCGGGCAGAACGATCTCTTCAAAGGGACCGCCCGCGAGCGCGTGGTCGCCGATACGCTCGAGTTGCGCAGGGACGACCAGACGGGTGGTGACGTTCTCTCCCGACGCATAGATCTTTTTCGCATTTGCCAACAGCGTGCCGGGGGTCGACGTATAGCCGAAATCGATGGAAAGATAGGCGGTCAGGTCGTCGATATACAGTTCGTCTATCAGTTGGTCAGTCAGCGCCGCGCCGACCGTCTGAACGCTTGCCGGGAAGAAGATCTTCGTGAACGGTCTGCCGAAGTCCAGCGCCATATTGCCGAGCGACGTGACCGATGAAGGAATACGAAGTTCCCCTTCAAAGAGAACGTCCCCGATATAGATTTCCTTCGCGCCGCGCGCCGGATTGGACTCCGAACCGCCGAAGGAGCAGGAAAGAAACGCGGCAAGATCCGTAATGTGCAGAACGCTGTCGCTGCAGGTGAATGCGTGATCGTCGACGCTCTCAAGCGTCGTGGGCAGGTAGATATCCTTTACCTGCGTATCGTAGAAGGTGTACGCCTTGATCTCCGTGACGCCTTCCGGAATATCGATCGACTGAAGCCCGCTCTCTTCGAAAGCGCGATAGCCGATCTCGTTGACCTGCCAGGAGAAGCGGTAGGAGGAAAGCGACGTGCAGCCCATGAACGCGCCGTCGTAAACTTTCGTGATATACGCGGCCATCGCGACAGACTTGATCGCCGTGTTGAAGCAGAAACTGTGCTTCCCGATGATCTTGGTGTCGAGCGGAAGAACGACGTCTTCCAGTTTTTCTTCTTCCAGATACAGGGTGCACCCCTTGTCAGAAAGAAAACTGTAGTTCCAGGACATACCGTCGTATTCCGTCATAAAGGTATTGTCATCCTCGTTGATCGCGCACCACGCGATCAGATCGTGGATATGGATATCGGGTTTCACTGTGTCACGGATCGTGAGCGAACGGGCGACGATCTGTTTGATACTGTCGGGGATATAGAAACTGACGGTTATATCTGCGTCTCCGGCATTGTGATCGGGGCAGAAGTCGGTCGCCCGGATCGCCGTTACCGGAAGCCCGTTATAGTTTTCGGGAATGACGAAAATGTTTCCTTTTACGTTCGCCGCCGAAACGATCTCATAGGAGGCGCCGTCCTCGGCGAGGGCGAAAACGTAGCCGTCGTTCGGCTGAAGCGCGCCGCACACGCTGCAGACGCCGTCTTTATAGTCGTGCGCGCCGCCAAGCGCCGGGATCTCATCCGAAAAACGCCGTACGTCCGAGCAGATCGCGCAGTATTGACCTTCGGTGCGCCCGGGGAAGGTGCAGGTCGGCGCGATCGCCCGTTCCGTGACCCATTCGTGTTTATGCGAAATGGCATGCACCGGCGGGCGGGCGCGCAGAGGCGGATCGATCGTCGGCGGATCTGTCGGCGGCTCCGTGACTGTGGTCGGATCGGTCGGCGTCTCCGTGACCGTGGTCGGATCGGTCGGCGGCTCTGTGACTGTGGTCGGAGCGGTCGACGGCTCCGTGACCGAAGTCGGGGGAACGGTCGGATCGGACGTTTCGGTATTTGTCGTGACGCCGGTTTCCGTTATTCCGGTCTCCGTACCGGCGGTGTTTCTATCGGTCGTGGGGGTTTTGCTTTCGCCGCTCACCGGCGGCAGGTCGCCTGTTCGCAGCGAAAAAACGGTGAGGGAGACCGCGCCGATAAGCAGCGCGATCAGCGCGGCGACAAGCAGGATCGTCCGGCGTCGCCGCAGGACGACGGCGCGGTTGTCTTTCAGATAATCGAATTGCCGGTCGTCAACCTGTCCGATCGCATTGATCAGTTCTTCTGTATTCTTTTTCATAGGTCGATATTCTCCTGTATCAGGTGCTCTTTCAATTTTTCGCGCATCCGCAAAAGGCGCATACGCAGAGCGCTCTCCTTGACGCCGAAGTCACGGGTGAGCGTTTTGCAGTCCTCAAAAGAAAAATAACGTCGCAGGAACAGTTCCCTGTCCTTGCCGTCGAGGCCGTCCAAAAAGCTGTTCAGCGCCTGCGTGAGCGCCATACGGTCGATCACTTCGTCCGCCTGATCGGTACAGCCCGGCAGACACTCTTCCAGTTCTTCGAACGCCGCTTCGTACTGTCCGCCGCCGCGTTTCTGCGCCTTTGCTTTTTCAAGGCGGTTGAGGCTGATATTGCGGGTGATCTTCGCGGTATACGCCGGAAGATTGTCGGGCTTGTCCGGCGGTATCGCGTTCCAGATCTGGTGCAGCGTATCGTTGAAGCACTCCTCGGCGTCCTCTTCTGAACCGAGGATCCCGCGCGCGATCGTCATACACAGCTTTTTACAGCGTGCGCTCAGCGCAGACAGCGCCTCTTCTTTGCGCTCAAAGAAAAGAGCGATGACGTTTTGGTCGGTCATAATTTTGAAAGATTCCTTTCGTTCGTTGGGTATGCGGGAGGTCGTAAGATCCTCCAAACAGGTGTAGGAAGACGACCGCGGTTCGTTTTTCTTTCATCTGCACCTATTATAACAGAAAAAAGTATCGCCGCGTCACAGGATCGGTAAAAGTTTACTACAAAAAATATCCGGTTCAAGCGGTATTTTCGGGCAAAAAATGAAGCACGGCAGCTTTGTATCAAAATTGCCGTGCTTTTGCGCGAAAGAGCGTACAAACGTACCAAAATCGAGGTAAGAAGGTACAAAAGTAATGTCTTTTACCGCCTCGCTAAACCGGAATTTGTCAATGCAGCGCGCCCGGAAGTTTCTCAAGCTCCGCTTTCGTATGCCGGTGTCCGTGTCTGTCGTCGTTCACGTAATGATCGTGCCCGTGCGTGTGAGTTACCGTATGCGTGTGCGTCGTTCCGTCGTGCGTGTGCGTGAAGGTGTGCTGATGAATATGCGCGTGGTGCTTTATCAAGGTATCGATCACAACGAGCGCCGAGCCTGCCGTCATCACGATCAGCGCGACGATATAAGTCCAAGTGATCTGCTCCCGAAGAAATACAAAAGCAAGGAACGTGCCGACAAAAGGAGCGACCGCGTAATAAGCGCTTGTTTTTGCAGCGCCGAGCACGTTTTGCGCTCTTACGTCGAGAAAAATACTGAGCCCGTAAGCGACAAAACCGAGAAGAAGCGCCGCCGCGATATAAGGAAGCTCCGGCATGATCTCGCGTTTGATCAGCGCGATCACAAGCGAGCCGAGCCCCGAGAAAACGCCTTTCAGAATAACGATCTCATAGGTGCTTTTGGAAGAAATGTTCCTCGTGCAGTTGTTCTCAAAGCCCCAGCAAACGGTGGCCAGTAGCACGAAAAGTGACCCGAGAGAGAAACGGAAACTGTCTGCTCCATCAAAAGAAAGGATGATACTTGACAGCGTGATCAATGCGATCGCCGCCCAGAGCCGCTTTGAAACCGCTTCCTTGAAGATAAACAGTGCAATCACCGTAGTTGCCACGATCTCAAAATTACCGAGAAGCGACGCGTTCGCGGACGAGCCATAGCTGATACCGAGCATAAGGAAGATCGGAGCCGCAATATCGAGAACGATCATTCCGATAACGAACGGCAGGTCTTTTTTTGAAAGCCGTTCGGACTTTTTTCTGTCTTTCCTGTTGAAAAGCGACAGAATGCCGATCCCGATCCCGGCGCCGAGATACAGAAGCGCCGCCATTGTCGTAGGACCGACGCGCTGCAGCAGCACCTTGGACGCCGGCACGTTTACGGCGTAAAACACCGCGGCGAGAAGCGCGTATATGATAGCTTTTACTTTATTCACTGAATACCTCTTCAGATCCCGATTTGTCGGGATCGTTTTTTACCTCGACAAACAGGAATTTGTCTGTTTGATCTATTGCAAAAGATCAAACAGTTCTTCAAGCGTTGATATTGTATATTCCGGCGTTTCATCGTCCGACTGAGGTTCATGATAGGCACCGAGCCCGCGCTTCAATCGAACCGTATGAATTCCAAGACGATTTGCAGGAGCAATATCATTGTCCATACGATCACCGACCATGACTGCGTTTTGCGGTCTGCAATTTGCTTGCTTCAAAGCCCATTCAAAAATCTCCGGATCAGGTTTTACCATACCCAGTTCTGCGGACGCAGCAATCACATCAAAAAAATGATGCAAATTCCAGTTTTTCAAACGCTGCTCTGTGCCGTAGTTCTGATTGGCTATCACACCGAGTTTATACCCGCGTCGCCTCAGTCTTGTCAAGGTCGAAACAGCGTCGGGATACGGAACTTCATCCTCGCTGTGCCATGGCGTCTTGGACAGAGCAAAGTATTCTATAGCAGAGAGATCTCCGTTTCGACCTTCCCGAATCATCTCAAGACGTTTTTCACGATATACTTCCTCTGTGACATCCGTGCCTGAAATCATCTCTTTAATCCTTCGGGTGTCTGCCGCCGTTTCGTCGACTAACGTTGAACCGAGGTCAAAGAAAACCCATTTTACCTTCAACTGCATCCCGTTCACCTTTACAAATCCCGATTTGTTCAGATCATTTTACTTTTTATTGCGAATTATCAGGACGTCATTCCGCAGCGGCGCCGCCGAACAGAACGCTTCTCATATTCTCCGGCATGGAAGCGAACATCATTTTCACCGCTGTCTCGGCGGAGGTGATGTTGTCGTTCAGTACCCATTCCCGCGTCATGCCGACGGAACCCGTACAATAAAACCGAATGCTGTAGGCAAGCTGCGTGTCGAGCGTATCGACGCCCAGCTTTTCTTTTGCGAGATCGGAATACCGGCGGACGAAGTACTCGATCATATACCGCCACAGCGCGTTCTGCGACTGATCCTCATACGCGCGCCTGTAAAAGAGGATCTCCCGCTTCATCTTGTTCAGACCGTCGGCGGCGGAGCGGACGGACAGAACGTCGGTGCCGGCGGCGTCGGAAATAAACATCCACGCCACAAGATCGTATTTATCCTTGAAATGATAATAAAACGTCGGGCGCTCGATATCCGCCGCCTCGCATATCTCGGTCACTCGGATCTTTTCGATGGACTTATGCTTCATCAGCTCCCGCATTTTATCCGCGATCCAGTTTTTTGTGATCTCCGCCATACCGCTCCTCTTTTTACACAATTGTGATTCTGTAATGATTCCTGACGATATTATACTTCTGTCTGTTGAAAAAGTCAAGGCGAATGCGTAAAATAAATGTGAAATCAAAACCGAAAAGGAGAATTTGATATGGATTTTCTTGAACTTGCCAAAAACAGATACTCGGAGCGTTTCTTCGATCCCCGTCCGGTGGAGCAGGAGAAGCTGGACAAAATTTTAGAAGCCGGGCGGATCGTGCCCACCGCCTGCAACTATCAGCCGCAGAGATTCTACGTCCTGCGCAGTCCCGAGGCGCTGGCGAAAGCGAAGACCGTGACGCCCTTCCACTACAACGCGCCGCTGATGATCCTCGTGTGCTATGATCTGAATACCGTATGGACCGCGCCCCACGACCGGATGTTCCGCAATTACAACTCCGGCGAGCAGGACGCAAGTATCGCCGCGACGACGATGATGTATGAGGCACAGGAGCTCGGCGTTCACAGCGTATGGCTTCGCGGTTTCGACGCGCTGACGGCGCGGCAGGTTTTTGAACTGCCTGAGAACATCATCCCCGTGATGATGTTTTCAATGGGCTACCCGTCCGAAAAATCAAAGCCCAACGCCTGGCATTTCAAACGGATGCCGATCGAAGACTTTGTTACGGAACTGTAAGGAGGAGCGATCATGCATTTTACCGGAACAGTATACAGAAACCCCTACTGGCCGACCTGGCCGCTTTTGGAGATCACGCAGGGCTGCACGCATAACAGGTGCAAGTTCTGCACCATGTACAAGGACGTGCCGTTTCGGATGTCGCCGATGGAATGGATCGAGGAAGATCTGAAGGAGCTTGCCGAATGTGATCCGGACGCAAAAACGATCCAGCTTTTATCGGCTAATCCGCTGGCGCTGACGTTTGAAAAACTCGAGCCGATCCTCGTGATGATACACAAGTATCTGCCGAAGATCGAATACATTTACGCCGCGACCCGCGTGACGGATATCAAAAACAAGACCGTCGAAGAACTGAAAAAAATGAAGGAACTCGGCGTGCGGGAGATCTCCCTCGGCGTGGAGTCCGGCGACGACTGGACGCTGGACCGCATCAACAAGGGCTATCACGCCGACGATATCCTCGAACAATGTCATAAGCTTGAAGAAGCCGGGATCGACTACTGGATGACGTTCTTAAACGGCGTCGCGGGACGGGAACACAGCCGCGAACACGCGGTAAATTCCGCAAAGATATTCAACCGATGCAAGCCGATGCTGGTGGGGACCGGCGGCCTGACGCTCTTCCCGGGGACGCCGCTTCTCGAAGAAGCAGGGCGCGGAGAATTTGACCCGCTCACAGAGAAGGAAATGCTGGAGGAGTTGAAGCTCTTCGCGGAGAATCTGACCTGCGACTGCGCCTTTATCACCCACCACACGATCTCCGGCATGAACCTGACGGGTCCGAACTTCCTTGCCCGCAAGGAAAAGATCGTCGCCGCCCTCGACCGCGAGATCAAAAACGGCGACCTTGACCGCATGGCAGAGATCCGCCGGAGCAAACGGACGCTGTGAGGAGGCATAGCCGTGCGTTTCTCGGGAGACGGCGACAACCTCTATGAAAAAGTCAAGTATGACCAGGCAAATCATACTTGACTTTTTGTGTTTATTTCCGGTCCTCGGAGGCAGAATGCGCGCAGGTGCCGTAAACACTTGATTTTCTCGTGCTTTGGTCAAATCCGTCTCGATTTTTCCAAAAGTTTTCTCAATTGTATTTTGGGCAATTATTGAACCGTCACTACCTTTAATCTCGTATAAGTGTTTCTCAGAACAAATGTCTTGAATATCAACCTGAACAGGCGTTTGTTGCATTGTTTTGAGATTAAACTGCCAT
>JAFTCT010000078.1 GCA_017454525.1 Clostridia bacterium
GAAGGCTCCTCGGACACCCTTTAACAAAGGGTGCCGCCTAAAGAGGCGCTCCGCTGCTTTGCGCTCCGCGCCTTCCTTTGCGCTTCGCGCCCATACCTAAACCCGCCGTGAGGCGGATTTCACCGTCGCAGACGATTTCACCGCCGGGGGAAGGGGTTCCCCGAATAGCGCGACGCAAGGAGCGGTGTTTGGGGGTTCCCGGGGAAGGGGTTCCCCGGAAGCCGCTTCGCGGGTTCAGGGGGTTCCCGGGGAAGGCTCCTCTGCCACCCTTTCCGAAAGGGTGGCGCCTAAAGGCGCGCGGAGAAAGACCCGGCGAAGCGGGAACGGCTAACGGAAATGGAAAAGAACAAAAATGCAAACGAAAAAGAAAAACGCAACGGACTGTCTGCCGCGTCATGCGGCAAACAGTCCGTTCTTTGATACCTTTGTATATCCGGTCGGTTATTTCTTGTCCTTTTCGGGGCAGGGATCGCCGCAGTCGTCGCAGTTCCCGTCGCAGAGGCAGGAGAAGTGCTCGCCGCAGGAAGGGCAGGTGACGTCTTCGGGATCGTCTTCGTCCGTGAAGAAAACGGTCTTTCCGCAGATTGGGCATTCCACTTCATACCCGTCGTAATCCTCGTCGTCTTCGTCCTCTTCGTCCTCGTCCTCGTCCCAGTCTTCGTCGTCCTCGTCGTCCTCGTCCTCGTCTTCGACTTCTTCATCGTCCATCACGAGGTCTTCAAGGTCGGTCAGATCGTCGTCGATCTGCTCCGCGTATTCGGCGAGTTCGTCGGTGAAATCGTCGATCGCGTCGACCTGGTTTTCCAGATCGTCGATCGAGAGCGCCATATCGTCGAGCAGTTCCACGACCTTCACAAGGATCTTGCCCTCGTTCGAGGTCGGTTCAAAATTCATGCCTTCCAGCATCCCCTTGAGGTATGCGGCTTTTTCGGTAAGTGTCATAATGCTCCCTCCTCCGGATTGGTTCGTTGCTTCCTGTTTGTCACGCTCTGGACAGATATTCCCCGGTACGGGTGTCGATCTTCAGCTTCTCGCCGACTTCGATGAAGAGCGGGACCTTGATGACAGCGCCGGTTTCAAGCGTTGCGGGCTTCAGGGTGTTGGTGGCGGTGTTGCCGGCAAAGCCGGGATCGGTCGCCGTGACTTCGAGTTCCACGAACGTAGGCGGTTCGACCGCGAAGACGTTGCCCTTATAGGACACGATCTTGCACATCATTTCCTCTTTGACGAACTTGAAGTTGTCGCTGACGAGCGAATGCGCGACGAGCGTTTCTTCCCAGGTCTCGGTGTCGAGGAAATGATACAGGTCGCCGTCGTCATAGGAATACTGCATATCCTTTCTTTCGACGTATGCGTTCTCGAATTTATCGGTGGGGCTGAAGGTGCGCTCGGTCACCGCGCCGGTGATGACGTTCTTTAACTTCGTGCGGACGAACGCCGCGCCTTTTCCGGGCTTCACGTGCTGGAATTCGATGACCTGCAGAACGCTGCCTTCCATTTCAAAGGTGACGCCGTTTTTGAAATCGCCTGCTACTACCATAGTTTATGTCCTCCGTATGAGTTTTTTCATTCGTACTATTCTATAATATTTTTCGCCGTTTTTCAATACCTAATTTGAAAAATTACGAAATTTTTTTATCTTTTTCAGAGTTCGATGAGGTTTTTGGGGCAATCGGTCAGTAATTCGACGCCGTTTTGGCGGATCGCCATCATGTCTTCGATGCGGCAGCCGTATTTTCCCTTGACGTAAATGCCCGGTTCGACCGTGATGACGTGCCCTTTCCCGAACGGCTTCGTGCCGCCGACGGAAACCGAGGGGGATTCGTGAATATACATACCGACGCCGTGTCCGAGGGAGTGTCCGAAACAGCCCTTATACTTGCTGCCGTCGATGATGTCGCGCGCGATCTTGTCGAGCTCCGCGCCGGTGACGCCCTCCTTTACCGCCGCTTCGGCGGTCAGTTGGGCGTTCAGTACGGTGGCGTACAGTTCCTTCATATCCTCGTCGGCTTTGCCGATGACCACCGTTCTCGTCATATCCGAGCAGTAGCCGTTGTACAGCGCGCCGTAGTCCATCGTCAGGAAGCCCTTTTTGAGTTTGACCGGGCGGGGGACGCCGTGCGGAAGCGCGGACGCGTCGCCCGAGACCGTGATCGTCTGGAACGCCAGACCCTCCGCGCCGTGCGCGCGCATGAAGAATTCAAGTTCCAGCGCCACGTCCACTTCGGTGCGGTCGGGCGTGATATATCCCAAAATGTGGTCGAACGCCTTCTCCGCGATGCGCTGCGCGGAGATGATGTTCTCGATCTCCTCTTCGTCCTTGTACTCTCTCAAGTCCTCGAGCAGCCGTCCGGCGGGCAAAAGATCAAAGCCCTCGAAGGTTTTTTTCAGGCGTTCCAGTTCCGCGACGGTCACGCGGTGATCCTCAAAGCCGACGCGCTTCACGCCGTTCTGACGGCAGAGATCCGCGAACATCTCGTTTCTCTTGCCGGTCATCTGAAGAACGGTCACGCCCTTCGCGGCTTTTTCCGCCGCTTCGATGTAGCGCGAGTCGGTGAGCAGGTAGGAGTCCTTCTTCGTGACGAAAACGAAGCCGTCTTCAAAGGGGAAGCCGGTCAGCCAGCGCTGATTGCGGGTGTCGGTCACGAGCAGAGCGTCGAGGTTCTCTCCGAGCGCCGTGACGGCTTTTTGTAAATGCAGATTCATCATATTCCTTCTTTCCCGGCAAATGCCGAATGTCAATTATCGTCAATGATCTCGACGAGCGCTTCCATGGCGAGGATGTAGGAGGCGGCGCCGAAGCCCGAGATCGTGCCGCGGCAGACCGGCGACAGGACCGATTTTGCGCGGAATTCCTCACGCGCGCAGATGTTGGAGAGATGCACCTCGATGACCGGGATCCGGATCGCTTCGATCGCGTCGCGGATCGCATAGGAGTAATGGGTATACGCGCCGGCGTTGAGGATCACGGCGTCGCAGTCGATGCGAGAGCCGTGCAGAAGATCGATGATCTCCCCCTCGTGATTGGAGCGGTGAAATTCGATCTCCCAGCCGTATTCTCCCGCGCGCTCCTCCATGCGGTCTTCGATCGCCGTCAGCGTCTGGGTGCCGTAATGCTTGGGGTTGCGCTCCCCCAGCAGGTTCAGGTTCGGACCGTTGATCACTAAGATCTTCATACGTGTGTTCTCCTTTTTATTCGTTCGGGAAATCCGGGGCGTCATACGCCGTTAAGGTAACCGAGATATGCCTTCTTCATGGTCAGCGCGTCCTCCGCCATCGTGCCGTCGGACTCGCAGATGACGCGCGGGGAAAGGCCTTCCTTTGCGATACATTCCATGAGCGGGAACGGATCGGGTCCGAAGACCTCGTCGGAAAACGTCAGATGCCTTTTTTCGCCCGCTTCCGTATACTCGATCTTGGAAAAGTGACAGTGCATCGTCCTTGCGCGGACGTCGTCCAGAGCGCTCCCGATGAGATCGAACACCCTCCGGTAATCGTCGACCGAGGTGAAGACGCCGCCTCTGCCGCGCGCGTTGAGATGTCCGAAATCGACCACGGGGCAGAGCCGGCTGCTCGCCTTGCAGAGCGTCACGACCTCCTCGAGCGTGCCCAGCTGATTGATCTTGCCCATCGTTTCCACGCCGAAGCGCACCTTCGTTTCGGGAAAGGCGTCCAGCGCCCGCGCGAGCGTGTCGGCGGAGAGCGCCATCGCCTCGTCTCTTGAGATCTTTGCAGCGGAGCCGCAGTGGATGACGATGATATCCGCGCCCATCAGTTCCGCCGCCCAGAGACTCTTTTCGATGTAGGAAATGCTTTTCAGCCGCTTTTCGGGATCGACGCCCGAGAGCGAAATGAAATAGGGGGTGTGAAGCGACATGAATACGCCGTGTTTCGCCGCTTCCTCGCCGATCCTCCGGAATACCGCTTCACCGCCGGTGATGCCGTTTCCGCCCGAATATTCGTAGGCGTCCAGCCCCATCTCCTTCACGTACGCCGGCGCTTCATAGCCGTGTTTGCGTCCCTGTTCGTAAAAGGAGAGACTGTTGCCCGACGGTCCGAACGCCGCTTTCATTTTCGTTCCTTCTTTCTCTGCTCCCTGCGCAGTTTCTTGCGCAGTTTTTTCATTTTTCTCTTCATTTTCCGCTCGGGGTTGGAGGCGTTGATCTCGTAGCGGCGAAGATACCGGTCGATGCTCATCTGTTCGAAATATCTCTTGATGCGAAAGAGCAGGGAGGGCTTGTCCTTGATGGGCTTGACGAGGATCATCCGGACGCCCGCCGTGCGCGCCGCCAGCAGATCGGTAAAGATCTGATCGCCCAGCATCGCCGTGCGCTTGCGCTCGGCGCCCAGCAGGCGCATCGCCGTGCCGACCCCTCTGCCGAAGGGCTTGCCCGCTTTGTGTACCGCGGGAAATCCCGTCTTCCGGGCGAAGGTCGCCACCCGTCCCTCGTCGTTGTTCGACGCGAACGCCGGATGTACGCCCTCTTTTTTGATCCGGTCGAAAAAGCCGATGACCTTCTCGGTCGGCTCGGCGTCGTCGTAGGTGACGAGCGTGTTGTCGATGTCGCAGATCAGATAGCGGATGTTGTTCTTCTTAAAGAAGTCGGGCGGGATGCGCGTAAAATCGTCGAAATACCAGTCCGGCCACAACAGTTTTCCCATCCGCACCCCTCCTTCCGGAACGTCTTTGCATATTCAACATCATTATAGCACGTTTCCCCTTGCTTTTTCAAGTGTTTTGCAAAAAAAACGGCGGGGAAGGGCAAAAAGGCAAAAAACGGCGCCTTTTCCCCCTCCGGCGCGGTTTCCTGCGCGCCGCCGCCGTTCTACCGACCGCTTCGCGCGCATAGGATGTCGGTATACAAGCAAACAATAAAAACTTCAGGAGGTGCGCTATGAGAAACAGAAAAAGAAAAATGGCGATCGTATCGGTGCGGTCATCGACCTTAAAATTCGCGGCGGTGCTCATCGCGGGGGTACTGGCGGTCACGGCGATGGTGATCTTCCTTCCGCCGCTGCCCGGAGACACCGAGGCGTTCGGCAATGAAACGGTCGACTACGCAAACGTCGAAACGGCGGAGGACGCCGCGCGTTTCTTGGAACAGTTCGGCTTGAAGGCGGAAAAGACGTTCTTTTCCGATAAAACGGTCACGCTGCCCGCGCAGTATGAAGGCGTGTTCGCCGAATACGCCGGACTGCAGAGGAAGCAGGGCTTCGATCTCTCCGCCTTCGCCGGCAAAAAACTGCGGAAGATCACACTCGAAATGTCGTCTGGGCAGGGCTTGGACGGGTGGCTCGCCACCCTGTTCATCTACCGGAAAACCGTCGTCGGCGGCGATATCTCCTCCGGCGGTCCGACGGGAGAGGCGCTGACCTTCAGGGAGGCGGCGCGCCGCGTTTCCGCGGGGTGACGGACAGCGGACGCGGCGGGCTGAGAAGTCGGCGCGCGGTATACCGCTCTTGACAAACGCCGCCCGATCGGGTATAATGATCCCGTAAGAAGGAAGAAGAACGCGCGCGATGAAAGGACGGAAAAATCTATGGAATTTGTCGCCACCTGTCTGTTCGGACTGGAAAAACTGCTCGGCGAGGAGATCGACGCGCTGGGCTTGAAGCGTCTGTCGACGATCGACGGCAGAGTGACTTTTGAGGGAAAAAGGGAAGACCTTGCGCGCGCGAACGTCTTCTTACGTTTTGCGGAGCGGGTCTTTATCCGCGTGGGCGAGGTGAATACCGACGCCGACAATCCCTTCGACGCGCTTTTCGAGGGCGTCAGAGCCATGCCGTTCGACGCATATATCGGCGCCGAGGACAGTTTCACGGTGAACGGGCACAGCGTCAAAAGCAAGCTGACCTCGATCCCCGCCTGTCAGCGCGTCGTGCAGAAGGCGATCGCGGCGCGGCTGACCGAACGGTGGCACAAAAGCTGGTTCGACGGCACGCGCTGCATCTACCGGATCGAATTCTTCATTCTGAACGACGTCGCGACGTTGATGATCGATACCTCCGGCGCGCCGCTGCACAAGCGCGGCTATCGGCCGGAGAGCAACGCGGCGCCCCTGCGCGAAACGCTCGCGGCGGCGCTCTGCAAGATCGCCCGTCCGCGCGAGGACGTATTGTTCTGGGATCCGATGTGCGGCAGCGGCACCATTCCGATCGAGGCGGCGATGATCGTCTCGAACACCGCGCCGGGGCTGCGGCGGACCTTCGATTTTGACCGTTTCCCCTTCATTCCGCGCACAGATCTGCTTTCCGCGCGCGCCGAAGCCGAAGAGGCGGTCAGGCGCGACTGCGCCTTTGAGAGTTACGCGTCGGATATCGATCCGTCGTGCGTGCTGCTGACGCGCGAGAATATCCGCCGCGCCGGCATGGGCAAGTATATCAAGGCGTTTGAGCGCGACGCGCTGGGCATCACGACCGGCGGCAGGCGCGGCACGGTCGTCTGTAATCCGCCTTACGGCGAACGCCTTCTGACCCCCGAGGAATGCGCGAAGCTCTATAAAAGAATGGGCGAGCATTTCGCGCATCTCGACGCCTGGCAGATCTATATCCTCTGTTCCGACGAGAAATTCGAGCAGTATTACGGCAGGCGCGCGGACAAGGTCAGAAAACTCTATAACGGCATGATCCGCTGCAATTACTATCAATTCTTCAAAAAGCAGGACGACGGCAAAAAGCCGAAGGACAGGCGCGCGCCGCGCGGGGAGGGCAAATGACGGTTTTCTCGAAGGCGCAGCCGTCGGATCTTCCGGAGATCCTTGAGATCTACCGGTACGCCCGCGCGGAAATGGCGAGGGCGGGCAATCCGACCCAATGGAAAAACGACCGTCCGTCCGAAGAAACGCTGCGGGCGGATATCGCCGCGGGCGCGCTCCTGAAAGCGGAGGATCGCGGTTCGCTGCGCGGCGTTTTCGCCCTTTATCGCGGCGAGGATCCGACCTACGCGCGCATCTTCGGCGGCGCCTGGCGGGTGCCGCCGCCCTACGGCGTGATACACCGCATCGCCCGCGCGCCGGGGGTGACCGGATTCTTCGCCGAGGCGCTCGGCGTCGCCGCCGCCCTTGCTCCGGCGCTGCGCATCGACACGCACAAGGACAACCTGCCGATGCTGCATCTGCTCGGGAAACACGGCTTTTCGTACCGCGGGATCATCTGTACCGATAACGGGACCGAACGGATGGCGTTCGACCGCCCGGCGCGTCCGGCGCGGACGTTTGAGATGAATCTCGACCCGGAACCGTTCAGGAGCGTCGCCTCGGGCGAAAAAACCGTCGAAATGCGCCTTTACGACGAGCGCCGCCGCCAGATCGCCGTCGGCGACACGGTCGTGTTCGTCAACCGCGAAAACGGCGCGCGCCTCGCCGCGACCGTCGGGGATCTGCTGCTCTTTGCGGATTTCCGGGAACTGTACGCCGCTCTTCCGCTCTCTTCTCTCGGCTATGCGCCCGCAGAGATCGCCGGCGCCTCTTTCCGGGATATGGAAATGTACTATTCGCCCGAACGGCAGAAGGAATGCGGCGTCGTGGGGATCCTGCTGCGGCGCTGACGGCTGGCGCGCCCGGGCGCGCCGGCGTATTTGATAAAATCGAATGACCGCACGGCGACTTTTGCGGTTTTGTCCGGACAGGCGAACGCTTATTGTCTAACAATATGACAAAACCGAGGCGTGAGCCGAGGAGCAAAACGTCGACGGGGTGTTTCATTTGGCGCAAATACGCCAAATGAAACACCCCCTTGCTTTTTATTTGCCGGCGATCCGCGCCGGACGCGCGGAGGCGGTCTTACCGGTTTTGTCTGTACACCTCGAAGGCGAGGATCGAGGCGGCGGACGCGGCGGAGAGCGCGGCGTCGAATTCTCTGCCGTATTCCAGGCGCACGGTCGCGTCGCAGGCGTCGAGCACCGGACGCGAGATCCCGCGTTTCTCGCCGCCGACGATGAGCAGAAGGGGCTTTTTCAGGTCTGCGTCGTAGACCGGGACCGAATCCGGCAGGTCCGCGCAGACGATCTTATACCCCTGCGATCTGAAGAAGGATACGGCGTCTTCGGGCTTTGAAAGACAGATCTCCATGCGCTCCGAAGCGCCGGCGGAGGAGCGGCAGACGGTGCCGTCCGCGCCGGTGCGCACGCCGCTTGCAAGGATCACGCCGTCCGCGCCCGCGGCGTAGAGCGAACGCAGGGCGTAGCCGAAGTTGAAGGGGTCTTCGATCCCCTCGGTCATCACGTAGAAGCCGTTTTCCGGGAGTTTTCCCGGCAGGGAAGGATAGACCCGCTCTTTGCAGAGGGCGATCACGCCGCCGTGCGTCCTGCTCGGAGCGATCCCGTCGATCTCCTCCTTCGGGCACAGTACCAGTTCAAACAGCCCCTCCTCGGCGCGGTGACGGAGAAAAGCGTATTCCTTTACGTTTTTCTCTTTCCGGCTCTCTGCGTATAAAACCTTTTCGATCTTCCGCTTTCTTCCGGCGATCAGCGCCCGCAGAGAGACCATGCCCTCGAAAACGAGGGCGTTTTCTTGATTTGCAGTCATTCCGTGTTCCTCCGGGAAAACAAATATTACCGTTTCACGCGCGCCGCAGGACGCGAAAACGCCGGTACGTCAACCGTTGTCTTCAAGCAGACTCAGATACCCCTCGCGGATGCCGCCGGAGCAGATATAGACCTTTTTCGTGCCGAGCGCTTCAAAGATCGCCGAGAAGGCGGTCGTGCCCGCAGCCATCAGTTCATGGCGGTCGGGGCAGAGTTGTTTGATCAGCTCATACTGTTCGTCTGAAACCGTGCACAAAAAATCGCGCAGCGCAAAAAACTCTTCGCCCGACAGTTTCTTTTCGTCCCGGACGCCGAGAAAGAGCCCCGCGAGCCGGGAGATCGCCTTCGCCGTTCCGCCGATGAGCACGGCGTTTTCGGCGCAGCGGGAAAATTCAAACGCTTTTTCGGGCAGATAAGCGCGCACGTATTCGGTCACGCGCGCTTTGTCGTCTTTTGTGAGCGTGTGCTTCAATCCGAGCGCAAGTCTTACGGAAACGACGCCGAAGGGACGGGAACAGAGCCATTTCGAGGTCTTTTCTTCAAAGAAATTGAATTCCGTCGAACCGCCGCCCATATCGAGCATCATACCGCGCCGCGGCGGTTTTTTCAGGGTCAGGAGCATTCCGCGGAAACTGCAGGCGGCTTCCTCTTCGCCCGAGAGGAGGCGCACGCCGATCCCGGTCCGCGTCTTCACCTCGTCAAGCGCCGCCGCCGGATCGGCGATCTTTCTGACGCCCGCGGTCGCAAAGACTTCAAAGCGGCCGCAGTTCTTTTCCTGCGCTTCCTTGCGATATGCCGACAGCGTATCGCAGAGCAGATCCATTCCTTCGGGCGTCAGAACGCCGTCCTTTATTCTGGCAAGCAAACGCACCGGGCGCGTGCCGTGCCCTTCCTTTTTGAGTTTTTTATTTCCGGATACGCTGAAGACGTCGTACTTCACGGTGTTGGATCCGACGTCGACGATCATGTAACGCATAGTGATCTCCGACCTTGCAGTTTTTTTCAGTATAGCATTTTTTTGTCCTTTTGTCAAAGGGAAGCGCATAAAAAATGTAAGGATCTGTAAAAGGCGCTTCCGCATAAGGTCCGGCATGTCCGGCATAAGAATGAAAAAAACACCGGGGGGATTTACAATGACTGCATTATCGGTCGCGGCGCTGCTCGGCGGACTGTTCTACATGATCCTGCACGTATCGGGCGGACAGCATTTTCCGCCGCCGCTCGACAAGGAGGAGGAAGCGCAGCTTTTCCGGCGCGCGCGCGCGGGCGACATGGAGGCGCGGGGGAAACTCATCGAGCACAATCTCCGTCTGGTCGCGCACATCGTCAAAAAGTATTACACGCAGTACAAGAACGAGGAGGATCTCGTTTCGATCGGCTCGATCGGACTGATCAAGGCGATCGACACCTACAGGGACGAGAACGGGGCGCGCTTCACGACCTACGCGGGGAAATGCATCCAGAACGAGATACTGATGTACTTCCGTTCTCAGAAAAAGAACGCCGCCGTGGTCTCGATGAGCGAGGCGATCGATATCGACAAGGAGGGCAACCCCCTGACGTACGCCGATATCCTCTCCACGGAGGATCATATCGCGGAGGATCTCTTCACGAAGATCAGTTCCGCGAAAGCGATCGCCTTCATCATGAAGCATCTTGACGCGCGCGAGCGCAAGGTCCTGATCCTGCGCTACGGACTGGACGGGAACGAGCCGGTGACGCAGCGCGAGATCGCGCGGCGTATGGGGATCTCGCGCTCCTACGTTTCACGCATCGAGAAGGGCGCGCTTGAAAAGATCGCGGAGCATCTTCGGTATCATCAGTAGTCATAGATCGGACCTTGCGCGCATAAGCATTGTAAAAAACGATCGACATATTGAAAGGAGTACCGGTATGGAGGAACAAAATAAGCCGAATTTCAGAGGAGGAGAGGACGAACGGTACTGCGGGGCATACCGGATCTTTTCCGAGGACCGGTCGCAGGAGCGCAGCGAGGACTTCATTCTGCCCGACTACCTGCCCGACGTCAAAAAGATCGCGGCGGTCTTTCCCGAGACGGCGATCAAGGGGCGGTTTTTGGGCAGCGGGACGCTGGAGTACGACGGAGAAACGCGCTGCAGGGTCCTGTATATCGCCGAGGACGGAACGCTGCGCAGCACGGTATTCGTATCGGGGTTCGAAGATAAAGTCGGCTCGGGAGAGCTGTCGGAGGATTGCGTGGAGATCCTGACGCCGGTGATGCGGGGACTGAACGTGCGGCTCATCAACCCGCGCAAGTTCAATATCCGCGCGCAGACCGGCGCCGTGGTCGAGGTCTACAAGAGGAAATGCACGATGCCCGAGCTCTACGGCGCCGTCACGCGCGACGACGAGGACCGGCTGGCGGCGAAGGTCAGGGAGTTTCCCTCGCTCAATCTGACGACCCTGTGCGAAAACGGACTGTCGCTCTCGGAGGACCTCTCGTTTGACGCGGCGACGCCGACGGCGGAGGAACTGCTCTTTTCGCGGGTCACGATGCAGGCGGAGGACTGCCGTCTGGGCGCGGGCGAAGCGCAGATCCGCGGGGTCGCGCAGATCGTCTGCATCTGCGCCGCGCCGACCGACGCGCAGGGCAGGCGGGAACTGGTGAAGATCTCAAAGGATCTGACCTTTACGCAGACCTTGAAGAACAAAGCGCTGCACGCGGACGGGATCTGCGACGTTCTGCTCACCCCCGAGAACTGCGAATTCCGTTTGCGGGAGGACGAATTCGGACAGAAGCGGCTGATCGAAGCGGACGTGAGTTACAAGTGCTGTCTGACCGTCGCGAGCCCGAAAACGCAGAGGGCGGTGACCGACGCTTTTTCGCTTGAAAAGGAAGTGGAAAACGACGCAGGGGAAATGAGATTTCTTCAGCCCGTCGGCGCGCTCAAGGGCTCGTTCTCGGTGAACGAAACGGTCGATCTCGATCTGCCCGAGGACGGCGGATACTTCCTTGAATACTGCTTCTGCCGCCCGGAACTCGCCGTGACGGAGGAAGGCGGACGGGCGGTGCTCACGGGAAACTGCGCGCTCTCTCTCCTGCTGCGCGACAGCGCGGGGGATCTCGACGCGCGCAGGGCGAGTCTTCCGCTGCGCTTCGTGACCGATCTGCGGTCCGGCGCGGGCGCGGAGGGGCGCGTGACCTGCCGGGCGTCCAACGGCAGGTTCCGTCTTGATAAAAACAAACTGACGTGCGATTTCGAGGTGCCGTTTTTCGGCGGCGCGTTCTGTCCGGACGATCTGACGGTCCTTGAGAGCATCCGCATCCAGCCGACGAAGCGCACGCTGCCCGGGAGCCGCGGGAGCATCCTCTTATACTATCCCGACGACGGCGAGGAAGCGTTTGAGATCGCCAAAAAATACGGCGTCGCGCCCGAAGCCGTCGAGCGGCAGGTCGAAACGGCGGCAAGACCCGTACTCATCGAAAGAAAATGAGAAAAATCAATTTTTTCTTTTGAAAAAACAACATATATTTCTTGACATAAGAAAGAAGTTCGCGGCGCAAGATAACTGTGCGCGAAAAAAGCGGGCTTCTTTGAAGACGGCGATAAAGCGGAAAAGAAGGGTTTTTTTTGCGCAAAAATAAGCAAATTTCAAGAAATGGTATACAATGAATGAAGGTTCAGGACGCACACAGACGGCGCGCCGTCACGCGATGCGCGCGATTCTGTGCTGTCTGCTCATCGGACTGTTTTCTTTGATGCCGTTTCCCTTGCAAGCCCTGCCGGTCGGGGAAGAAAGCGTTCAGGTCGTTCCCGGCGGCGAAGCGTTCGGCGTACGGCTGAAAACCGAGGGCGCGATGATCTATCGCGTGGAAGAGAACAGCCCCGCGCAGCGCGCGGGGGCGCTTCCCGGCGACGTGATCGTGCGCGCCTGCGGGAAAAAGGTGCCGGACGCGCCGACGCTCTCCGAGATCATCCGTTTTGAGAAGAGCGACCGGATCGTATTGAAGATCCTGCGCGGCGGGCGACCCGCGCGCCTGACCGTGCGCAGAGCGTCGAAGGACGAACCTCTCGGGCTGGCGGTGCGCGACACCCTTTCGGGGATCGGAACGGTCAGTTTCTATCTGCCCGAAACCGGCGTTTTCGGCGGTCTCGGGCACGGCGTGTGCGCCAAAAGCGACGGACAGCTCCTTCCGCTCGACGAGGGGAGCGTGACCGGCGTGCGCCTGACTTCGGTCGTGAAGGGAACGCCGGGACACCCCGGACAATTGCGCGGTCTGTTCTATCCCGGACAGACGGGCAGCGTGACGCTGAACGCCCCGACGGGGATCTACGGACGAACCGACGTGATCCCGAAGCGGCAGGCAGTCCCGGCGGCAACGCCCCGGGAGATCGAATGCGGCGAGGCGACGATCCTCTGCACGGTCGACGGGGAAGGCGTCAGATCCTACGCCGTCACCGTGGAAAAGATCATTTCCTTCGACGAACAGGGCAAAAACTTTCTCATTCACGTGAACGATCCACGGCTGCTCGAGATTGCGGGCGGGATCGTGCAGGGAATGAGCGGAAGTCCCATTCTCCAGAACGGCAGGATCATCGGCGCGGTCACGCACGTCCTGCTTGAGGATCCGACGCGCGGCTACGGCATCTATATCGGCAATATGCTCAAGAATTCGGAAACGGCGAAAAACGCCGCGGCGCCAAAGGAAAACGGCGGCGCGGAAAAGACGGCAGTCTGAAAAAATCAAAAAGCGTTCTGCGCGACACGCTGCGTGCCGTGCAGAACGTATTTTTTTGTAAGGGAAACGCCGGCAGCGGCGCCGTGCCGACCAAAAAAGGTCACAGCGCTTCAGAATGTTGTTGACAAATAAAAAAATACCGAGTATAATTTGAAGCAGAGAAGTAAAGCGGAATAAGAAAGGCAAAGAGGATATGGAAGAGGAACTCAGTCTTGTAAAACAGGGATACTATCAATTGAAGATCAGCGCTTTTTCGGGCGCCGAGGAGTTGTTTCAGCGGGCGCTTTCCGAAGGGGACGACCCCGACGCCTATATCGGGCTGCTCCTCTGTCAGAACGCACTCAACGACGAGGCGCAGCTGGTCGGTCTGCCCAAGCCGCTCGCTTCCTACCTGCTCTACGAGAAGGCGATCGCCTGCGCGTCCGAGCAGGTGAAGAAGAAACTGCAGGGGTACAAGGAGGAGCAGACCGCTCTGCTTGAGGTAAAGGAGAAAAAATACGGGCTTTTGAAAAAGGGCGCCGAAGAGCGCGCAAAGAGCGGCGAGCGGATCGGCGAACTGCTTGCCTTATGCAGAGAACTGAAGAACTACGGGAACACCGAGGAACTGCGCGCGCAGCTTGAGAAGGAGCGCGCGGAACTCGAGAGCGCGCGGCATTCGAAGAAAAAGAAAAGACTGGCGGTCCTGATCCCGGTCTGCGCCGCCGCCGTGATCCTTATCGTGATCGGCGTCTTCCTGCTTGCCCTGCCCAAGGTCGACGGCGTGCGCTACGCGCTGACCCTCAACGGCTTCACGGTGATCTCCTGCGACAGCGGCGTCGGGGAAGTCGTTCTGCCCGACGAAGTGCAAGGCGTCAAGGTCACCGGGATCGGCGGGAAAGCCTTCAAGAACTGTAAGGAACTGACGTCGGTGACGCTCGGCGCGCACGTGCGGAAGATCGAGCGGGCTGCGTTCAACGGATGCGTGAACCTGCGGGAAGTGAAGGGAAGCGCGCACGTTTCCGCCGTTGAAGAAAACGCTTTCAAGGGATGCGTTTCTTTGAGAAAGATCGTCTTTGCGCCAGACTGCGCGATCAACGCTGACGCCTTCAGGGACTGTTCCGAGGACCTTGAGGTCTACACCGGAAGCGCTCTGTACGCCCGTCCGCACGGCGAAGACGACCGGATGATCGGACCGGTTTACGCCTTCTGATCCCGCGCGAAGCGGCAGGGGCTGCCCGAAAACGAGAAAAAAGTGAGAAAAATTCAAGTTTTTTAAGAAAAGCCCTTGTATATTTCAAAAAAATGGTGTAGAATAAAAAACGCCAAGAATGTTAAATTTTTTACAATATCGGAGGATCAAACAATTATGGCAAACGTAAGAGTAGCAATCAACGGTTTCGGACGTATCGGCAGACTGGCTTTCCGTCAGATGTTCGGCGCTCCCGGGTACACGATCGTCGCCATCAACGACCTGACCAGCCCTGCAATGCTCGCACAGCTTCTGAAGTATGACTCTGCGCAGAAGGGTTACTGCGGCATCATCGGCGAAGAGCCGAAGCATACCGTCTCTTCCAAAGAGCCCGTTTTCGCGGAAGACGGCAAGACCGTGGTCAAGCCCGGCTCCATCACCGTCGACGGCAAGAAGATCCCGATCTTTGCGGAACCCAAGGCACAGAACCTTCCCTGGGGCGAACTGAAGGTCGACGTCGTGCTCGAATGCACCGGCTTCTACACCAAGAAGGATAAGGCGCAGGCGCACATCGACGCCGGCGCGAAGAAGGTCGTTATCTCGGCGCCCGCCGGCAACGATCTGCCCACCATCGTTTACAACGTCAACAATGAAGTCCTGAAGCCCGAAGACAAGATCATCTCCGCCGCTTCCTGCACCACCAACTGCCTGGCGCCCATGGCGAAGGCGCTCAA
>JAFTCT010000079.1 GCA_017454525.1 Clostridia bacterium
TACGAGATTTCTTTTACACAATCGTGCTTTGTACTCTCTCTATCGTTGTTCAATTTTTAAGGACCGTGTGCGCTCCTCTTTTTTGCGAGCGCTTGAGTAGTATACCACTATGATTTCCTTTTGTCAATACCTTTTTTTAAATTTTTTTCGGTTTTTTTACACTTTTTCTTTTTTTTCTTTTATCTTGACAATTCAGCGATTGCTTGTTATAATATGTTCAATTATTTAATGATTAATTGAGGATAAAATGCTGTTCGGTAAGTATATCAATAAATACTATAAGAAGTACGCGCTTCTTTTGCTGGGCGGACTCGTCTCATTGATCGCCGTGGACTATCTTCAGCTTCTCGTTCCCGAGTTTTACAGGATCGTCGTCAACGGCATCAACGAAGGGACGGTCCTGATCGACGGCACGAAACGCGCTTTTGACATGACGCTGTTTCTCGAGCGCGTCTGCTTCCCGATGCTCGTCGTGATCGGGGTGATGGTACTGGGGAGATTTCTCTGGAGATTGTGCATCGTCGGCGCCGGGATCCGCACGGAAACGGGTCTGCGGTCGGAAATGTTCGACCACCTCAAAGGTCTGTCTGTCGAGTATTACAAGACGAACAAGGTCGGCAACCTGATGTCGCTCTTCACCAACGATCTCGAAACGATCGAGGAATGCTTCTGCTGGGGATTCCTCATGTTCTTCGACGCGCTTTTTTTAGGCGTTCTGTCGCTGTACAAGATGATCTCCATGGACTGGAAACTGACGCTCTTCTGCATGATCCCGATGGCGATCATGCTCCTGCTCGGCGCGCTGCTCGAAAAGTATCTCGCCAAGAAATGGGAGATCCGTCAGCAGGCGTTCTCTTCCCTTTCCGATTTCTCGCAGGAGACCTTTTCGGGCATCAGCGTCGTCAAGGCGTTCGTCAAGGAGACGGTGGAACTGCTGGCTTTCGGCCGTCTCAACACAGAGAACGAGCGCGCGAATATCGACTATACGAAGTATTCGACGATGCTGACCGTCGGCGTTACGCTCTTCGTGGAATCGGTGATCTGCGTGATCCTCGGTTACGGCGGCCACCTTGTTCATGAAGGGGTCTTCGACGCCGGCATGATGGTGGAGTTCATCGGCTATTTCACCTCGATCATTTGGCCGGTGCTGGCGATCTCGCAGCTCATTGAAATGCGCTCGCGCGGCAAGGCCTCGCTCAAGCGCATCAGCGCGCTGATGGACGCAAAAGCGACGGTCGTCGACCGCCCGGACGTGAAGGACGTCGACACAATCGAAGGGGATATCGAATTCAGGGGGCTCTCCTTTTCCTATCCGGACGGCGGGAACGAGGTACTCTCCGACGTTTCCTTCCACATTCATCGCGGGGAGTGCGTCGGCGTAGTGGGCAGGACCGGCTCGGGAAAAACGACACTCGTCGATCTGATCCTGCGCACCTACAACGTCCCCGACGGCACGGTATTCATCGACGGACACGACGTCAACACCCTGCCTATCCGCACCGTGCGCAAATACGCCGCATACGTACCGCAGGACAACTTCCTGTTTTCCGATACCATTGAGAAAAACATCGCCATGGCGTCCGACGACGCCGCGCACGACAAGATCCTGCACGCGGCGGTGATGGCGGATATCGACGAGAATATCCGCTCCTTCGCAAAGGGCTACGAAACGGTGCTGGGCGAGCGCGGCGTGACCGTCTCGGGCGGACAGAAGCAGCGCATCTCGATCGCGCGGGCGCTGATGAAGGACGCGCCGATCCTCATTCTCGACGACTCGGTTTCAGCCGTTGACGTCAAGACCGAAAAGGTCATACTGGAAAACCTGAAGAACACCCGCGCGGGCAAGACGACGCTGATCATCGCGCACCGCTTCTCGACCGTTGAGAACGCCGACCGCGTGCTCTTCATCAACGAGGGAAAAGTCGTCGCATTCGGCGCGCACGACGAACTGTACGAAACCTGCGCGGAATACCGCCGCGCGGTCGACCTGCAGCGCCTGGATGAGGAAAAGAAGGGAGGAAACGGCCATGTATGAGTATCTTCCGCTTCTGATCCTCGGCGGCGTTATCAGCACCTTCACGCTGGTATTCCTTATCGCCTATCTCTCGATCCGCCGTCAGAAGGAGGCGATCGGCTTCGACCGCAATATGAAGGACGGCGAGATCGTCCGGCGGCTCCTCCGCTACGCCAGACCGCATATCGGCGCTTTTTCGGTCATTTTCCTGCTGATGCTCGTTTCGATCGGCTATGACGTCGTTTCTCCGATCATCATCGGCAGGATCGAAGAGATGATCAAGGAAAGTTTCGAAATGAAGGATCTCTTGCTGCGCATCGCGCTCTACGCCTCGATCCTGATCGTCTCGATCGTCTGCACCTACGCGCAGACCTTACTCCTGCAGAAGATCGGGCAGAAGATCCTATCAAAACTGCGCATGGACGTCTTCAGGCACATCGAGGAACTTTCGCACGAGCAGTTGACGAAGATCCCGGTCGGCAAACTGGTCACCCGCGTGACCAACGACACCAACGCGATCTCGATGATGTTCACCAACGTCCTCGTGAGTCTCTTGCGGAACGTCCTCGTGATCATCGCGATCGTCACAGCGATGTTCGTGATCAACTACGCGCTGACGCTGCTGGTCCTCTCCTTTGTGCCCTTCATCGCCTTTTTCACGGTGGTCTTCCGCAAATTCACGCGCAAGGCGTACCGCGCCGTCAAGGACCGCACGACCGATATCAACACCTTCCTCTCCGAACATCTTTCGGGTATGAAGATCATTCAGATCTTCAACCGTGAGGATCTGAAAATGAAGGAGTTCAACGGGAAGAACGACGAACTGAAAAAAGCGAAGATGCGGCAGATCCTCGTTTTCGGCATCTTCCGTCCGGTCGTGTATATGCTCTATATTTCCTCGATCCTCGTTCTGTTCTACGTGGGGAGCAAAGGGTATATCGACAACACCGCGTTCTTCGGTCAGATCATCGACAGCGGAACGCTCGTGACCTTCTATATGTATATCAACAAATTCTTCAACCCGATCCAGAATCTGGCGGAGCAGTTCAATATGCTGCAGTCGGCGTTCGCTTCGGCGGAGAAGATCTTCACGGTCATGGACATGGAGCCGGCGATCGTCGACGCGCCCGACGCCGCAGACGTCGACGTGATCAGGGGCGATATCGAGTTCAGACACGTCTGGTTCTCCTATCTGCCCGACGAATGGGTGCTGCGCGACGTTTCCTTCAAGGTCGAAGCCGGGCAGACCGTCGCGTTCGTCGGCGCGACCGGCTCGGGAAAGACGACGATCTTCTCTCTGATCTTCCGCAATTACGATATTCAGAAGGGACAGATCCTCATTGACGGCAGGGATATCAAGTCCTACAAGATCTCCGCTCTGCGCCGCCGTTTCGGGCAGATGCTCCAGGACGTCTTCCTCTTCTCGGGCACGGTCCGCTCCAACATCCTGCTGGGTCTTGAAAACGTCGGCGACGACGAGGTCATGGAAGCCTGCCGCTACGTCAACGCCGACAAGTTCATCGACCGTCTGGGCAAGGGACTGGACGAGGAAGTGCGCGAGCGCGGCAACAACTTTTCCGCCGGACAGAGGCAGCTTTTGTCCTTCGCGCGCACCATCGTGCACAAGCCCGACGTGCTGTTTTTGGACGAGGCGACGGCAAATATCGACACCGAGACCGAGCAGCTCATCGGCGAATCGCTTGAGCGCATGATGAAGAAGGGGACGATGCTGATCGTCGCCCACCGCCTCTCGACCGTCCAGCACGCCGACCGGATCTTCTACCTCTCCGCGGGTCAGATCCTCGAGAGCGGCACGCACCTTGAACTGCTTGAACGGCGCGGGAAGTATTACGATCTCTTCACACTTCAGCAGGACAGACACTCAGAGCAAACCGAAAGGACCGTGACGTCGCAATGAATAAAAACGCCAAAAAACCGATTTCTCCCGAGCAAACGCAAAACAGGCGGTTCAGCGTGCTGATCATCGTCAGCGCGCTGGTATCGGCGGGACTGCTCATTGCCGGCTCGCTGCTCGGCAGAAAATACCCCGAGGTTCCCAAAGACCCGTTCTGGATCGTTACGGCGGTCTGCATGGCGATCCCGCTCATTCTCTGCGCCGTGACGCTGGCAGTCAAAAAGGCATACGTAAAGAAAAGAAACGCCGACAAAGTCAAGGACGTGATCGCCTCCCTGCTCCGTCAGCGCGCGCTCGCAAAGGAAGCGTCCGCAAAAGGACCGAAAAAACTCGTCCGTATCCGGTGCGGTTTCTACGGTCTTGCGGCAGCGGCGCTTCTCTCGTCTTTTGCCATCGCCTTTCTTTCCGGCTTTGCCGGGACGGGTTCCTCCAGCTTTTATCTCTTTATTTTCTTTTCCTCGGTATACTTTATTGCCGGCGCCATGATCTTTCTGCCGCTCCCGTCGCTTACCGGGATCGCGCAGGACGACGCGGCGCTCAAGAGGGAGGATTTTCCCTGCCTTTACGGGATCGCCGAGAAAGCCAAAAGCGAGATCGGGCTTCACGGAAATATTCAGATCCTCGCGGAGGTCGGCTTCAACGTCGGTATCGCCTACCGCAGGGAAGATATTTTTCTGAGTCTCGGAATGCTCACCGTCTGTTCCTTTTCCGACGACGAACTTTACGCCGTTCTGCTGCACGAATTCGCGCATCTCAAAGAGGATCCGCGGCACAAAAAGGAGCGCGCGTTCATGGAGAAACTCTCCTCCGCGCCCTCTTCCCCGGTATTTTTCATTCTTTTCAAGTATTACGCGCTCTGCGCGAACGTCTACTATTACAACTACGTTCTCTACGATTACGCCGTATCGGTGATGCGCGAGCAGGAAGCCGACAGCGCCATGCTGCGGTGCAAAGAGAAGAACTCCGCGGCTTCGGCGCTCATCAAACTCTTCTTCTCGGAACGCTACGACTGGGAACAGTGGGAAGACGCCGTCTCGGCATCGATCTATGAGAACGAAGAACCGCCCCGCGACCTCTTCACGCGCTATCTTGCAAATTTCAGAACGGTGACAAAAAAACGCCGCGCCGACTGGCTTTCGATGATCGACGTCGAGATCATGGCGCGCTCCTCCACGCACCCCACCGTCAAAATGCGTCTCGAC
Organism: Clostridia bacterium; assembly: GCA_017454525.1. Classification (GTDB taxonomy): domain Bacteria; phylum Bacillota; class Clostridia; order Oscillospirales; family CAG-272; genus UBA11512. The sequence continues at coordinate 5,132 of JAFTCT010000079.1, forward strand.
GCGCTCGGCGTGACCGACTACGATCTGCCCGAAATGGCGCCGTCGGAGGCGTACAGACGGGATATTTCAAACGTCGCCGCGTATCTGGACGACCTGATCTTCAAGAAAGACCCCGAGGGCTATACGGCTTCAAGAAAAACGGGATATCTCGATCCGCTCGAAACGGTCTCGGCGTGGGAGGAAGCCGGAAAACCGCTGGTCGCCGAGGAATACAGGAACGTACTGGACGCCCTGATGAAGCTTTGCCGGAAGCGCGAAGCGGAGGAACTGTGCGACCGCGCGATCGCAGAGCTGCCCGACCCTGCGGCGCCGACCGCGCATCTGATCAAAGGCGGATTTCTGCTCAGGCGCTACGATCCCGCGGGGATCGATCATATCTACAAGGCGATCGAGAGCAACAGCAACAACATCGAAGCAGGTCTGTCGCTGATCGGCACCTTCTGCTGCTATACCGGCAACAGCGCGATGCTTGAAACCTACCGCGAGCGCGCGGTGAATTTCGCCCAGTTCAAAAAGGACGAGTACGACGAGACCGGCGTCCTGAGAAAGAGCGACGATCTTTCAGCCGAGCATCTGCCCGAGGGCGTTCTGGAAGATTTTCTTCGTTACGTCAAAGAGTTCGAAGACGGCAATATCGACAAGATCTTTCTTCTGCACAAGAAGATCAGCGACAACTTCTTCACCAGCGCCTATATCGTCAAATACGTTCCGGAGATCAAGCCCGAGATCCGCGACGACATCGACCGAAGGATCTTCGAGTATCTTGACACGGTCAGCAACTGGCAGTATTCGCTGTTCGACTACGAGAGCGTCCGGGCGGTCAGACCCGAACGCATCGAGGGCAGCTGCGTATACAGCAAAGACGAAACGAAGGGGGCTTGACCGTGCGCCTCTTCGTTGACGATCTGCGTCCCTTCCCTTCGGGCGGCTGCGAATGCTGCCGCGACCCGGAGCAGGCGAAGCTGCTTCTGTCGGTTCTGCCGTTCGATCACGTTTCCCTCGACTATGACCTCGGCTATGACAAGGAAACCGGCTACGATCTGCTCGTCTGGATGGACGAGAACGGCATCCGCCCCTCGGTCATCAACATCCACAGTACCCACCCCTTCGGCAGAAAAAAGATGTGGGACTACGCCAAAGCACATTTCCCCGCGTCCGAGATCACCGCGGTGATGCTGCCGTAAATGTATCAAGAGAGGTTCCGAATGAAAACCAATCCTTTTTTTCCCGAGATCAAGGGCGTTTTCGGCTTCGGCTGTATGCGGCTGCCGATGATCGGCGAAGAGGTCGACGAAGCGCAGTTCTCCCTGATGATCGACCGCTTTCTTGACGCCGGGTTCAACTACTTCGACACCGCCCACGGCTATATTGACGGCAAGAGCGAGAAAGCGATCGCGCGCTGCCTGTCGGCAAGGTACGACCGCTCGAAGTTTCTTCTGACGAACAAACTCACCGCCCCGTATTTCAACTGCGAAGCCGATATCCGTCCCTTCTTTGAAAGTCAGCTCGCCGCCTGCGGCGTCGACTATTTCGACTTCTATCTCATGCACGCGCAGTCGAGGGAGAACTTCCCAAAATTCAAGGAATGCCGCGCCTACGAAACGGCGTTTGAACTCAAAAAGGAAGGAAAGATCCGTCACGTCGGACTGTCCTTCCACGACAGCGCCGAAGTGCTCGACGAGATCCTTTGTACCTATCCGGAGGTCGACGCCGTACAGATCCAGTTCAACTACGCCGACTACCGCGATCCGTCGGTCGACAGTAAACGCGTCTACGAAACCTGCGTGAAACACCGTAAGCCCGTCATCGTCATGGAGCCGGTCAAGGGCGGCACGCTCGTGCGTCTTCCCGACAAAGCGAAGGATCTCTTCACGGCGCTCGGCGGCGGCTCGCCCGCCTCCTATGCCCTGCGCTTCGTCGCGGGCTTCCCGCAGATGTGCATGATCCTCTCGGGCATGAGCAGCCTTGAGCAAATGGAAGACAATCTCTCCTTCATGCCCGATCCCCTTCCTCTGAATGAAACGGAGGAGCAGGCGATCGAAAAGGTCTGCGCCGTCATCAAAGAGACCGGCGGGATCCCCTGTACCGGCTGCCGCTACTGTATTACCGACAACCACTGCCCGAAGGATATCCTGATCCCCGACGTCTTTGCCGCTTACAATTCCAAAGTCGCCTTTCACAGCTGGACCGCCGGCGGATATTACCGCCGCGTCGTCACGAAGGATCACGGCAAGGCGTCCGACTGCATTTCCTGCGGTATGTGCGAAAGGGTCTGCCCCGCGCATCTGCCGATCAGGGAACTGCTGCGCAAAGCGGCGGAACAACTTGAGAAGCGCTGAACGCTTCCGCCCGATCATCATTTTTCCAACTGTCGACGCCGAGCCGTGGTTTATGAAACACCGCCCGGGCAAACGGCTTTCCTTGGCCGTTTGCCCGGGCGGTGTTTATTCGGATACAATGACCGATGCGTCACCACTTCAGAATGCTGCGAAGTCCGCGCCTCAGGATCGAGCCGCCGGTGGAAATGAGCTGGCTCTCGATCTTTGATTTCCTGCGGTCGCTCTTCTTTTTCTTATCCGCCTTTTTCTTTTCCTGTTCCTTTTCCTTCTTTTTGGCGGCTGCCGCGTCGGCTTTTTCCTTTTCCTTCGCCAGACGCTCCTTCTCCTTTTCGAGTTCCGCCTTCTCGCGCTCGAACTGCGCGCGCTCCTCGTCGACCTGCGCCTGCTTCTCGAGCAGTTCGAACGCGCTCTCGTTGTCGACCGTCTCGTCGTACTTGCCCCAGACGGGCGAGCGGCGCATCATTTCATCCTTGGTCGCGGCGCTGCAGGGCGCCATCAGGCTTTCCGGACAGATGATCGAGGTCTTCTGCACGATCCCCGGAACGCCTTTCTCGTTCAGGAAGGAAACGAGCGCTTCGCCGGTACCGAGTTCCGTGATGACGTCCTCGGTCCTGAAAGCGGGATTGGGGCGGAAACTCTGCGCGGCGGCGCGGACCGCCTTCATTTCGCTCGGCGTGTAAGCGCGCAGCGCGTGCTGCACCTTATTGGAGAGCTGCGCCAGTACGCTGTCGGGAATATCGGAAGGCGACTGCGTGACAAAATAGATGCCGACGCCCTTACTGCGGATAAGCTTCACGGTCTGCTCGATGCTGGCGATCAGCGCCTTAGGCGCGTCCTTGAAGAGCAGGTGCGCTTCGTCGAAGAAAAAGACCAGCTTCGGCTTCTCGCAGTCGCCCACCTCGGGCAGATGCTCGAAGAGCTCCGCCATCATCCACAGAAGGAAGAGGGCGTAGAGGCGCGGTTTCCCGATGACCTCCACGGAATGTAAGATATTGATATATCCCCTGCCGTCGGGCGCCAGACGCATGAAATCGCGGATATCGAGCATCGGCTCGCCGAAGAAGATATCGCCTCCCTGCTGTTCGAGCGGGATCAGGGCGCGCATCACGGCGCCGAGGCTCTGCGCGGTCATATTGCCGTAGGAGATCGTATACTCGGTGCGGTGCTCCGAGACGTAGGAGATCACGGCTTTCAGATCCTTGAGATCGAGGATCTTCAGTCCCTTGTCGTCGGCGATGCGGAAGACGACGTTGAGTACCGCCTCCTGCACGTCGCTGAGGTCGAGCATCCGCGCCAGAAGCGCCGGTCCGATGTCCGAGACCGTCACGCGCACCGGATGCCCGCCCTTGCCGTAAATATCGTAAAACACGACCGGATAGGGACGGAAGGCAAAACTGTCGCGGATCCCGAATTTGTCGATGCGCTTCTGCATCCCGGCGTTGTCCGCGCCCGCTTCGCACATCCCCGAAACGTCGCCCTTGACGTCGCACATGAAGACCGGAACGCCCGCGGCGGAAAAAGACTCCGCCATGACCTTCATGGTCACGGTCTTGCCGGTGCCGCTGGCGCCGGCGATCAGCCCGTGACGGTTGCTCTGCGAGAGTTCCATATACACCTTTTCCCTCGGCTCGCCGTCGGACAGCCCCATGTAGATCTTTCCGTTTTCGTACATTTTATTATCCTCTCATTTCTTTTCCGCCGTTTCGGGCGTCCAGTTTATTGTCTCGGGGCGGCGTCCGTCTTTCCGGATGAAACCGTTTCGCCGCTTTTCCGTCTGCGCCAAACGATGAACGTGACGGCGAAAGCCGCGTCGAGCACGCTGAGCGCTCCGATCATGTAGCGCGCGGCCGTCGCGCCGAGTCTGCCCGCGATGATGAAGATCAGGACCGCAAAACTCAGTCCCGTCGTCAGACATCCGAGAAAGATCATCGGTTTCGGCACCCGTTCATAGACCGCGATGATCTTGAGCAGCGCCGTCAAGGCGAACCAGACAACGATCATCCACACCGTGATGCCGTTCACGATAAAGTTCATCGCGCGGTTGAACCGGTCGAGGATGAACAGCGAGAGCATTACGACCGAAAGCGCAAGGATGAGATGCGGGATCACCCCGCCGATCAGCACGACCGCACTGTTCCTTTTTTTCATTCCGCGCCTCCTGCATCCGTTTTCTCCGGTTCGTCCCGCTGCAAAGACGGCGCGATCTCGCCGACGCAGATGATATCGGAGAGCACGCGCTGCGGGTCTCTCGTGCGGTCGATGCGCACGTCCTCGCCGTTCATATACGCCTGCGAGCTGTCGCCGCCGTCCATATTGTAGGCGCGGACGCAGCCGATGCGCTCGCAGAGCTGCGCAAGAGAAATCGCCGAGCATCCGTAGAGGTACTCGCCGTCCTCGCCGTTCTGCCTGCCGTCGACGACGATCAGGCAGTAATGTCCCGGCGCATAGTACCCGAGCGCGGTGCGCGGGTGGGTATTCTTAAGGATATGGCGGTCGTACGCCTCGTCGTTGAACTCTGTTTTGGCACGCCCGCTTTTGTCGAGCAGTTCGGGACCGAAGTTCCAGATCTGATAGGGGGACTGCGCTTCGACTTTGCTGAAATCGAATTCCTCCGGGGTGTAGGTCTCGATCCTGCCGTCATAGTACATGACGCAGACGTCGCTGTCGATGATTTCGGGCGTACGGTAGAGTTTCCCGTTGCGCACCACGACCCGGCAGTGGTTCTTGTTGCTGCTGTAATCGCCGTTGACCGCCGCCACGACCGGACCGCCGAACTCCTTTTCGCCCTCTGAGACGAGTTCCCGCAGTCCCTTCTGCTTGGAATTCACCGTGTAAAAATTCCGGACGTCCTTGACGTAGACGTCGAAAACATAGTATTTCGCAAGATAGCCGTTGAGTTTTTCCGCGGCGCTGTAAAGCACGGTGAAGATGTTTTCGCTGCGGTAGAGCATATCGTACGACGCGCCGTCGACCGCCGCCGGAAGCGTCAGCCCGTGCTCCTTCGCGTAGGCGCGGATCTCCCGGTCGCCCTTCAGGGAAACGGGTCGGATCTCCTGCGCCGACCTGGTCGTCGGGTCGTCTGACGGCCCTGTCGTCGGGGAAGGCTCGGTTGACGCATCGGCGGTCAGAAACACGTCGCCGGTCAGAACGTCGGGCGTTTCGCCGTGCGTGTAGGAGTGTTTCGCCTGCTCGTCGTCCGGTCCCCACATATCGCGCACGTGGTGAAAATAGGCGAAGGGCAGGATGATCGCCGCGACCAGTAATATATCTATTAATATCAGCGCCCAGACGGGCAGTTTCCTGTTGATGTCCATACCGTTTCAGAACGTACTCTTTTCTTTTGTTTCCGCAAGGCGGCGCCTGTGCGTACAACGTAGTATACCACAGTTTTCCCCGAAAGTCAACGGTTATATATACGAATGCGATTGACTTCGCCGCCCGGGAATGATATAATTATGAAGAAAACGATCAACGGAGGAAAGGTATGAATTACAGAGAGATCAACGCAGATACGATCGACCGCTGGGTGCGCGAGGGCTGGGAATGGGGCGTTCCGATCACGCACGAGGACTATATGAAAGCCGCCTCGGGCGACTGGGACGTGCTGCTCACGCCCACAAAGCCCGTCCCGCACGGCTGGTTTTGCGATCTTGAGGGCAAAGTGGTGCTGGGGCTGGCGGCGGGCGGCGGTCAGCAGATGCCGGTCTTCGCCGCGCGCGGCGCGCACTGCACGGTCTTTGATATTTCCGAAGAGCAGTTGAAAAGCGAACGCCTGGTCGCGCAGCGCGAGGGCTATGAGATCAGGATCGTCAAAGGCGATATGACGCTGCCCCTTCCCTTTGAGGACGCCTCCTTCGATCTTGTTTTCCACCCGGTATCCAACGACTATATCAAAGACGCGGAACGGGTTTTCAAGGAATGTTACCGCGTCCTGCGTCCCGGCGGCGTCCTGCTCTGCGGCCTGTCGAATGAAGTCAATTTTATCGTCAACGGCGATGAGACAATGATCGTCAACCGTATGCCCTTCGACCCGCTCTCTGTGCCGGAGTATATGAAAACGCTGCAGGATGAGGACTGCGGAGTGCAATTCTCCCACACGGTCGACGAGCAACTGGGCGGTCAGCTGCGCGCGGGATTCATCCTCACCGACCTCTACGGCGACGTCAACGGCGACGGACGGCTGCGGGAATTGAATATCCAGACCTATACGGCGACAAGAGCGGTCAAGCCGGGAACCCCCGGCTGACGCCGAGTGAAAAAAGGATCCATATGATAAAGACCGTCGAGACGGGGTTTCGTCCGGGCGGTCTTGTTTTTTGCGCTTCCCGGCGGCGTTTCCGCCGTTTTTCATATGAACCGATAACCGGAAAACGCGCAAAAAAACGCCCCGTTCCGCGGCATTTGCGGAGCGGGGCGCTTTTTTTCGCGCGGTCGTGTTTTGTCACGCTTTGCCTTGCGTCCGACTTGACGCACAGCGCGTGATGATCCGGAATACAAAATCCTGGTGACGGATTTGTGATGCCAGGTGCGTTTCAATTCCCTGCGGGTAAGGAGAACTGTAATGCCGAGATCACTGATCCGGTTGATCCGACTGAGGGCTTCAATTCCCTGTGGGTAAGGAGAAGGGCGGCGTTACTGCCGTTTTTCAAAAGTCACGGTCTCGTTTATGTCCACGCAGGCGCACAGCGCGCCGGAGGCGTCGAAACAGTACCGGAAGACCGCGCAGGTCCCCTCGATCATATCGACGCCCGGCAGCCAGACCGCGTCGTTGACCGTCTCGACCTTCCACACCAGTTCGCCGTATTCGTTGATCCTCAGTTTTCCGCCGAACGAACCGGCGACCTCGTAAAAGGTCTCGGGCGTGCCGGCGGCATCGCAGCGCAGCAGCACCGCCGTATAGTTGTCGCGCACGACCGGCGTCAGTTCATAACCCGACGGTCTGATCCAGTCGGCGTTGTCGGGGTCGCGGTCCTGATACTCCCAGCAGTATTTGATGATCAGCGCGATCTCGGATCTGCCGAAAACGTTGTCCTCGCGCTTCGGTACGGCGTACGCCGAAAGATAGATCCGGCCGCCGAATTCGATCATATCGGTCAGATAGTAGAAGCAGTCCTCGCTCTCGTAGGTGATCCGGTCCACGGCCTCCCCGTCGCGATCCAGACGGATCAGGCGCGCATATTCCTCGTTTTGGCTGTCCCGGAGCCGGACGAGATACCCGTCTCCGATCCGCGCGGCGCCGGACACGTCGGTCTTTTCCCCGATCTCTACCGTTCTGAAGAGCAGTTCGTTTCCGTTCTCGTCGATCCTGCCAAAGCAAAGATGATCGTCGCCCTCGCTGATAAGAGCCCAGACGCCGTCCCCGTCGTTCAACATCTCCACGGCAACTTCATTCTGAAACCCGTGTTCAAAGGCCTTTTGCCATAGGATATTCCCCTCGCCGTCGATCCGCGCCGCAAAAATGCGGTGGGTATAGGCGCCGGTCTGCGCGTCGCGTTCTCCGACGCTTCCGCAGACCGCCGTCCCGATTGGCGTCGCGATGCAGCGCATCCCGTCGCAGGCAGGCAGATCCGCGCTCCACAGGACCGTCAGATCCTCGCCCAGGTATTTCACCCTGCACCGATAGCCCTCTTCGGTGCGTACATATTCCATGTGATAGCCGTCTCCGACAACGTATTCGCTGTGAAACGTATACCAGCGCCACCAGGAGCGCGCCGATCCGTCAATGATCGGAACGTCCTGTTCAATCTCTGTACCTTCGACGGCTTTTTTTATGACCTCGACGGTCTTGTCGTCTTCAAAACGCTCGGTGATGATGTCCCGGTAAACCTCCTTGACCTCCGCACGGCTCAGCCCCTCCATTGAAAGACCGTTTTCCTCGAAGAAGGTCACGGCGTCTTTATACTCCTTCGCTTCCGCCAACAGAAAAGCAAAGCCGGTCGCGCTCAACGCCAGCATCAGAAGCATACAGGCGGCGAGCAGGATGATTTTCGTGCGTTTGCTCCGCTTCGCCGCGACTGTTCTTCCGCTATGCAAACGGCGCGCTTGTATTTCCTGTCTTTCAAAACGGTCATATTCCCCCGCCGCGATCACATATTCATCGCGGATAGTACCGATCATGGCGGAGATTTTTTCCTTTTTCACAGAGATATTCCCTCCTTCTTTAAATAGCTGCGCAGTTTCTTTCTGATCCGCGACAGCTTCACCGAAACGCTGTGACGGCTCGTGTGAAACCGTGACGCCAGATCTTCCATCGACTCGGCGTACCAGTAACGCCGAACAAACAGGATCCTGTCTTTTTTGTTCAGCGTTTCAAGGAACAAGTCGAGAGCGCGCATGTTTTCCTTTTCTTCGTATTCCTCTTCCGCGGAAGCCGAACAAGGGAAACACAATTCGATTTCGTCGAGCGCGGCATCGTAGTAACTGTTCCGCTTTACAGCAGTATTGGCGTGATACCTGTTGACGGCAAGGTTGCGCACAATCCGGCAAACGTAACCCGGCAGCGACTCCGGATTCTGCGGCGGGATCGAATTCCAGACGCCCAACAGCGCGTCGTTGACGCACTCCTCCGCGTCCCGGGGATCGCCGAGAATATTCCATGCGGTTTTGTAGAAGGCCGCGCCGTATTTTTCACTCAGCGCGGCGATCGCCTGTTCCGAGCGCTCAAAGAACAGACGGATGATCTCACGGTCGTCCATCGGCTTCCCCCTTTCCGTTCAACCATATACTAAAGATTTAAGAGAAAATGTCTCACGAGATTTAAGAAAAATTTCTCAAGGAGCCTTTGAATATTCAGTATATCATTATCCCCGGACGTTGTAAAGTACCGTAACGCACGATGATAAAAAACAAACAGTTGACAAAATCCGAAATAAAGGTTATGATGATGTTAGTATCATGTCGGAATGTGCAAAAGATCCGTAGCGGGTCGATAAGGAGAAATCGTTATGAATGAAACCACGATCAAATTCATCATTGAAGGCATCGGCTATCTGGGCTCTTTTTTGGTGCTGATCTCGATGCTCATGACCTCGGTCGTAAAACTGCGGATCATCAATGCGATCGGCAGCGCCATTTTCGCCGCCTACGCGATCCTGATCAGCTCCTGGCCGACGGCCGTTCTGAATATCTGTCTGTTTCTCATTAATATTTATCATCTGGTACGCCTCATGCGGGTAAAGAAGAGCTATAAACTGGTCAGAACGAATCCCCGCGACGGCTACCTTGCGAGCCTTCTTGAGGACAACAAGGAGGATATTCACATCTTCTTTCCCGATTCTTCGCTTGATACCGAAGATGCGACGCTTTCTTACCTGATTTGCTGCGGTAACGCGCCCGCGGGATTGTTTTTCGGCAAAGAGACCGGAGAGGACGGCAAGGATATCGAGATCCTACTCGACTACGCCCTGCCCGCCTTCCGCGATACGTCGGTCGGAAAGTTCCTTTTTGAACGTTTGGCGTCAGAGGGCTACCGTTCGCTTGTTTTCCGCGGAAACGCGCCGAAGCATACAGAGTATATGAAAAAGGTCGGCTTCCTGCCGACTGAAAACGGAGCACAGAAGCTCGACCTGGGTATGTTTTTGAAATAGGATACCAGAGAAAATGAAGTCGCCCTCTGTGAGGGCTAATGAAGAAATGAAGACGCTTCGCTGATGAAGACGTCCCTGCGGGACTAATGAATGACGGGGGCGACTTCGCTTCATTAGTGAGCGAAGTGAATGTCTTCATTAGTCGGCTTTGCCGACGTCTTCATCAGGCAGCGAAGCTGCCGTCTTCATTAGCTTCATTATACCGGCTGAATATGAAAAAACGGTAAAAAACTTCCTTATGACGGTCGGGCATTTGGCGTCCCTCTGTGTTTTTCATGGAGCGGATTACGGGGATCTGAACCCGCGTCTCGCCGGCGCTTTTCCGCTCCCTTCACTGTTACGGCGAGCCGCCTGGAGTATTTTGTGCGCGGGCGTACACGCGCACAAAAAACTCGGGGTTCGATCCCGGAAGACGTACGATGA
>JAFTCT010000011.1 GCA_017454525.1 Clostridia bacterium
GACGCCATAGCCCAACGGTAGTGTTTTGCCTCATCCGGCGGCAAGCGCCACCTTCCCCCATCGGGGAAGGCTCCTCAGCCCCCCGTTCCGAAAGGGTGGCGCCTAAACATGGCGCTCCGCGGCTTCGCGCTCCGCGCGCAATTGTTCCGGTGACGCGGTGACTTCCTGTTCATTCTGTCGGCTTCGCCGACGCCATAGCCCAACGGTAGTGTTTTGCCTCATCCGGCGGCAAGCGCCACCTTCCCCCATCGGGGAAGGCTCCTCGGACACCCTTTAACAAAGGGTGTCGCCTAAACAAAGGCGCAACGCTGCTTCGCGCTCCGCGCCTCCCTTTGCGCTTCGCGCCCGTATCTCTTCAACCCGCCGTCGAGGCAAATTTAACCGTCGCGAAAGGGAACCCCCGAACACCGCTCCTTGTGTTGCGGTGTTCGGGGGTTCCCGCAGGCGATTTCACTGCGCGCCGCGCTGCGCCATGCGCGCTCGGCGCGCGCACGTCTCCCGCGATCCGGTCAGACGACGCCGAACTCGAACACTGTCGTAGAGTCGAGCAGTTCCTCGGGACGCAGGACGCAGGGGATGAAGTCGGGGCGGTTGGGCGCGTCGTTCGGGAAGGAGGTCTCAAGGCAGATCGCGCGCAGCGGGACCTGCTTGACGCCGCCCTTATAGAGTTCCGGTCCGTTCATCACGCAGCCGGTGTACATCTGGATGGCAGGGGCGTTGGTATATACGGTCAGCGAGATGCCCGAGGTGCGGTCGCAAAGGAAGGCGGCGCGCTTGACCATACCGTTGAAATCGCGCAGCAGGAAATTCAGATCGAGCGGTACGCGCACCTTGCGGAGCTGCGTATAATCGTAATCGGTGCCCTTGACCGGCTGATAGCCGCAGGGCAGGGGGATGAGATCCTCGTCGCAGGGCAGATACTGATCGCTGTTGATGTAGAGCTCGTTCTCCATCACCGAGGCGCCGGAATCGTAGCCCGACAGATTGAAATAGGCGTGGTTGGTGAGGTTCAGCACCGTCGGCTTGTCGGTCTGCGCCTTGTAGTTGATGATCAGACGGTTTTCCTCGGTGAAGGTGTAGGTCACGCAGAGGTCAACGCGTCCCGGAAAGTTCTCTTCGCCGTCCGGCGAGATGAGATAGAGCTTGACGCCCGCGCCCAGCTCGTTTTCAAATGTCACCGGGACGAAGACCTTGTGGCTGAAGCCCTCTTTGCCGCCGTGCAGACAGTCGCGCTTGCCCGAGTTGACGTGGAGTTTGTAGGTCTTTCCGTCGAGCGTGAAGCGCGCGCCGCTGATGCGGTTGCACACGCGCCCGATGATCATTCCCTGGTAGCCGGTGGAAGTGAAATAGTCCTTTGCGTTGTCAAATCCGCAGACGATATCGCGCATTTTTCCTTCGGCGTCGGGCACGAACAGTTTGCGGATCGCGCCGCCGAGCGTCAGGAACGAGACCGAAGCGCCGCTGCTGTTCGTGACCGTAAATTCATAGACGGCTTTGCCGGCGGGGGTCTTGTCGAAATATTTCTTTGTGATCTTCATATCCGGGATTCTTCCTTTCAGTCTGATTGATTTTGCCTTGCTCGCTTTGTATTTTACACCCCCGCCGCACCTTTGTCAAGACCTGAAATGACGTCAAGTGACCTTTATTGCAGCCGGGATTGACAAAGCGGCGCGAACGTGCTACAATTATAAAAACGGTTTGACCCCGAAGGGTCGGAAAGAGGATAAAATGAACGCAGCAGTAAATGAACTCCGCAAGGCGGGAATTTTCTATATCGCCACCGTTGACGACGACAATAAACCGCACGTCCGCCCCTTCGGCGCCGTCGCGGAATTTGAGGGGAAAGCATATATCTGCACGAACAACCGGAAAAATGCTATGCGCAGATGATCGCGCATCCCGACGTGGAGATCACCGCCATGCAGGGAGAGGGCGTGTGGATCCGCCTTTCGGCAAAAGTGATCCGCGACGGCAGGGACGAGGCGCGCGCCGCGATGCTCGATGCCTGCCCCGAGCTCAAGGGGATGTACGCTGTCGGCGACGGCGTCTTCGAGGTCCTTTATTTCGAGGATATCGATCTTGTGCGCTGGTCCTTCACGGCGCCGCCGGAAGTGATCGTCTGACGTGTATTCCGCGCGTTTCGTCTTTGTAACAGGCGTTTCATCTGAACGCTCGGTCTGTGATGATCCGGCAGAAACGGCGCGCCGCCGCACGGTCAGAAACGTTAAAGGGGTTGTTTCATTTGGCGTATTTGCGCCAAATGAAACACCCCCTTATTTTCGGATAATACCCGGTGCGCCGGAACCGTTACGCAGGAATGAAGTAGACGTCCTGCGCGACGGCGCCCGAACTGTCAAGGACGGTATAATTCCCGTATTCGTCCATGAATTCCGGTGCGCCGCCCGAGAGCGTGATCCTTGCGAGCGTATAGATCCCCTTTTCAAGCGAGGTGTTGCGCACGATCACGGCGCCGCCCGTTGCGGCGGCGGAATCGCCGCCGTGCACCGTCAGGCTGACGCCGCCTTCAACGATCATACACGCCTCGTGCGGGTCGCCGTTATAGGCGTAATCGACGATCTCGACGCCCCAGATGCAGCTTCTGTCGGCGTTGATCTCAAGCGAGCCCGTGCCGGTGAAGGTGATGCAGCCCGAATGTCCGCCGCCCTCTGAGAAGACGCGGTCGAGACTGTTTGAGCCGACGGGTTTGATCCTGAAGCCGCTGCCCATTGCGGAAACGGACAGTTCTCCGCCCTTAAGACCGCTGAAGGTGAGGGTGTTCGTTGAGGGATCGTAGACGAAATCGGCGTCTTCCAGTCCCATGGAGCGCTTGTTCCAGTTTCCGTCGGAATCGCGTTCATAGGAGATATAATCATTTCCGGAATTATAGTAGATCGACGGCATGGCGCCCGTTGCGCTCTCCGACGCCGGATCGGGATTGTCGAGCTTCGGCGCCGCTGTGTCCCACGGCGGCGTTTCTACCGTGACCTGCAGGGTCCTTGACAGCCCCTCGTCCGGGCAGGAGACGGTCAGCGTCGCGCTGCCCTTGCCGACGGCGGTCAGCACGCCTTTGCTGTTCACCGTGAAGACCGATTTGTCGGAGCCGGTATACCTGATCGACGCGTCGGATCCGGTCAGCGTTGCTTTGACGGTGTGCGTGTCGCCGACGTACATCGAAACGGAGCGCTCGCTCAGCGTCAGGTTCGGCGCTTCGGTCACGGTGAAGAGGAAGGACAGGGTGTAGGTCACGCCGTCATAGACAAAGGTGAGAACGATCTCGCCGCTGCCCGTTGAATAGGGGTAGACCGTACAAGCCGTGCCTTCCGACGAACGGATCAACAGCGCCTCCGTCGTGCCCGCGGGGGCGTTCGTCGACCAGGCGCCTGCCCGTTCATCATAGGTCGCACCGCTCTTCAGAGCCGCCGAAAGTCCGAAGGGATTGCCCGCTCTGACCGCGTTCGTTTCACCGGGCGTGAGGATCGTTTCGCCGTCCATTGTGACCGTCGCGAGTTTATCGCCGCAGCGGCTGCATACGCCGGTGGCGGTTTCGTAGCTGTGTCCCTTCTTCGGGATGCCGAATTGCTTTTCCAATACCGTTCCGCAGACCGAGCAGTGACTGCCCTCGGTTTTACCGGAGGTCGTGCAGGTGGCGGGGATCTTCGGATCGGTCACGACGGTGTGTCCGGTCGCGGGGATCTCTTTTTGCGCTTTGAACACCGTGCCGCAGACCGAGCAGTGGCTGCCCGCGGTTATGCCAGCTTCCGTGCAGGTCGCCGCGACGGCTGCGTCGGTCACGACGGTGTGTCCGGCCGCGGGGATCTCGGTCTGCGCCTTGATCACGGCGCCGCAGACCGAGCAGTGGCTGCCTTCGGTCTTGCCGGACGTCGTGCAGGTCGCCGCGACCGCGGCGTCCGTCACCTCGGTGTGTCCCTTCTTCGGGATGCCGAACTGCTTTTGCAATACCGTGCCGCAGACCGAGCAGTGACTGCCTTCGGTTTTACCGGAGGTCGTGCAGGTGGCGGGGATCTTCGGATCGGTCACGACGGTGTGTCCGGTCGCAGGGATCCCGGTCTGCGCCTTGATCACGGCGCCGCAGACCGAGCAGTGGCTGCCCTCGGTTTTGCCTGCTTCCGTGCAGGTCGCCGCAATGGGCGCGTCGGCGACGGGCGTGTGTCCGGTCGCCGCCAGATCGCGGCTCTCGGTGACGCCGCAGCGGCTGCAGACGCGCGTTTCGCTGCCGTTTCTCGTACAGGTCGCGGCGGTCGTTTCCGACCATGCGCCGAAATCGTGTCCGAGCGCGGCGGTGTAACTGTCGATATATTCGTCGCCGCAGGTAACGCATCTGTGCGTGGTATATCCCTGGGCGGTGCAGGTGGGCGGCGTGACGGTCGCCGAATACTCATGCCCCGCCGGGTCGATCTTTCGGGTCTGCGATTCGCCGCAGACCGCGCAGACTCTCGTTTCCTCGCCCTCACCGTCGTCGGTCGCTTCTTTTGAGACCGTCCAGGCGCCGAAGGAGTGTCCGGGGGCGGGGATCATCGTCTGTTCCTTGATCACCTCGCCGCAGACCGTGCAGTGACTGCCCTCGGTGAGTCCCGCTTCCGTGCAGGTCGCGGGAACGGCTGAGTCGACGGCGACGGTATGACCGGTCGCCGGGATCGTTTTCCGTTCGCTCAGAACCTGCTTGCAGACGGCGCAGACGCTTCCTTCGGTCATGCCGTCGGCGGTGCAGGTCGCGGGGACGGCGGGCTCGGTCAGAGGCGTGTGTTCGACGGAGGCGGTCGTATAGGAGCATACGCTGCAGCGATAGCAGTGACCGTCCTCAGACGCGACGGGCCCGCCGAAAACATGCTCCCCCGCGTCGGCTGTTTCGCCGCACAGTGTGCAGGTCTTCCAGTGGCGGTTTTCGTCGTATTCCATTCCGGAATACTGATGCTCGTGGGTGACGGTCGCGTTATCCGCCGAAACCGTTATTCTGAAGGAGCGCGACACGACGGGCCACGACAGCGATACGGTCACCTCCGCGCTGCCTTCGGCAAGCGCCGTGACGCCGCCGTCCGCGGAAACCGAAAGGACGGTGGGATCGGAAACGGAGTAATAGAAATCGCCGTGCTCGGGCTCGCTGTCGACGGGATAGAGATGCGGGTCGATCTGAAAGACGTCTCCGACGGTCATTTCAAAGACCTCGTTCATCACGATCTCCGGCTCGACGACCGATACGTAAATCGTCTCTTCGAAGTCAAGTCCGACGGCGGTGACGCGGACGAGCGCCTCGCCCGTTTCCCCCTCGGATATAAAGAGGAACATCCCGTCCCCGTCGCCGATCCGGATAATGCCGTTGACCGGCTCAAAACGCAGTTCCGCGTCGAACGGCTGACCGTCGGGACCGAGGAGGGTAAGTTCGGGGATGATCGAATCGTAGGTGTACATCATGAAGGAGTCGCGGTCGAGCGTATAGGACTGCTCCTCCTCGCCCTCCACGTGCACGCGGATCGTCCGCAAAGGCGTGTCCGGCAGGTTCGACGGGCGTACGGTGACTGCGGCGTCGCCCGGGCTTTTTGCGAACAGTTCCCCTCCGTAATTCGTTACCGTCACAACGGAAGGATCGCTGCTCTCGTAATAAAACTGCACGGCATTCTTATCGTGAGGGTCGTTTTTGTTCTTCACGACCGGATATACGGTCATGCTTTCGCCGACGTGCATGTACAGTTCTTCCGGCACTTCGAAGACAAGTTCATCTAAGACCGTCACCTCAATGCGCTTCTGCATCATCAGCAGGTCGCAGGAGATGACGATCGACGTTTTGCCGGGACTGTGCGCGATCAGACGTCCTTCACGGTCGAAGGACGCGACCGAGCTGTCGCCCGAACGGTAGGAAAAATCGATCATATCGCCGAACCAGCTCATATAGCGGTCGGTCTCCTCCGAAACGTACATCGTGATCTCGTCCGGCAGTTCTTCGAAGAAGTACTGAATGCTTTCGTGCATGTGCGGTTCTTCGTCGAAATCGTTCCCGCCGATCGGTCTGACGCCCGTCGCGGCGGTCACGACCGTGGCGACGGCGACGACCGACGCGATCGGAGCGAAGATCGATTTGCGAAAGAAGGAACGGCGTTTTTTTATCTGCTCGCCGGCTTCGACCTTCGGCGTGAAGGTGACGTTTTCGCCCCGTCTGAAGCGCATGGCTTCTTCTTCCAGCGTCGGCGGTATACGCGGCGCTGTGATCTCGGGATCCTTATGCTGTTTTTTCAAGTGCATGCCTCCTTTCCCTCGGAATAAAAGACAGACAAACGCTTATTTCGTATGGACGTCGATCTGCGGGAAAGGGCACTCTACGCCGATCTTCCGGAAGCCGAGCCAGATCGCGCGGTTCAGGCGGCGTGCGCCGCTGTAAATATCCTTTTCGTCGACCTTGACGGCGAAGCGGAGGACGACGGAGCTGTCGGCGAGCGACTGTACGCCGAAGTATTCGGGCTTTTCCTTCATCACGTCGCTGTTCTCGCGGCGGATCGTCTCGAGCATTTCGGGGAATTTCTTCTCGATCGCCTCGAGATCGGTCTCGTAGGGAACGCTGATGTCGATGATGCTGTAGGACATTTTGTCTGAACGGTTGAGCAGATTCTTCATCGACGAGTTGTTGACGATGCGGACGTTGTCGACCGCGTCGGTGATGCAGGTGGTGCGGATGCCGATCGAAGTGACCGTGCCGCGGAAGCCGTCGACCTCGACGATGTCGCCGACGTTGTACTGATTCTCAAAGATCATGAAGGCGCCGGTCACGACGTCCGCGATCAGACTCTCCGCGCTGAAGCCGACGATCAGCGCCAGAATGCCGACGCTGGCGGCGATGGTGGAAACGTTGACGCCGAAGATCGAAAGTCCCCAGCAGAGGATCACGATCGCGGCGATGTATTTCATCAGGCTCGACAGGATCGATACGATCGACTGACCGCGGTGACTTTTGGGCTTGATGAAGGAGAGAATGATTACGAGGACCGTTTCGACCGCAAGGACTGCCGCCGCCATCAGGATCACTCTGAGAAGATTCTCATAATTGAAATTGATGGTGGAAAAGTCGATCGTGAAAAAATTGGCAAATTTGCCCAGAACGATCAGGATCGCCACGATCGCGACGCAGACGATCAGTCTGATCACTGTGGATTTCTTGTTTTTCATTGAGTTTGACCTCCGGTTATATATGTGTTCCTTTTGTGATATTCCGGGAAAGGGCGGATGATCGGTTCCCCGTAAAAACGCCGTGAGCCGTCCCGCGGAAGGCGGGGCGGCTTAGAGCGTTCAAAACATGTTTCAGTCGATGACGACCTCGTGTCCGGTGCGCGCCGATTCGTAGATCGCGCAGAGGATCTTCATGATCGTCACGCCGTCTTCCGCGGGCGCGCGGCAGACGGTGCCGGGCTTGGTGACGCAGTCGACGAAGTGGTCGATCTCCTTCTGGAAGAAATCGCCCATGTCGGCTCTGGCGCCGCTCAACTTGACGTCGGTCATGTAGTCGTACATTTCGCTCGTGAGGTCGAGCGTGCTGCCGTCGAGCTTTGCGCCGCCCTTAGAGCCGAACAGCTCGATCGCGCCCGAGCCCTTCTGAATGTTGAGCGAGAAGGACGCTTCGACGTAGAGAACGGAGCCGTCCTCAAAGCGGATCATTGCGACCGCAAGGTCCTCGACGTCGCAGATGTCGTGATCGGTCCTGGACGCGGAGTAGTAGCCCTTGGGGGTCTTGAGGTTGGGGCGGTTGAGCAGTTTCTGCCAGGTCGCGCCGTAGACCGAGACCGGCTTCTTGTTGCCTTCGATGTAACGGACGAGGTCGATGACGTGCACGCCCAGATCGTAGAGCGGTCCGCCGCCCGAACGGGACTTGTCGCCGAACCAGCCCTCGGGGTTGCCGTTGCGGCGCAGGTAGGACGCCTTTGCGAAGTAGATGTCGCCGAAGAAGCCCTCTTTGACCAGATCCTGGATGAGCGCGCAGTCGTTGCCGTAGCGGCGCACGAAGCCGATCTGCAGGAGCTTGCCGTTCTTCTTCGCGGCGTCGAGCATCGCCTGCGCGTCCTCAACGCTCGTCGCCATCGGCTTCTCGCAGAGGACGTTCTTGCCGGCGTTCAGCGCGGCGATGGTGATCGGCGCGTGCTCGCTGTTCCATACGCAGATCGATACCGCGTCGATCTCGGGCAGCTTCAGCAGTTCTTTATAGTCGATGAAACGCTTGTCTTCGGGGATGCCGTATCTGTCGCCCTGTCTCTTCAGGGTGTCGGGATTGATGTCGCAGATCGCGTAAAGCTCCGCTTCGGGATTTTTGACGTATGCGTCGAGGTGGCACTCGGAGATCGATCCGACGCCGATGACCGCTACTTTGATTTTTGCCATGATTCCTTCTCCTTTATTGATGATGTGTGTTTTCTTCGGGACGTTTCAGAGCATTCTGATCTTCTCTCTCAAGAAGTTTGCGGCGAGCGTGATGTCGGCGGCGGGATCGTCGCCGCATTCGCGTTCGATCGTCAGGAAGCCCTTGTAGCCGATGTCCTGCAGCGCGCGGAGGTAGCCGTTCCAGTTGACGTTGCCGTAGCCGAGCGGCAGTTCGATGAAGGGCGCGCCGCTCTTTGCCGCCGCGATGATCGAATCGAGCACGGGGTTGCCGGTCGAGACCGATTTCTCGGCGTCGCCGCCCTGTTTGATCGCGTCGGTGATGTCGCCTTCATAGAGTTTGGCGGGGTCGATCTTCTTGAGCATCATGCCGTCCTTGGCATGGGTGTGAACGATGTATTTCGCCAGACGGTGCACGCCCGCCGCAAGGTCGTTGTCGCCCGAGACCATGACGAGGTTCGCGGGGTCGAAGTTGACGCCGACGCCCGTGGAGCCGAGGGTGTCAAGGAAGTCGCCCAGGCGGTCCGCCGGTTCGGGACCGGTCTCGATGGCGAAATGCGAGCCCATGCCGTCGGCGAATTCCGCCAGTTCAAAGCACGCCTGCTGCATGATCTTGTAGGTGTCGCAGGTCTTGTCTTCGGGGACTCTGCCGATATGCGTGGTCACCACGTCGGTGCCGAACGCCTTCGCCCACTCCATGATCCTCTTGGATTTCTCGATCTTGATGGGGTTGGCGGCAGGGTTGTGGAAACCGCCGCCGATTCCGGGATCTCCGCCGAGATCGCCGCAGATCGCGGAGAAGACCATGCCGTTGCTCTTCACCATGTCGAGCAGCATCTTCTGACGCTCGACGGTCATGTTGTCAACGTGGTTCTCGGGGAGTCCGAACGCGGTCATGTACATCTGGATGCCCTGTGCGCCGATGGCAGCCGCCTTTTTGATGCAGTCCTCGGTTTTGCCGGTAAAGGACTCAACGATGACGCCGATTGGATAATTGTACATAGAACCTTCCTTTCTGAAGAGAAGCGGTGTGTTTTTCCGGAAAAAATCCGAAACCGCTTCTTGCTTTTTTGACAGATCCATTGTATAATGTTCAGGGAAATAATGCAAGTAACAAAATCTGCATTTTTTGACACAATCGTGCTATTTTTTACGATCGGCGGCGATTTTGCATACGCTTTTCACTTTTTTTACTAAAGTAAGGGGAACTTTGATGAAATACGAACTGCACAAGTTGAATAACAGAAAACTGCCATTTATCTTCCGGGACGACGAAATGGTCGCCGGGGAGAAGGATTTTACGCACTGGCACGAAAACGTCGAGATCCTCTTTTTCTACGAGGGGGAGGGCGTCGTGACCGCGGATTTCCGCCAGACGCTGACGAAAAAGGGCGACTTCTTCATCATCAATTCGGAGAAGCTGCACATGGTCGAATCGGCGCACGCCTCCTCTCCCGTGCGCTATTACTGCCTGATCCTCGACGAGGATTTCTGCGCGGAAAACGGCATCCCCGCGTCGGACCTGCAATTCAGAGAGCACATTTCCGGAGACGCCGGTCTTGAAAAGAAGTTCCGCGCCGTCGTGGACGCCTATCGCGGCGGCGGAGAATTCAGGGAGGCGGCGGTGCGCGCGGCGGCGCTGGAACTGCTGCTCGAACTGGCGCGCGGGTACCGCTTGGGGAAGGAGGATCAGCAGAACGCCGACGAGCGTCATCTGGACAGCGTCAAGGAGGCGATCAGATATATCAAGGAGCACTACGAACGGCCGATGAGCGTCGACGAGATCAGCCGCGCGGCGGGACTGTCCAAAGCGTATTTTTCGCGGATCTTCCGCGCGGTCACCGGCTGTACCGTCGTATCCTATATCAATATCGTGCGCTGCCGCAACGCCGCGAAGCTGCTGTCCTCCGGCAGATACAAGGTCGGGGAGGCTGCGGCGCGGTGCGGCTTTGAAAATATGTCCTATTTCACGAGGACGTACAAGCAGATCATGGGCGTTCTTCCCTCGAAGGAATGATCTCCTTTGAGAGCGCGTCAAGAAGCGGTACTGCCGCGTCGAAGGCGTGCGGAGCGTTCTTCGTCCGGGCGTAAAGGAAGCGCAGGGGCACCTTTTCCATGCCGGTGAATTCCACGCAGATCTTATCCTTCACGCGATAGACGGCGCAGGCGTAGCCGAGCGACGACAGCACCGCTTCGATCAGCGCCAGTTCTCCTCTGCGGTCGGGCGCGGTGTCTGCGAGACTGTCGACGGGCACGTCCCTCCTTGCGGAATATGTAAAGAGGACGTGCAGGGAACCGCCCTCTAAGAAGACGGTGAGGTCGGTTTTGCCGTCGGAGGAATTTGCCGTGAAGAGGATCGAAAGACAGACCAGCGCCGCCGCGAATTCCGCAAAGCCGCGAAGAGGCAGAGCGTCGCAGTCGGCGGTGCAGCGGCATCTGACGCGCAGTCCGCGCGGTTCGAGGACTCTTGCGCCGTACCGGTTGAGCAGCAGCACGAGCTCCGCCGCGCTGTGTTCGCCCGCGACGCCCGCGAACGACGCTGAAACTGCCGCCGCGAGCGGCGCGATCATATACGGCGCGAGGGCGGCCAGTTCTTTGGCGGGCGGCAGACCGGAAGCGCCGTCTGCGGCGGGCGGCGCGCAGCGGGAAAGCGCAGACGGAGAATACGAAAAGTATCCGTAGAGAAATTCCGCAAAAACGGCGATCACCGCCGTTTCCCCGGGATCGGGAATGAGCAGAACGGGAAGATCGAAAGCCTGCGTCCTGAAACGAAAGACCGCGGGCTTGTTCTTTTTCACAAAGTCCGGCAGATCCCCGTCCCCGGAAAGGCAGACGAAAGGATCGCCTTCGCGGACTCTCGGGAAGAGCTTCGATGACGCTTTGTTTTTATAAACGACCGACGAATCGGTATTGAGCACGACGATGGGCGTGCTCATTTTGTCAAAATGTTCGTAACGGGGAAGATCCATATCGTTACCGCCTTACTGTCGTTCCGGGTGAAATGAGAAACAGGATACATTCTAAGGAGCAGAGGGAGAGCAGGAAGAAGTACGCCGCGCAAAAAACCGTCGCGGGGTCCTTTGAGATATAGAGCGCCGCAGCGGAAAACAGGCAAAAGAGAGGGAGGGAAAGGCGCGTCAAGAGCGAAACGTACGCAGAGTCCGCACGGGGCCCGCCTCTGTATTTGACGAGGGAAGCCGACGCGTCCCGAAAGTCTTTGAGGAGCGCCGGCGCGCACGCCGCGGCGGGCGGAATGCCGGAGAAAAGCATGGCGGGCAGCGCCGCGGCGGCGGCGCCCGCGAAGAGCGCGTCCGATGCGCGTTTCCCCGCAAAAAATGAATAGAGGAGCGGCAGATCCCGCCTGAGGCGCGGCGCGTACACGGCGGCGTACAGCAGATAAGCGGCGCGCATCCCGCGCGCCCGCGGTATCGGGAGAACCAAGAGGAGCAGAAGGAGAAGAAATATGCCCGCGGTATAGGCGAGCGCCGGCGCGCCGCGCCTTTTTTTGCGCGCTTTTCCGGATTTTGCGGGCTGTTCCTGCGCGCCGGAACAGCAAAGATGAAGACCGGCGGCCTCCACGGAGCTGAAGAGAAGGTCTTCGTCGACGGGACCTTCGGGCAGAAAGACCCGCGCCGTTTCCCTTGCGCGGTCGATCTCTGCGTACAGCACGACGCCGGTGCCGTAAAGGGCGCGCTCCGCCCTCAATGCGTCGGAGTCGGTTTTTATGCCCGCAAGAGCGTATTCTTTTTGCAAGCGAACGTCCTTTCCCTCTGCGCACACCGATATGGTAGCATGCGCAGAACGATTTGTCAAGTAGAAGTGCCGGAATTCCGGCGCCGCGCCGGAAACGACCGCGCCGAACGGCGCTTTGACCGGCAGGACGGATATAGGATATGCAGAAAAGGCTTTGGAAACACGCAAAAAAGGGGCTGTTTCATTTTTTCGTATGAAACAGCCCCGGACGAGGGCGAAAGGGCGACCCGAACGCGCGCCGGACGGCGGGAGGCGGTCCTATGCCGTCAGATAGCGCGCAAGGTCGACGGTGACGGAGGCGGAGAGCAGTCCGATCTCCTTTTTGGAATATCTGCCGTTGAAGAGCCAGCACGCCGAGAGTTCCAGTTCAGCCGGCAGCGTTTCCGCCGTATATTCCTGGGTCGCTTCGAAGAGCGGCGTCGTGTGTCTGCCGCTGTCGGCGGAGAAGTTGAAGACGCCGGTGCTGTAAGGATAGACGTTGTTGCCGATCGTGATGTTGTTTTCCGACGTGCGCTTCCCGCAGAAAAGACTGTAATGCTCGAGGTACGCCGAGACGCGCACCGTATAGATCCCGTCTGCGTCCTCGCTGATCTTCCAGTGGAGGGTGATGTTGAGCGTGGTGCCGCTGTTGGAGGACGTTCTGCCCGAGAGCGAGAGCAGCGGCTTTGCAGGCGTGGGCGTCGGCGTGGGCGTCGGCGTGGGCGTCGGGGTCGGCGTCGGCGTGGGCGTCGGTGTGGGCGTTGGTGTGGGCGTTGGCGCGGGGGTCGGCGTGGGGGTCGGACGCGGCGGCTGCGCGCCGGTGGGGGAGGCGTCGGCGCCCGGTCCGTCTGTGGAGGCGGTCGCCGGCGGACGGTCGGGGGAGGAGCCGGCGCGCTCCGCGCCCGCA
>JAFTCT010000012.1 GCA_017454525.1 Clostridia bacterium
ATATCCCGGGGCAAGCCGGAGGGTTGGAACGGGATATCCCCGATCCGGTCGGGAAAAAGCCGCCGCGCGGCTTTTGGAGGACGCAGTCCGCGCGCGGTAAACCGAAATACAACTCAAAAGCAACAAAAAAGACGGACGCCGCTTTCGGGCGGCAAATCCGTCTTTTCTTATTCCCTTTCCACAGTAGAAAAGCTTTTGCGGGGGTATGGGGGCGGCTTTTCTCGAAAAGCGCCCCCGAGCCGAACTTTGCATCTCAAAAATCGCCCCCGGGTCGTACCCCGTACCCCAAAAGCGCCCGCGGGCGGCGGTCAACACGGTTTATACGGAAACGAAGGCATGACCTTCAATTTGAACGCATTGATCTTATGCAGGCGGTCGATGCGTTTTTTCGTTTCCTGATCGTCGATCTCGCCGGTACGGATATAGCGGTCGAGGACGGCGTAGGTAAAGCCGAGGTTGTCCTCGTCGGTTTTGCCGCACAGGCCGTCGGAGGGCGTTTTATCCACCAGAAACGCGGGCAGGCCGAGATAGCGCCCGATCTGTTTGACCTCATCGACGGTGAAGTGCGAGAGGGGGCTGAAATCGCCCACGGAATCGCCGTAGCGGGTTGAATAGCCGACCCAGTCCTCCGAGAGATTGCAGGTATTGCAGACCCTGCCGTTCAGCGACTGGCTGACGGCGTAGAGGGTAGACATCCGGATGCGCGGCGGGAGATTGATCTTTGACTGCCGGCTGATCTCCAGGTCCTCCGGAAACGCGGAGAGCACCGCGTCGACGGCGGGGCCGACGTTGACGACGTAGTAACGGATCCCCAGGTGTTTACAGACCGCGTAGGACGCGTCGATATCGGGCTGGACGCCCTGCGGCATCAGCACGCCGACGACGCGGTCGGCGCCGAGGGCTCTTGCGCACATTGCCGCCGCGACCGAACTGTCCTTACCGCCCGAGATCCCGAGCACCGCGTTGCAGCCCTTTCCGTTCTTCTCAAAAAAATCAACGATCCACTGCGCGCAGTCGTTGACCGCTTTTTCGACGTTGAAACGATCCATTCTTTCACGACCTTTCCTCATTGTTTGACTGTCTGAGTATCTGCGTTCAGTATAGCACATCGCGGCGCCGATGTCAACACCGTCACTTCCGTTCTTGACAAAAAACGCGCATTGTGCTATACTGATATTTAGTGCTTTGTATGTAACGATCAACGACATTCTCAGATCTGTAAAGGAACGAAGAATATGAAAATCATTATCGTCGGATGCGGAAAGATCGGTACCGCGATCCTCTCGGCGCTCGCAAAAGAGGGGTACGATATCACCGCGATTGACAACAAGCAGGAGATCATCGACCGCATCTCCAACGTATACGACGTCATGACGCTCTGCGGCAACGGGGCGGATTACGAGGCGCTGCGTGAAGCGGGCGTCGCGAAAGCCGACCTTTTCGTCGCCACGACCGCGTCTGACGAACTCAATATGCTGATCTGCTTTCTGGCGCGCAAACTCGGCGCGAAGCACACGGTCTCGCGCATCCGCAACCCCGAATACAACGACAAGAGTCTCGATTTTTTGAAGCAGCAGTTCGATCTGTCGCTCACGCTCAATCCCGAACTGCTGGCGGCGCAGGAGATCCATAACGTGCTGAAATTCCCCTTCGCCGTCAAGATCGAGAGTTTCACCGGCAGGAATTTCGAGCTTGTGGAGATCCGTTTGCAGTCGGAATCGATCTTAGACGGTCTGTCGCTGCGCGAAATGCGCGAGAAATACAACGCGGGATATCTGATCTGCGCCGTACAGCGCGGCGAGGAGATCTTTATACCGTCCGGTAATTTCGTTTTGAGATCGGGCGACAAGATCGGCATTTCCGCCTCCCCGCAGGAGATCCAGAAACTCGTCAAGATGCTGGGGCTTCACAAGAAGCAGGCGAAATCCGTAATGATCTTAGGCGGCGGCAAGACGACCTATTATCTTGCAAAGAAACTGCTCGCCACGGGCGTGGCGGTCAAGATCCTTGAAAAGGATCCCGAAAACTGCCGCGAACTCAGCGCGCTGCTGCCCTCCGCGATCGTTCTGAACGCCGACGGCACGCAGAACGACACGCTTTTGGAGGAAGGGCTTCTGCGCACCGACGCCTTCGTTTCGCTGACCGGCATGGACGAGGAGAACATCCTGTCCTCGATCTCGGTCTATCTGCAGAAGGTGCCGAAGGTCATCGCCAAGATCAACCGCGCGGAATTCATAGACCTTGCGGGCAAGATCGGGCTCGACACCGTCGTTTCCCCTCTCGATCTCACGTCCAGCATCCTCGTGCGGTATGCGCGCGCGCTGGAGAACACCGAGGGCAGCAACGTCGAGACGCTCTACCGCCTTATGGACGGCAGAGCCGAGGCGCTGGAATTCAGCGTCGGCGAGAAAGCCGCCTACACCGAGATCCCCCTGAAGCAGTTGAAACTGAAATCGAACACGCTGATCGCGGGCATCCTGCGCGCGAGAAAGCCGATCATCCCCTCGGGCGACGACTGCATCCTCCCGGGCGACCGCGTGGTCGTTCTGACGGCGGGGCGGCGTCTGCAGGACCTCTCGGAGATCTTACAGTGAGGTAGCCGATGAACAAACGGATGGTATTCAATTTTCTGGGGCAGATCTTCAAAATGACGGCGTTCATGATGCTTCTGCCGCTCGTCGTCTCGATCGTTTATCTTGAATGGATGAACGTACTGTCCTTCGGGATCGCGATCGCGGCGGCGCTCGCCGTCGGTTTCGCGCTGACGCTCTGTTTCAAGCCCCAGAACAAAACGATCTACGCCAAGGAGGGCTTCGTCATCGTCGCGCTCTCCTGGATCGGGCTGTCGCTGCTCGGCGCCCTGCCCTTCGTGATCTGCGGCGACATCCCCAACTATATAGACGCCTTCTTTGAAACGGTCAGCGGCTTCACCACCACCGGCGCGTCGATCCTGACGAACGTCGAGGGCATGAGCCGCGGGATGCTCTTCTGGAGGAGTTTCACGCACTGGCTGGGCGGCATGGGCGTGCTGGTTTTCGTGATGGCGCTCGTCCCTTCGATCAGCGACCGCACGATCCACGTCATGAAAGCCGAAATGCCGGGACCGGTCGTCGGGAAACTCGTACCGAAGGTGCGGCAGACGGCGCGCATCCTCTATCTGATCTACGTTGCCCTGACTCTCATAGAGATCGTCCTGCTGCTCGTCGGCGGGATGCCGCTCTTTGACAGCGTCGTGCACACCTTCGGCACCGCGGGCACCGGCGGCTTCGGCATCAAAGCCGACAGCATCGGCGGCTATTCCCCCTACTTACAGTGGGTCATCACGGTCTTCATGCTGATCTTCGGCGTCAACTTCAACCTCTATTTCCTTTTGCTGATCCGCAGGTTCAGAGCGGCGGCAAGATCCGCCGAGCTCTGGGTGTATCTCGGCGTCGTCGCGCTCTCCACGGGGATCGTTGCGGCGAATATCCGCGGGATGTACCCGACTTTCTCCGAAACGATCCGGCATTCGGCGTTTCAGGTCGCTTCGATCATCACGACCACCGGCTATTCGACCGTCAATTTCGATCTGTGGCCGGAACTGTCAAAAGCCGTGCTGCTCACCCTGATGTTCGTCGGCGCCTGCGCCGGATCGACGGGCGGCGGCTTCAAGATCTCGCGCATCGTGATGCTCTTCAAGATGATGGGCAGAGAGCTGCGCAAGATGCTTCATCCGCGCGCGGTCGAAGCGGTGCGCTACGAGGGCAAGCGTCTGGATGAAGCGACGCTTCACAGCACCGCCTCCTATCTCGCCCTCTACGTCGTCCTCTTTATGGCGATCTTTCTTCTGGTCAGTTTCGATCCGAAGTACGGCTTCACCGAGAACTTCAGCGCCGTCGCCGCCTGCTACAACAACATCGGCCCCGGCTTCGGCGCCGTCGGCGCCGCGGGAAGTTACGCCGGCTACGGCGCCTTCTCGAAGATCATCCTCTCGGTCGCCATGCTGTTCGGCAGACTCGAGATCTATCCGCTGCTCTTCGCTTTCAGCCCGATGACCTGGAGAAGAAAATAAGGACAAAACACAAAAAACAGGGGGTGTTTCATTTGGCGCATTTGCGCCAAATGAAACAC
>JAFTCT010000013.1 GCA_017454525.1 Clostridia bacterium
GATAATCAAGATATCATTTTGTCGGCTTCGCCGACGCCATAGCCCAACGGTAGTGTTTTGCCTCATCCGTCGGCAAGCGCCACCTTCTCCCATCGGAGAAGGCTCCTTAGCCACCCTTTAACAAAGGGTGCCGCCTAAAAAAGCGCTCCGCTGCTTCGCGCTCCGCACGTAATTGTTCCGGTGAAGCGGTGACTTCCTGTTCATTCTGTCGGCTTTGCCGACGCCATAGCCCAACGGTAGTGTTTTGCCTCATCCGGCGGCAAGCGCCACCTTACCGGGAACCCCCAAACACCGCTCCTTGCGTCGCGCTATTCGGGGAACCCCTTTCCCCCCATCGGGGAAGGCTCCTCAGCCACCCTTTCCGAAAGGGTGGCACCTAAAGGGCGCGCTCCGCCGCTTCGCGCTCCGTGCCTTCCTTCGCGCCCCGTGCCTCCCTTCGCGCTCCGCGCCTTCCTTCGCGCTTTGCGCTCGTTTCTCCTCAACCCGTCGTCGAGGCGGATTTCACTGCGCGCGGCGCGCCTTGCCGCGCGCCATGTTTCCTTTGCCCTTTGTTCTCCGTTTTCACCAAATAATTATCCTTATTTTTGTATTATTCATAGAAAATCCGAAATGTTTCAAAAGGAAATGCGATTTTCATTGACAAACGGGAAATTGAAAGGTATAATAATCATGAATAACGAGCAGTATCCCTTTCGATCGGTTGACAGAGAGAACGGGCAGTATTGCCGCTTCGATCCCTGCCCGGGAAAAGGGCAAAATAATAATAAGGAGAGAAAACCTATGAGCAAAAAACTTTTAGCATTCTTCCTTGCCATGATCCTGGTTCTCGGAACGATGCCTGTTCTGGCGATTTCTTCCTCCGCTGAGGTGAAAACCAATATTGCGCTCGGGAAGACCGTCACGACCGGTCAGGGCGTGGACGGCTCTGCGGCAGTCGACGACAACCAGAAGACGAACGTCGAACTGATCTGGACGAACGACTACAACGGCTCGCAGGCGCTCAGAGACGACTGCTGGCTGACTGTCGACCTCGGCGAAGTCACAGACGTTCTGGGCATCGGCGTGTTCAACTACAACGCGTCGTCCAGAATCTACCATTTCGAAGTGTACGGTTCCACCGACAACGAGAACTGGACGAAACTCTGTGAAAAGGTCGACGACACCCCCGCCGATCAGGTGTTTAACTGCGACGTTGAGGCGTCCGCACGGTACGTGAAGATCGTCGGAACCTACAGCAACGCGAAAAACACCAAGAAGCAGGGCAGATTCCACATCGGCGAATTCCAGGTCTACGCGATGGGCGAATTCGAGACCCGCTACTATGATTGCGGAAACGGCATTCAGGCGGCGTTCGACGGCACCACGCTGACCTTCCAGGGGACGGGCAGCGCTCAGGATTACTCCGAAGGCGTGCTGCGCCCCTATGAGTCCGTGAAAGACATGATCAAAAACGTCGTGATCAAAGGCACGGTTACTTATCTGGGCAAAAACTCTCTGAGCCACTTCACGAGCATTGAAAGTATCGTGGTCGAAGAAGGCGTGAAGGAGCTTGGCAACGACTGCTTCGCATACTGCAGCGCGATCCCCTCTGTGAAGATCCCCGCTTCGCTGATGAAGCTCAATCAGGGCGTTTTCTACTCCACCAAGATCACCACGGTGGACTGCCCGCTGACCAGCATGGATTATGCAAATCAGTGCACCATCGGCGCATACAACGATAACCTTTTCAAAGCAAAATGGCTGAGCGATCCCACGGAAGTTCTGCCGTACGGCGATCTCGATAACGGCTTTACGTGGGCAGTCGACGAAGAATCCGGTACGCTTACCATCAGCGGGACCGGCGTGATGCCGAAACTGGGCTCGGTCAAGCCCTGGAAAGATTTTGCTGACGGCGTCACGAAGGTCGTCTTCGCCGAAGGCATCACCGAGATTTCCAGCGGCGCGCTCTCTCAGGCGACCGCCGTGAAAGAGATCTATACGCCCGAGACCGTGACCAAGATCGGCGGCGACGCGTTCGCCTATATCGGCGAGATCGACTACCTGAAACTGTCCTCGAACGTTACGGAAATCGGACAGGGCGTGCTCTTCGGCACGGGCGTTGCGCAGATCTCCTGCAAGAAGGACTGGAACGCGATCAAGAACCAGTGCTCGTCGATCGGTATGTATAACGATTCGTTCGGCGAGGCGGAATGGGTCGACGTGGAAGTCGTCGGCGAAGTCCATCACCTCTCCTTCGGCAAATACGGCACCGGCATTGAAAACTGGGAAGGCAACGGAGACCCGAAACTGACCCAGATCCTGGTCTCCAGCCCCAAGTGGGACGGTGAATGGACGGCGGAGATGTTCAATGAAGCGAAGAACGCGGAGTGGACGCTGACGATGTCCGCTGACGACGTCTCGCCCGTGACCATGCACCTCTATCCGAGAAGCATCTATTCGGATTGGATCTTCCGCTTCGTGCCCGCGCTTTCCACGAATCCCGACGAGAGATTCGTACCCGTTCCCGGAAAGGTATACACGCTGACCGTGACCCTGACGATTCAGGGCGTGACCGACACCGTTTCCGTGAAGGGCTTCGCCCTTGCCGAGGATCAGGAGCCGATCACCTTCGATAACTACTACAACATCACCTGGCAGGTAAACGGCGTCGACGAGTACACCGAGAGCATCGCCGAGGGCTTCAAGCCCGCTTACCACGGCGCCGCCGCTCCTTACGTCGAAGAAGGTATTACCTACGATCCCGTCGTTCCCGCCGTCGAACCGGCGACTGCCGACGCGACCTACAACGTGACCTACGCGCGTCACTACAACCTCTCGTTCGGCAAATACGGCACCGGTATAGAGAACTGGGGCGATCCCCTGAGGACCCAGCTGCTGATCGTACCGAAATGGAACGGCGAAGCCACCGATGAGTTCCTTGCCGCCTGCAAGGCGGTCGAGTGGGAGCTGACTCTGGACGACGGCGCGGACGCCTTTACGACGCACCTCTACGTCGACAGCGTTGCATCCGGTATTCTCCGCTTCGTCTTCGGACAGGCGCAGGATCCCGCTGAGAGATTCGTGCCCGTGCCCGGCGTGGAGTACACCGTCACCGCGACCGTGACGCTCAACGGCGTGACCGAGACCGTTACTTCCGCTGAAACGTTCGTGTTCCCCGAAGGCGAAGAGCCTGTCGTTTACAACTATTATACGATCACCTGGCAGATCGACGGCGTGACCGAGTACACCGAAGAAGTCATCGAAGGCTTCAAGCCGACGTATCGCGGCGCGGCTGCTACCTATGAGGATGACAGCTTCGCGTACGTGCTCGTGATGCCCGAGATCGCTGCCGCTTCCGCGGACGCGACCTACAATCTCACCTATGAGAAGCTCGATAAGACCGAAGGCGAGTTGGGCGTGTACGGCGACGGTTATGAAAACTGGCCGGAGGACAATGAACAGACGCAGCTCCTGCTCTGCCCGGTGAACTGGAAGGGCGAGGAACTGACCGACGTCGCGGCGGCGGTTGAGAACTACACCTGGATCGTGAATATCGACGGCGTGGACTACAACGTTATGCCTTCCTCGCACTACGAGTCCATGATCTTCCGCTTCGAGCCCTGCCTCTGGGCGAAACAGTTCGTCCCGCAGGCCGGCGGCGCGTACGCGGTCGGTCTGACCATCAAGGACGCGGACGGCAACGTCGTTTACAAGTCGAAAGCGCCCGTGACCATCGAGATCGACAATGATTTCGAACCGGTCGTCCCCGAACCTCAGGGCGTGCCCGGCGACATCAGCGGCGACGGCGAAGTCTCCATCGAAGACGTTACCTTGCTTCTGGACATCCTTGCCGGCGGCGCAGGCACTCCTGCCGGGGTCAACCTTGACCTTGACGGCGACGGCGAGATCGGCATTGCCGACGTCACCAGACTGCTCGACATGCTCGCTTCGTAATTCCGATACGGATTTTCCGACAGTATTTTATCAAGACCGCTCCGATCCGCCCGCAAGGGCGGACCGGTCCGGCGGCGTTTGCCGGGAACTGTTCTTCTAAAAGTGAAAAAAAGACTTGACATTCGCATAAAGATATGATATTATACGGTTGAAGTCAAATTCAATAGGGGCGTTTTGCCCCGAAAACACAGAAAGTGAGAGGTACTATCATGAAAACACGCATCTTATCCCTCGTCCTGGCTGTGATCATGGTCGTTTCCATGGCGGCGGTATTCTCCGTTTCTTCTTCCGCGGAAGACGAATTCGGCGTCACCGTTACGCTCGGCAACGCTTATGTGACCCCGGACGACACGGTCGCTTATCTTGACGTGTACGTTTCTGCGGACGCGCTTCCCGAAGGATACGATCACCTGAGAAACTGGGAGTTCGTTTTTGAGGGCGCGAATGTTACCGAGGGCTCCAAGTTCTACGTCAGCGGCGACAACGCATTCGGTTTCACCAACACCGAGAGCAACACCATCGGCAACTCTGCCAACTCCGGTTATAACGTCGGTACGCTGGCGCAGGTCACCAGCAGAGGCGGTTGGAAGATCGCTTCCATCGCGTTCGCCGTCAGCGGCGCTGCCGGCGACGAGATCGACGTTTCGATCGCGACCGTCAACGCTCTGTCCGCCGAGAAGGTCATCGTCGGCGGCGGTGAGGAAGGCAAAGACGCTTACGAGCAGTACAAACTCGCGGAAAAGGCGACTGTTGCTGCAGGCAAGATCTACGTGGTCGAAGCCGCAGCGGCGGAAGCTGTTGTAGGCGCAGGCGAGGATCTCTACGTTCCCGCGTTCGTTGACGGAAAGAAAGTCACGATCGACGCTGACACCTACACCGGCGAATTCGGCGACGTTTACATCGCCGCGCCCATCACCGACGCGTTTGTCGAAGTGTTTGAAGCTGACGCTGAAAACTACGTCATCAAGAACCCCGACTTCGAGGACATCACCGACCTCGCGGACGGCAACGGCGTTTACTACCACAAGAAAGCCAACGGCGCCACTCCGATCGTTGACGCATACGACGGACTGAGCGCAAAGCAGAAGAAGAAGGTCACCTTCTTCGAGAACATCCTCGCTGTCAAGGACGGCGCGGCCGTTGCCGGCGATGAGGTCACCTTTGTCGCAGGTCTGAACGTGAAGGATCTGTGGTACGACGATCTCACCATCGTTGTCGAGATCGCTGAGACCGGCAAAGTTTACGAAGCATCTGTGAAGAAGGTTTACACCACGCTCAACGGCATCGCTTCTGTTGACGCTGACACCGCCACCGCTGACGGCATCGACGCGGTCGATATGGCGTACATCAACGGTCTGACCCTGTTCGGCGTTCCCGCCGGCACCTTCACTGCGAACGTGACTCTGTTCGGTACGACGGACGACGTGTCCGGCACGCCCATCGTCGTCTGCAGCGATACCGCCGTAATCCCCTTCACGGTGGGTTGAGTTATAAGGAGGTAAATATCATGGAAAAGAACTACGAAGCTCCTGAAGCCCTCGTCGTCGTATTCGACGAAGCCGATCTCTTGGATCTGTCTCCCGAGCAGAACGGCAATCCCGAAAGGATCCAGTGGTAATTCGTTACTGACGAAAAAGCCCGGCGGCACGACCATTCGTGCCGCCGGTACTTTTTTTGTCCGGTTATATGATGTCCGACAGGGCGTTGATACAGTTCCTGCAGATGATCTTTCCTTTATAATACGTCACGTCGTCGTCGTTCTGGCAGAAGATACACGACGGCGCGTATTTTTTTAAGATGATCATCCCATTGTCCGTAAAGATCTCGATAGGGTCCTTGGGCTCGATCTGGAGGACGGCGCGGATCTCCTTGGGCAGGACGATCCTGCCGAGCGTGTCGATCGGACGGACGATGCCTGTTGCTTTCATTGCGTGCACCTTCTTTCGCGATTTTTCTTCATCATAGCACAAGAAAGGGCATTTGTCAATAAAAAATGACAAAAATTCCAAAAAATGTATTCAAATGTTAATAAATTGTAAATTATTAAAAAAGTGACCTGAAAATGAAAAAAACTCTTGACAAGGGGTATACAAAGTGATATACTCTTTGGGCTTGGAATGCGCAGAAGCGGGAGGTTGCTGCAAGAAAATGCAGGGAATTTCCGTGGAGCATGTCCGCTTGACGGGCGAAGAAAAGCGTATTCCCGCGTAAGGAGCTCTCACGGCGCGCCGGCGCAGAAGTGCCGGAAACGCAGTGCCGGAGCGTTCCCGTTCGATCGATCCGGCGTCGGTCCAACCCAGCCGACGGTCCGGTTATTTTGAACGGCGGCGTATGAAACACACGGGAGAGTGTAATCTTTTTGCGGAGAAATACGGCAAGCGCCCCGGTTATTATGAAAATTAATAAGGAGGCAAACCACAGTGGCAGCAGTTCAGACAGTGAGGATCAAGCTTAAGAGTTACGACCACACCCTGATCGATCAGGCGGCGGAAAAGATCGTCGAGACCGCGAAGAGAAACGGCGCGACCGTTTCCGGTCCCATCCCGCTTCCCACCGAAAAGGAAGTCGTCACCATTCTTCGGGCAGTTCACAAATACAAGGACTCCAGAGAACAGTTTGAGACCCGCACCCACAAAAGACTGATCGACCTTATCAAGCCCGATGACGCGGTCATCAAGGCGATCATGTCGCTTGAACTTCCGGCAGGCGTGGAGATCTCGCTCAAGCACTGAGCGGTCCGCGTTACGAATAAGGAAGCTTTTCGTCAAGTCGGTAGAAATCCCCTTCACCTCTTCCGGGTGTCCGGTCGACCCACCGACCAATAATGAAAACGGAGGAAAGAAAAGATGAAAAAGGGAATTATCGGAAAAAAGATCGGAATGACGCAGATCTTTGATGAGAAGGGCAACGCCGTTCCCGTGACCGTGATCGAAGCGGGCCCCTGCGTTGTCAGCGCGATCAAGACGGTGGAAAAAGACGGCTACGAAGCCATTCAGCTCGGCTTCATGGACGTTGCCGAGAAGAAAGCGACCAAGCCGCAGGCGGGCGTTTTCAAGAAGCTCGGCGTCACCGCCAAGAAACACCTGAAGGAATTCCGTCTTGAGGACATCTCGGGCTACACGCTCGGCCAGACGGTCAAGGCGTCTGAACTCTTCGCCGCGGGCGAAAAAGTAGACGTGACCGGCGTGACCAAGGGCCACGGCTATTCGGGATGCATCAAGAGATGGGGTCAGCACCACCTGCGCATGACGCACGGTACCGGTCCGGTACACCGTCAGCCCGGTTCGATGGGTGCGAACTCCTCGCCCTCGAGGATCTTCAAGAACAAGAGGATGCCCGGCCAGTACGGCAACGAGCAGGTCACCGTCCTCAACCTCGAAGTGGCAAAGATCGACGCGGAACTGAATCTGATCGCTCTGCGCGGCGCGGTGCCGGGCAGCAAGGGCTCGATCGTGTTCATCCGCAACACCGTGAAAGCATAACGGAAGGAGGAAATCACAATGCCTAGTTTGAAAGTAGTTGACATGGCGGGTGTTGAAGTCGGTACGATCGAACTGTCCGAGAAGGTTTTCGGACAAGAGGTCAACGGCGCAGTCCTCCACTCCGCAGTCAGAGCGTTCTTAATGAACCAGAGACAGGGCACCCAGAGCACCCTGACCCGCACCGAGGTTTCGGGCGGCGGCAAAAAGCCCTGGAGACAGAAAGGCACCGGCAGAGCAAGACAGGGCTCGACCCGCGCTCCTCAGTGGACGCACGGCGGCGTCGCGCTCGGACCCAAGCCGCGCACCTACCGCGTCACCCTGAACAAGAAGGTGAAGAAGGTCGCTATGCGCAGCGCGCTGTCCGGTAAGGTCGCCGACGGCGAGATGATCGTCGTGAACGCGATCACCGCAAGCGAATACAAGACGAAGGCCATGGTCGAAATGCTGAAGAAGATCGGCGCCGAGGGCAAGACCCTCGTGGTGCTCGACAGCGTCGACGAAAAGGTCATCAAGAGCCTGGCAAACATCCCCGGGACCAAGACCACCCAGGTCAATTCCCTGAACGTGTACGACGTGCTGAACTGCACGAAGTTCGTCGTCGTCCGCGCGGCAGCCGAGAAGATCGAGGAGGTGTACGCATGAAAACCGCATACGATATCATCATCAGACCCATCATCACCGAAGACGCGATGTCCAGAGTGCCCTCGAAGCGCTACACTTTCGAAGTGGCGAAGGACGCCACCAAGTCCGAGATCGCGCACGCGATCGAAGAGGCCTTCAAGGACGTCAAGGTCGCAAGCGTCAACACCGTCACGATGAAGAGAAAGCCCAAGAGGGTCGGCGTGCACGCCGGTTACACCTCCGCCTGGAAGAAAGCGATCGTCACCCTGACCGCCGACTCCAAGGCCATTGAGTTCTTCGAAGGCATGATGTAAGGAAGGAGAAACGAATAATGGCTACCAGAGCATACAAGCCCACGACCCCCGGTCGCAGAGGCATGACCGTTCCTTCTTTTGACGAAGTGACCAAGTTCTCTCCCGAGAAAAAACTGCTTACGGTCAAGAAAAAGCACGCCGGCCGCAACAGCGCCGGCAGGATCACCGTCCGTCATCACGGCGGCGGCAACAAGGTCAAGTACAGAGTGATCGACTTCAAGCGCCAGAACGAAGGCAAAGCGACCGTCGTGGGCGTGGAGTACGATCCCAACAGAACCGCGTATATCGCGCTTGTGGAATATGAAGACGGCACCAGAAGCTACGTGCTCGCCCCCGTCGGCCTGACCGACGGCGCGGTGATCGAGAGCGGCTCCGCCGCCGACATCATCCCCGGCAACACCCTTCCGATCGCCAACATCCCCGTCGGTACGCTGATCAACAACATCGAGCTTTACCCCGGCAAGGGCGGACAGCTTGTCCGTTCCGCGGGCGCCGCGGCGCAGCTGATGGCGAAGGAAGACGGCGTGGCGCAGGTCAGACTGCCCTCGGGCGAGGTCCGCAAGATCCGCCTCGACTGCAAGGCGACCATCGGCCAGATCGGCAACATCGAGCATGACACCGTGAAGGTCGGCAAAGCGGGCAAGACGCGCCATAAGGGCGTACGTCCCACGGTCCGCGGCTCGGTCATGAACCCCTGCGATCACCCCCACGGCGGCGGCGAGGGTAAGAGCCCGATCGGCCGTCCCGGCCCTGTCACCCCCTGGGGTAAACCGGCTCTCGGCTACAAGACGAGAAACAAGAAGGCTCGTACCGAGAAGAACATCGTCAAACACAGAAACGGCAAATAACGGAGGATAGGAACTATGTCAAGAAGTCTTAAAAAAGGACCGTATGTGGACGCCAAACTCTTCAACCGTATCGTTGCTATGAACGAGTCCGGTGAGAAGAGAGTGCTGAAGACCTGGTCGCGCGCTTCGACGATCTTCCCCGAATTTGTCGGTCACACGATCGCCGTCCACGACGGCAAAAAGCACGTTCCGGCGTATATCACCGAAGATATGGTCGGACACAAGCTGGGCGAATTCGCCCCGACGAGAACCTTCAAAGGCCATGCGGGTTCCAAGACGTCGAATAACGGCAAATAATGAGGGAGGTAAGAGTCATGCAGGCAAAAGCTATTCTGAAACACGCTCGGATCTCCCCGCGCAAGGTGTGCATCGTGATGGACCTGATCCGCGGCAAATCGGTCGCGGAGGCGAGAGGCATCCTCAAGAACACCCGCAAGGCAGCATCCGAATACCTCATCAAGCTGCTTGACTCGGCGGTCGCAAACGCCGAGATCAACTTCTCGATGAACAAAGACAACCTTTACGTTTCCGAGTGCTACGTGTGCCCGGGACCGACCCTCAAGAGAATGATGCCCAGAGCCAGAGGCTCGGCGGACAGGATCCTCAAGAGGACCAGCCACATGACGGTCGTCGTGGCTGAAAAAGACTGAAGAAGGAGGTAACGTTTTCATGGGTCAGAAAGTCAATCCCCACGGTCTTCGCGTGGGCGTGATCAAAAACTGGGACAGCAGATGGTTCGTTTCCGACGAAACCTTCGGCGACACCCTGGTCTCCGACCACAAGGTCAGAAAATTTCTGAAGACCAAGTATTTCGAAGCGGGCGTTCCGAACGTTGAGATCGAGCGCACCGCCGACAGAGTCAAGGTCTTTGTCCACTGCGCCAAGCCCGGTCTTGTGATCGGTAAGGGCGGCGCAGAGATCGAAAATCTGCGCAAGGAACTCGAGAAGATCGTCGGCAAGCCCGTCGCGGTCAGCGTGATCGAAGTCAGAGTTCCCGATATGAACGCTCAGCTGGTCGCCGAGAATATCGCGAGCCAGCTCGAGAAGCGTACCTCTTTCCGCCGCGCGATGAAGCAGTCGATCCTGCGCACCATGCGTGCGGGCGCCAAGGGCATCAAGGTCGCGGTGAGCGGCCGTCTCGGCGGCGCCGAGATCGCCCGCAGCGAGCACTATCATGAAGGCACCATCCCGCTTCAGACGCTGCGTGCCGACATCGACTACGGTATTGCCGAAGCGCACACCACCTACGGCAAGATCGGCGTCAAAGTCTGGATCTTCAAGGGCGAAGTTCTGCCGGACGTGAAGAAGCACTTCACGACCGTCAAGCCCGAAGAGCCGGCTCCCGCAAGAAGCGACAGACGCGACCGCAGACCGGGCGGACGCCGTGACGGCGACCGCAGGCCGGGCGACCGCAGACCGGGCGACCGCAGACCGGGCGGAGACAGACGCTTCGGCGACCGCCGTCCCCAGGGTCAGGGTCAGCAGGGTCAGGGTCAGGGCGCGCCCAGACGTCCCTTCGGCGGTGAGCGCAAGCCGTTCAATAAGGAAGGGGGCGCTAAATAATGTTAATGCCCAAGAGAGTGAAATTCAGACGCGTTCAGCGCGGAAGACTGAAGGGTAAAGCCCTGCGCGGCAACACCGTCGCAAACGGTTCCTACGGTCTGGTCGCCCTTGAACCGGCGTGGATCACCAGCAATCAGATCGAAGCAGCCCGTATCGCCATGACGCGTTATATCAAGCGCGGCGGACAGGTCTGGATCAATATTTTCCCCGACAAGCCGATCACCGAGAAGCCGGCTGAGACCCGAATGGGTTCCGGTAAGGGCTCGCCCGAGTACTGGGTCGCGGTCGTGAAGCCGGGCAGAGTGCTCTTCGAGATGGACGGCGTGACTCCCGACGTTGCAAAGGAAGCAATGCGTCTTGCATCCCACAAACTGCCGATCAAGTGCAAGTTCGTGGAAAAGGCACAGACCGCCGAGGAGGTGTAAGCCGATGAAAGCTACTGAATTAAGAAACATGACGCCGGACGAACTGAACGGCAAGTTAAAGGAACTGAAGGAAGAGCTCTTCAACCTTCGCTTCCAGCACGCAGTCCATCAGCTTGACAATCCTCACAAGATCGAGGACGTCAAAAAGGACATCGCTCGCGTGATGACGATCCTTCACGAGAAGAACGCATGAAAGAGAGGAGATACGTCATGAGTGAGAACACCGAAAGAAACCTCAGAAAAACGAGGACCGGCAAGGTCGTCTCCACGAAAATGGACAAGACGGCTGTCGTCGCGATCGAGGACAACTTCAAGCATCCGCTCTTCGGCAAAGTCATGAAGAGAAGAGTCAAGCTTCACGTGCACGACGAGAACAATGAACTGACCGTCGGCGATATCGTCGAAGTGATGGAGACCAGACCTCTGTCGAAGACCAAGAGATGGAGACTGTCGAAGGTCATCGAGAAGGCGAAATAATTCACAAACGAGATGCTGCGCAGACGGCGCCCGGGAGATCCCGGTGCGCGCTGTGCGCGGCGTCGGAAAAGTTTTAGTAGGCACGACTTGATCGTGTACGAAACGGAGGACTTAACAATGATTCAACAGCAATCTTATATGAAAGTTGCTGACAACACCGGCGCCAAAGAGCTGATGTGCATCAGAGTCTTGGGCGGTACGGGCAGAAGATACGCCGGCATCGGCGACGTCGTTGTGGCGACGGTAAAGAAGGCTTCTCCCGGCGGCCAGGTCAAAAAAGGCGAAGTGGTGAAGGCAGTGATCGTCCGCACCGTCAAGGGCGTCAAGAGAGCTGACGGCTCCTACGTCCGCTTCGACGACAACGCGGCGGTCATCATCAAGGAAGACAAGAACCCCAGAGGGACCCGTATTTTCGGGCCGGTGGCGAGAGAACTGCGTGAAAAGGATTACCTGAAGATCCTGTCGCTCGCTCCCGAAGTGCTGTAAGGAGGTAACGAAGAATGAAGATCAGAAGAGATGATACCGTCATCGTTATTTCCGGCGACGACAAGGGCACCAAGGGCAAGGTCATCGCGACCTCTCCCAAGGAGAACAAAGTGATCGTGCAGGGCGTGCACGTCGTCAGCAAGCATCAGAAACCGAGAAGAGAAGGCGATCAGGGCGGCATCCTGAAAGTCGAAGGCGCGATCTACGCCGACAAAGTGATGCTCTACTGCGACAACTGCAAGAAGGGCGTCCGCGCCGCCTACGAGATCAAGGACGGCGAAAAACAGAGAGTCTGCGCAAAGTGCAGAAAGAAGATTTGAGAGAGGAGTAAACAGAAATGGCAAGACTGAAAGATATCTATAAAGCCGATGTTGCTCCGGCTCTGATGAAGAAGTACGAGTACAAGAGCGTCATGCAGATCCCGAAGCTCGACAAGGTGATCATCAACGTCGGCGTGGGCGATGCCAAGGATAACAGCAAGGCCATCGACAACGTCATCGGCGACGTCACCCTGATCGCGGGACAGAAGGCGATCCCCACCTACGCGCGTAAATCCGTTGCGAACTTCAAGCTCCGTCAGGGCATGAAGATCGGCGTCAAGGTCACGCTGCGCGGCGAGAGAATGTACGAGTTCGTCGACAAGCTCTTCAACTTCGCGCTCCCCAGAGTGCGCGACTTCAAGGGCATCAACCCCAACGCGTTTGACGGCAGAGGCAACTACGCGCTCGGCCTCAAAGAGCAGCTGATCTTCCCCGAGATCGAGTACGACAAAGTCGAGAAGATCCGCGGTATGGACATCGTCTTCGTGACGACCGCCCGCACCGACGCGGAAGGCAGAGACCTTTTGGCGCTGCTCGGCGCACCCTACGCAAAGTAAGAGAAGGAGGATAGGAACAAATGGCTAAAACCGCTATGATCTTAAAGCAGCAGAGAAAGCAGAAGTTCAGTACCAGAGAATACAACAGATGCAAGATCTGCGGCCGTCCTCATGCTTATATGCGTAAATACGGCATCTGCCGTATCTGCTTCAGGGAACTTGCCTACAAAGGCGAGATCCCCGGCATCAAGAAGGCTTCCTGGTAAGAGGGAAGAGCGCGAAAGCGCACAGACAAAGTCTCCACTGTCGGAAGGAAACGCACAGCGCGTTTAACCACCGGCATGCAGCCCGCAAATTCGGCTTTCGTTCCCTGACGGGACGATGCGGCGCGAACGAGCAGCCGCGCTCCGGCAGCCGCCCTGCGGGCAGCAAGAAGAATACAAACTTGCATAGAGGAGGAAAGTAATATGCAAATTTCAGACGTCATTGCGGATATGCTGACAAGGATCCGCAACGCCAACAACGCAAAGCATGAAACGGTCGACGTTCCTGCTTCGGGCGTGAAGAAAGCCATCGCCGATATTCTCGTGCGCGAAGGCTACGTCAAATCCTACCAGCTGGTAGAGGACGGCAAGCAGGGCATTCTGCGCATCACTCTGAAGTATCAGGGCAAGCAGAAGGTCATCCAGGGCATCCGCAGGGTCAGCAAGCCCGGTCTGCGCATCTATTCGGGATGCGAGGATATGCCCAAGGTCATGAACGGTCTGGGCGTGGCGATCGTCTCCACGTCGAAGGGCATCATGACCGACAAGGAAGCGAGAAAAGAACACATCGGCGGCGAGATCCTCGCGTTCGTGTGGTAATACGGAAGGGAAGGTAAAGACAGATGTCAAGAATCGGAAGAATGTCTATTGCGATCCCCGCCGGCGTTACCTACACGGTCGGTGAAGACAACACCGTTACCGTCAAGGGCCCCAAAGGGGAACTGACACAGAAGTTTCATCCCAACATGACCATCAAAGAGGAAGCGGGACATCTTCATGTCGAGCGTCCGGATGATGAGAAGGAAAACAAGGCGCTTCACGGTCTGACCAGAGCCCTGCTTCACAACATGATCGTCGGTGTGACGACCGGTTTTGAGAAGAAGCTCGAGATCGTCGGCGTCGGTTACAGAGCCGTCAAGCAGGGCAAGGTCCTGCAGCTCTACCTCGGCCACTCGCTGGTCGCGGGTCAGCCTCAGACGAAGTACACGATGGAAGAGCCCGCGGGCATCACCTTCGAGGTCCCGAACCCCAACACCATCATCGTCAAGGGCGCCGACAAGCAGAGAGTCGGACAGATCGCAGCGCAGATCCGCGCCAAGAGACCGCCTGAACCCTACCACGGCAAGGGCGTGAAGTACTCTGACGAAGAGATCCGCCGCAAGGCCGGAAAGACCGGTAAATAAGTGAAAGGAGTGGATCGAAATGGTATCTAAAAAGGATTCTAACGCCGCGCGCGTTAAGAGACACAAGAGAGTCAGAGCCAAGATCTCCGGTACCCCCGAAAGACCGCGTCTTTGCGTGTACCGTTCTGAGAACAACATCCAGGCACAGATCATTGACGACGTTGCCGGCGTGACCCTCTGCACCGCATCCACTTACGAGAGCGGTTTTGAAGGCGGCGGCAACAAGGAAGCTGCCAAAAAAGTCGGCGCTCTGATTGC
This sequence comes from Clostridia bacterium, assembly GCA_017454525.1. Lineage (GTDB taxonomy): Bacteria > Bacillota > Clostridia > Oscillospirales > CAG-272 > UBA11512. The sequence continues at coordinate 14,672 of JAFTCT010000013.1, forward strand.
AGAGCGCGCACTCGCAAAGGGAATCACCGAAGTGGTCTTCGACCGCGGCGGTTATCTGTATCACGGCCGCGTCAGCGAGCTCGCTGCAGGCGCCCGTGAAGGCGGACTGAAATTCTGAAGGAGGTTCGAGACATGGCAAGAAATATGAATGTTGAAGAGCTTGAACTTCAGGAAAAGCTCGTCGTTGTCAACCGTGTATCCAAGACTGTCAAGGGCGGCCGCATTGCCCGTTTCACCGCGATCGTGGTGGTCGGCGACGGCGCCGGACACGTCGGATACGGACTCGGTAAAGCCGCCGAGGTGCCGGAAGCGATCCGCAAGGGCACCGAGGACGCGAAGAAGAACGTCATCGAGGTTTCGCTGCGCGGAACGACCATCCCCCACGAAGTGACCGGCGTTTACGGCGCGGGCAAAGTGCTTCTGAAGCCTGCCGCTGAAGGTACCGGGATCATCGCCGGCGCGACGGTCCGTGCGGTCGTCGAGATGGCGGGCATCAAGAATATCCGTACGAAATGTCTGCGGAGCAGCAACCCGACCAACGTTGTCAAGGCGACGTTCGAGGGTCTGCGCAGTCTGCGTACCGCAGAGCAGGTCGCCAAGATCCGCGACAAGAGTGTTGACGAAGTCAAAGCGTAAGGAGGGCTATTCAAATGTTGAAAATCACACTTGTTCACAGCCTGATCGCTCAGCTTCCCAAGCACGTCGCCGTCGCGAAATCGCTCGGTCTCGTGAAGGTCGGCGACGTCACCGTCCAGCAGGACAACGACGCCGTCAAAGGCAAGATCAGGATCATTTCTCACCTTGTCAAGGTTGAGAAGACCGACGCCTGAAGAACAGTAAAAGGAGGATAACCAATGAAGCTCCATGAACTTTCACCGGCGGCGGGATCTGCTGCACCGGCTTGGCGCAAGGGCAGAGGCCCGGGCTCAGGCAACGGCAAAACGGCCGGCAAGGGCCACAAGGGTCAGAATGCCCGCTCGGGCGGCGGCGTCCGTCCGGGATTTGAGGGAGGTCAGCTTCCTCTGTACAGAAAGCTTCCGAAGAGAGGCTTCCACAACAAATTTGCGACCGTTTATTCCATCGTGAACGTTGACGCGCTCAACTGCTTTGAGGACGGCGCTGTCATCGATGCGACCGTTCTTTCCGAGGCGGGCATCGTCAAGAAGGAATTAGACGGATTGAAGGTTCTCGGCCGCGGCGAGCTCACCAAGCAGCTCACCGTAAAGGCGAAGGTCTTTTCTGCGTCCGCTAAAGAAAAGATTGAAGCGGCCGGAGGAAAGGTCGAGGTGGTCTGAGTGAAAAAGGTACTTTCAACCATCGCCAACATCTGGAGAGTCAAGGACGTCAGAATGAAGCTCCTCTTTACGATCTTCATTCTCGTCATCTACAGACTCGGCGCACAGATCCCCGTTCCTTTTATCAACCCCAACGTGCTGGAAGGAATGAAGGCGCAGATGGCGGGCAGCTCGGGACTGTTACAGTTCATGAACATCTTCTCCGGTGAAGCGTTCAGCCGTGCGACCCTCTTTGCACTTTCGATTTCTCCCTATATCACGTCCTCCATCGTCATGCAGCTTCTCTGCGTCGCCATTCCGGCGCTCGAGAGAATGAGCAAGGACGAGGACGGCAAGAAGAAGATCACACAGATCACCCGTTACGTCACCGTCGGTCTGGCGCTTGTCACGGCGATCGGATACTATATCTATCTGAACTCCAACAGCTGGATCAACTATATCGGCGGCACGAGCGCGAACGATTTTGAGAAGGCAATGACCGCGGTCGTGGTCGTCGCCTGCTACTGCGCCGGCGCGTCGCTGATCATGTGGCTGGGTGAGAAGATCAATGAGAGCGGCATCGGCAACGGTATCTCGATGATCCTGTTAGCGAACATCATTTCCTCGTTCCCGACGACCCTTGCGATGATCTTCGAACTGATCTTCAACTTCAACAAGACCATTCCCGGTGTTGAAAGTCCCACGATCCTGCATCCCGACCTCTGGTGGATCGGAACGATCGTCGGCGTATTGGGCCTGGTCCTCTGCGTTGTACTGATCGCGTTCATGATCTGGATGACCAACTCCGAGCGCAGACTGCCCGTGCAGTATGCGAAGCGCGTAGTCGGCAGAAAGATGTACGGCGGTCAGAACACCACCCTTCCCCTGAAACTGAATATGACCGGCGTTATGCCGATCATCTTCGCATCGTCGATCATTTCCATTCCCGCGACCATCGCGATGTTCGCAGGCAAGACCCAGAGCGACAACTGGTTCTGGAAATGGGCGACCAACTTCAACCAGAACAACGTGGTGTATATCATCATCTTCGGTCTTCTGATGATCGCCTTCGCGTACTTCTACGTCGCGATCTCCTTCAACCCTGTTGAAGTGGCGAACAACCTGAAGAAGAACGGCGGTTCGATCCCGGGTATCCGTACCGGCAAGCCGACTTCGGACTATATCGCGCGCATCCTCTCGAGAGTCACCTTCATCGGTGCGCTCTGCCTGATGGTCATCGCGCTGGTCCCGATGATCCTCGGCTGCATCGGCGGCAACTTCGGACTGAACGGCACCACCTACAACTGGGCATGGTCTTTGACCTACTTCTCCTTCTCGGGCAACTCGCTGCTGATCGTTGTCGGCGTTATTCTCGAGACCGCGAGAGAGATCGAGGCGCAGATGACGATGCGCAATTTCAAGGGTTTCCTTGAGTGATCACGTTTTAGAGGGCAAGCGGAAGGGCAGGCCCGAAGAGTCCCGCCCTTCCCGCGCCCGCACTCATCAGGTGAGGAATAGAACAGTGAACATTATCTTTTTAGGAGCGCCCGGTGCCGGCAAAGGCACACAGGCAGAAAAAGTCAGCGCGCACTGCGGGATCCCCACGATCTCGACGGGCGCGATCATCCGTACGGCGATCAAAACCGGCACGCCGATGGGTCTTGCGGCAAAAGCGTACGCCGAGAGCGGCGCGCTGGTGCCCGACGAGATCGTGATCGGCATCATCAAGGAACGCCTTGCCGAGGACGACTGCAAAAAGGGATTCATCCTTGACGGATTTCCCCGCACCGTCGTGCAGGCGGAAGCGCTCGACCGTATGGGCGTGCGCATCGACCTGGTGATCAGCATTGAAGTGCGCGACGAAGTGATCGTCGACCGGATGAGCGGCAGACGCTGCTGCGAGAAGTGCGGCGCCTCCTACCACGTCAAGTTCAATCCGTCAAAGGACGGCGTCACCTGCGACAAGGACGGAACCGTTCTGTCGCTGCGCAAGGACGACAAGCCCGAGGTCGTGAAGGAACGTCTCGAAACCTACCACAAGCAGACTGAACCGATCAAGGCCTACTACGAGGCGGCGGGCAAGCTGCAGACGGTAGACGGCGAAGTGAGCGTCGACGACGTGACCGCCGCCGTGTATTCCGTCATTGACGGCATCCACTGAACAGAAGAGTCAAAGAAGTACGACATGATTCAACTGAAAAACCAATCACAGATCATCGCCATGCGCGATGCGGGCAGGATCACCGGCGAAGCGCTCGCCTACGCGGGAGAGCACGTGAAGCCCGGCGTCACCACAGGTCATCTCGACCGGCTGGTACGCACCTATATCGAGAGCCACGGGGCGAAGCCCTCGTTCCTCGGTTACGGCGGATTCCCGGGAAGCGCCTGCATCAGCGTCAACGAGGAAGTGATCCACGGGATCCCCTCGTTCGACCGCGAGCTGCATGACGGAGACGTAGTCAAGATCGACGTCGGCGCATTTTACCGCGGCTATCACGGTGACAGCGCGAACACCTTTATTGCGGGAAACGGTTCACCGGAAGCGGTGAAACTGGTCGAAACGACGAAGAGGAGCTTCTTCGAGGGGCTCGGCGCGGTCGTCCCCGGCAATCGCCTGGGCGACGTCGGAAACGCCGTTCAGACCTGCGTGGAACGCGAGGGCTTCAACGTGATACGGGATTACGTCGGGCACGGAGTCGGACACGATCTCCACGAGGACCCGAACGTCCCGAATTACGGACTTCCCCACAAGGGACTGAGGCTGCTCACGGGCATGGTGATCGCGATCGAACCGATGGTGTGCGCCGGAGACTGGCACGTGCGCGTGCTGCCCAACAAATGGACCGTGGTGACTTCCGACGGAAGTCTCGCCGCCCATTACGAGCACACCGTCGCGCTCACCGATCACGGCGTTGAGCTCTTGACCAAGGTCGACTGAAGCGGACGTTGTTTTACGGAAGGAGTGATTTTTCTGTCTAAAGAAGATGTGATGGAATTTGAGGGCGTCGTTCTGGAAGCGCTCCCGAACGCGACGTTCAAAGTCAAGCTTACCACGGGACACATCGTGACCGCGAAGATCTCGGGCAGGCTGAGACAAAACTATATTTGGGTATTGCCCGGTGATAAAGTCACCGTCGAGATCTCGATCTACGAGCCGACGCAGGGACGAATCACCTGGCGCGGAAAATAAGAAAGGGCTGGTGCATAAACTATGAAGGTTAAACCCTCGGTGAAGAAGATCTGCGAGAAATGCAAGATCATCAAGCGCAAAGGCAAAGTCATGGTGATCTGCGAGAACCCGAAGCACAAGCAGAAGCAAGGCTGAGCTGCGGCCGCAGAGAAAACGCAAGGATAACAAATCCACAACAAGATAAGGAGATACAATATGGCTCGTATAGCTGGTGTTGACATCCCGAACCAAAAGCGTATGGAAATCGCTCTGACCTATATCTATGGTATCGGCAGAAAGAGCTCCAACGACATTCTGGCAAGAACCGGAATCGATCCCGACAAGAGAGCGAAGGATCTTACAGAAGAAGAAATCGCGAAGATTCGTGATGAAATCGAAGCGCACTACACGGTGGAAGGCGATCTCCGCCGCGACGTGGCGATGGATATCAAGAGAATGGTGGAGATCAACTGCTATCGCGGTATCCGTCACAGAAAAGGTCTGCCCGTAAGAGGACAGAGAACCAAGACCAACGCAAGGACCAGAAAGGGCCCTGCGAAGACGATCGCAAACAAGAAGAAATAATTGAAAGGAGTAGAGTTCGATGGCTAAGACAACGAAGAAAGTGGTCAGAAAACGCCGCGAGAAGAAGAACGTCGAAAAAGGCGCGGTGCATATCCGTTCGACTTACAACAACACAATCGTTACCATCACCGACCAGAACGGAAACGCGGTGTCGTGGGCGTCTGCCGGCGAAATGGGCTTCAGAGGATCGAAAAAGTCCACTCCTTTCGCAGCACAGACCGCATCCGAAACCGCCGGCAAGCTCGCGGCGGATCAGGGCATGAAGACTGTGGAAGTCTACGTCAAGGGACCCGGACCCGGAAGAGAATCGGCGATCAGAGCGCTTGAGACCGCAGGACTGCAGGTGACCATGATCAAAGACGTCACCCCCATTCCCCACAACGGATGCCGTCCGCCGAAACGCAGACGCGTTTGACGAAACAAGGAGGAATAGCATTATGGCAAGATATACAGGACCCGCTTGCAGACTCTGCCGCAGAGAAGGCAGAAAGCTGTATCTGAAGGGTGAAAGATGCCTGACCGGCAAATGCGCGTTCGAACGCAGAAGCTCTGCTCCCGGACAGCACGGCGCACAGAGCAAGAAGATGAGAGAGTACGGACTCCAGCTGCGCGCAAAGCAGACCGCAAAGAGATTTTACGGCGTGCAGGAAGGCCAGTTTGCGAAGTACTACGAAAAAGCGACCAAGAAGAGCGGCGTTACCGGTGAAAACCTGCTCAGCCTGCTTGAGAGACGTCTTGACAACGTCGTCTACAGAATGGGTATGGCGGAGAGCCGCAGGGACGCGCGTCAGCTCGTTCTGCACGGACACTTCCGTCTGAACGGCAAAAAGGTGACCATCCCTTCCCTTTGCGTGAAGGTAGGAGACGAGATCACTGTCAGAGAAGAGAGCAAGAACTCGCCCAAATTCAAGGAACTCATGGAGAAGATGCAGGCAACGCGCGTCACCCCCAAGTGGCTTGAATGCGACAGCGAAAACTTCAAGGCGAAGGTCGTCGCGATCCCCGAGAGAAGCGACATTGATTTCGACTTCGAAGAACAGTTGATCGTCGAGTTGTACTCCAAGTAATTGACAGCCTCCGACATCGGCGCCGATCCGGTGTTCGTCACCGGACCGGTCATCACAAAATCGTGATCTACTAAAGTGCAAGGAGGAAAATATGATTGAAATAGAGAAGCCCAATATCGTAACAGCAGATTTAAGCGAAGACGGAACACACGGCGTATTCACTGTGGAGCCGCTCGAGAGAAGCTTCGGCACGACCCTCGGCAACTCACTGCGCAGAGTACTGCTCAGCTCGCTTCCGGGCGTTGCGGTCATCTGCATCAAGATCGACGGCGTCGTCCATGAGATCTCGACCATTCCGGGCGTCAAGGAAGACGTGCCCGAGATCGTCCTGAACGTCAAGGGGATCGTGGCAAAGCTCCATTGCGAAGGCCGCAAGACCTGCGTGATCGAGATGACGGGCCCCGGTGAAGTGACCGCGGGCAGCATCAAGCCCGACGCAGAGATCGAAATTCTCAATCCCGACCGTCACATCGCGACCCTGTCTGAAAACGCACGGTTTTACATGGAACTGACGTTTGACCACGGCCGCGGATACGTGTCACAGGAGAAGAACAAGCAGCAGAACACCGCGGCGATCGGCGTCATCTATACCGACTCGATCTACACGCCTGTTTACAACGTCAGCTACAAGGTGGAAAATACCCGCGTTCGCAACATCACTGATTATGATAAGCTTACTCTTGAGGTGCTGACCAACGGTACCATTACCGCGAAAGAGGCAGTATCTCTCGGAGCCAAGATTCTCAATGAGCATCTCAACCTCTTCGTCAACCTCACGGACGACGCGAAGAAGGCAGAGATCATGGTAGAACGCCAGGAAACCATCAAAGAAAAAGTCCTTGAGATGACTATCGAGGATCTTGACATGTCTGTTCGTTCCTTCAACTGCCTGAAGAGAGCAGGCATTGACACCGTAGAAGATTTGACCAAGAAGACCGAGAGCGAAATGATCAAGGTCAGAAATCTTGGGAAGAAGTCACTGGAAGAAGTCATCAGCAAACTCGCGAGCCTGGGTCTCACGCTCAAGCCCGAGGACGACTGATCGGCTTCGAATGAATTTGAACTAAGGAGGGACCTGAAATGCCGGGAACCAGAAAACTCGGACGCCCCACAGCACACAGAAACGCGATGCTCAGAGGCATGGTCACTTTTCTTCTTGAAAACGGGAAGATCGAGACGACCTTTACCAGAGCCAAAGAAGTGGGCGCTCTGACCGAGAAGATGATCACTATCGGAAAGAAGAACACGCTCGCGGCGCGCCGTCAGGCGCTCGCGTTCATCACCAAGGAATCTGTGGTGAAGAAGCTGTTTGACGAGATCGCACCCGAATTTGCAGATAAGAACGGCGGTTACGTTCAGATCTTCAAGCTCGGTCCGCGCAGAGGCGACGGCGCCGAAATGGCGCTCATCCGCCTTATTTCCGACGAGAAGCCCGCATCCGACAAGAAGGACGCGGACAAGACAAAGAAAGCAGAAAAGAAAGCTTGACCTGTCAGGGCGTTTCACGGGAAACCGTGAAGCGCCCTTTCGGCGCGAAAAGGAAGATGTTTGACGCGCTGCCCGCGCCGGACGGATCGCGTCCGGCGGCGCATGAAGCGCTCCGCGGGCGCTGAGGCGCAATTCATTCACGGCGAAGCTTCAGCCGCGGCTGCGGCATTCAACGGCTGCGCCGTCAAATCGGGAGAAACAAGCGGCGGAAAAGGATCATAAGAGCCTTTTCCCGGCTTGTTTCTTTCCGTTATGCGCATTTTACGTAGCGACCGGCAGAAAGAGGGGAACTTCTTTATCCGGCGCCCGCGCTTGTTGATTTGCGCCGATAACTGTCGAAATGCGGTTGACAGTCAAAGCATTGTATGCTATAATAAATTCGTATAATTGTCTTTTAGAAGCGGGGAGCGGAAAGTGATCGAATTCTTCGGCAGTTTGTCCGAAAATTCTGAAACCGTATTGTTGTTTGCGGCTTTTGTCATCTACTTTGCGGCGGCGCTCGTTCGCCGGTTCGACCGCGCGATCTACGTCGAACTGCCCGATCGCGGCGAGCGGGAACTGTATCTGAAAAAGAAGATCTCTTCCTATTCGGCCGTCAGCGTCAGCGACGCGAAGATCGCCGAGATCGCCGTCCGCTCCGTGGGTATGAGCCTTGCGGATCTGGAATCGGTGATCGAACTGGCGCTGCGCAACGCCTTCAAGGAGAAGAAAAAGACGGTCGGCGACGAAACGCTCGACGAAGCGTTTGAAAGCTACGGGTCGGGCGATCGCCGCAGCAAAGAAGCCGAGGAGACGCTGCGCACCGCGCGGCACGAGGCGGGACACGCCCTGCTTGCCTACCGCGCCGGCTTCAAGCCGTCGTACGTCACGGTCGTTTCACGCGGCGATCACGGCGGATACGTGATGCCCGATCTCGAGGAAAAGAACCTCTACACCGGCAGGGAACTGCTCGACAGGATCAGAACGTGCCTCGGCGGACGCGCCGCGGAGATCCTGTATTACGGTGCGGACGGGATCTCGACCTCGGCTTCCTCGGATCTGCGCAGCGCGAGCGGGATCGCAAAGAGAATGATCTGCGTTTACGGCATGGATCCGGTCTTCGGACCGGCGGTGATCGACGAGGAAGCCCTGCGGGGACCGCTCGGCGAGAAAGTGCACGCGCGGATCGGGGAGATCATCAAGGAGCAGCTGGAGCTTGCCGCAGAGGAGCTGTCGGCGCATAGAGAGAAACTGGACGCTTTGACGGAAGAACTGATCGCGCACGACCACCTGTCGGGCGCCGGGATCGAACGTATTCTGAAATAATAAAACGCGCAAAACGCGCAAAAGAAAGGTCGGACGGGGATGACAGAGAGGATACCGCTCAATTTTGGCTGGGAGTTTGCAACGCAGTATGACGGCGCCTTCTCCGAAAAGGAGGGGAACTGGGAAAAGGTCGATCTGCCGCATACCGTTGCCGTTACGCCCTTCAACTGCTTTGACGAGAGCGTCTATCAGAAGAATTGCTGTTACAGAAAGACGCTGAAAATGCCGGAGGATCTCGGTGACAAACGGGTGTTCGTGATCTTTATGGCGGCGGGACATCACGCCGAGGTCTATGCAAACGGCGAGCCGGTGGCGTTTCACAGCTGCGGCTATACGGCGTTCGAGGCGGAACTCACCGAGGCGGCGCGCCCCGGGGAGGACCTGCTGCTGACGGTCGAGCTCGACTGCAAGGAGGATCTCAATCAGCCGCCCTTCGGCTTTGTGATCGACTATATGACCTACGGCGGACTGTACCGCGAGGCGTATCTTGAATTCCGTGAGCAGAGCTATATTAAGGACGTGTTCGTCATACCCGAGATCCCGGAGGGCAGGGGACTGACGACGGAGGGTATGCGCGAGGAGCAGATCGCCCGCGTCGCCTTTGAGGGCAGCGTGTGCGCGCAGTTGTCCTTTGAGGGCAGGGGCGGAGACCGCCTCTCCGAACGGATACTGGCGCCCGACGGCAGCGAACTTACCGTCGGCAAATTCGAAAAGTCTGCAGAAACGCGTCTTCGTCTGGGCAACGCCCATCTCTACGACGCGCTATCGCCCGTGCTCTACACGCTGGAGGTCTCGCTTTACGAGGGGGATACGCTTCTTGACCGCAAGACCGTCCGCTTCGGCTTCCGCCGCGCGGAATTCAGAAAGGACGGCTTCTACCTCAACGGCAGATACTTCAAGCTGCGCGGGCTCAACCGTCATCAGAGCTGGCCGTACGTCGGCTATGCGATGCCGGCGTCCCAGCAGCGGCTCGACGCCGAGATCCTGAAGAACGAACTCGGCGTGAACGCCGTGCGCACTTCGCATTACCCGCAGTCGCAGCATTTTATCGACCGCTGTGACGAACTGGGATTGCTCGTCTTTACCGAGATCCCCGGCTGGCAGCATATCGGCGGGACGAACTGGAAGAAGCAGGCGCTGAAGAACGTGCGGGAAATGGTGACGCAGTACCGCAACCATCCGTCGGTGATCCTCTGGGGCGTGCGCATCAACGAGTCGTCCGACGACGACGAGCTGTACGCCGCGACCAACGCGGAGGCGCATAAGCTCGACCCGACCCGGCAGACCGGCGGCGTGCGCTGCATCAAGAAAAGTCACCTTCTTGAGGACGTCTATACCTATAACGATTTCGTTCACAGCGGGGAAAACGCCGGCTGTGAAAAGAAGAAAAACGTCACCTCCGACGTTTCAAAGGGCTATCTCGTGACCGAATACGGCGGGCATATGTTCCCGACCAAGTCCTTTGACGACGAGGAGCACCGGCTGGAACAGGCGCTGCGGCACGCGACGGTCCTCGACGCGGTCGCGGCGGAGAGAGAGATCGCCGGATCGTTCGGCTGGTGTATGTTCGACTACAATACCCACTGCGATTTCGGGTCGGGCGACCGGATCTGCTATCACGGCGTGCTCGATATGTTCCGCAATCCGAAATTTGCCGCCGCGGTCTACGCCGCCGAGGGAAGTCCGCTGCCGATGCTGGAGATCTCCTCCTCCATGGAGATCGGCGAGCATCCCGCGAGCATCCGGGGCAGGCTGTATGCGCTGACGAACGCCGACGCCGTGCGGGTCTATAAGAACGACGTCTTCATCAAGGAGTTCAAAGCGAAGAGCAAGCGCTTCGGGCATCTCGCCCACCCGCCGATCGAGATCGACGATCTGATCGGCGACGCGATGGACGCCGAGGGCTTTTCAAAGCGGAAAACGAAGCTCGTCAAGGCGATCCTGAACGAATACGCCGTGACCGGCGGGAAGCGCCCGTCGACCCTCTTCTATCTGCGCGCGCTGCGGGCGACGCTCTTTTACGGTATGAAGTTCAAGGACGCCTACGCGCTGTACGGAAAGTATCTCGGCAACTGGGGCGACCGGAAAGCGGTCTACCGCTTCGAGGCGCTGCGCGACGGCGTGACGGTCAGGACGGTGAACAAGACGCCGATGACCGAATTGCGGCTTGAAGCGAAGCCCGACCGCACGGTGATCGTGCCGGGCGATACCTATGAGGCGGTATCCGTCCGCCTGCGCGCCGTGGATGAAAACGGCAATCTGCTGCCCTATCTGTCAGAACCTGTAAAGGTCGAGGTCACGGGTCCGCTTGCCGTCTACGGCTGGAAGGAGACCGTCCTGCGCGGCGGAATGGGCGGGCTCTATCTGCGTACGACCGGGGAAGAGGGCTGGGCGACGCTGACTCTCACCCTGCGCGACGCGCCGCCGGTCACGCTGAAATTCAATGTCACGACCGAGAATTACGAATAATTACAGTAAACGGGGGGGAAGCAACAATGAGCAGAAAACCGGCGGACGGTACCGAAAAGAATAAGGAGCGGAAGATCAGAGGGGTCTCGCTCAAGAAGCTCAACTATTTCATGGCGGCGATCACCCTTGTGGTGTCGGTGCTGATCCTCTTTTCGACCTACCGCACGACGCAGGGATATCAGCAGATGCGCGACGCGACCGAGCAGTATATCTCCTGCCAGCAGTGCGCGAACGATCTGCAGGCCGCTTCCGATTATCTGACCGATCAGGTGCAGTGCTTCGCCGTGACCGGCAAGATCGAGTTCATGAACAACTATTTTAAGGAAGCCAACGAGACGAAACGCCGCGACCTCGCGATCGAGAAACTGAAAGTGGAACTGGACGGTTCGCGCGCCTATCAGTCGCTTTTGAAAGCGATGGAGAATTCGGTCCACCTGATGCAGCGCGAATACTATTCGATGCGTCTGATGGCGGAAGCGCAGGGCTTTGATCCCGCGGTCCTTCCGGAGGAGATCAGAAACGTCACGCTGACCGTCGCCGACGCCGCGCTTTCCTCCGCGGAAAAGGAGGAACTCGCGCGCAGTATGGTACACGACGAGATCTATCACCTCGAGAAGGACGCGATCAGCCGCGAGACCGAGAACTGCCTGGGCAGTCTGATCGACGAGACCGAGCGCGCGCAGAGCGCGTCGATGGAGCTTCTCAGCGGCCGTCTCTTCCGGCAGCAGATCCTGATCATCCTGCTCATCGTGACGGTCATTCTGGTGATCGTGCTGACTTCGCTTCAGGTCATCAGCCCGCTCGTCAAGGCGATCCCCGAGATCCGCGCCGATAAGCCGCTTCCGGTCGAGGGCGCGTACGAGTATCGCTACCTGGCGGCGACCTATAACCAGATGTACGAGAGCAATAAGGAGAGAAGAAAGCATCTCGCCTATAAGGCGTCTCACGACAAACTGACGGGCTTGTATAACCGCGGCGGCTTTGACGAACATTGCCGTTCGACCGATCTCTCCCGCGCAGCGCTGATCCTCGTCGATATCGACGATTTCAAAACGATCAACGATACGTTCGGGCACGACGTCGGCGACGCCGCGCTCAAGCGTATGACGGCGGCGATGCAGAAGTATTTCCGCGCCGAAGACTGGATGTTCCGCGTGGGCGGCGATGAATTCGTGGTGATCGCCGAGAATACCACGCCGGAAAAATCGGCGGGCATTACCGATAAGATCGTCTGCATCAACGAAGAACTGTCAAATGAAGAGGGCAGCTGCCCCGCTGTTTCCGTCACCGCCGGCATCGCCTTCGGCTACGACGGCGTCGATCCGGACGAACTCTTCAAGAAGGCGGATCTGGCGCTCTATCGCGCGAAGAAGAGCGGGAAACACGGCTGCGCGGTCTATGATGACAAGGAGGAGAGTAACGGATGATGAGAACGCTGACGATCGAAAGAAGAAAAAGTCTGATCGCCTGCCTCGGAAAGATGAAGGTCTATATCGAGGACGAAGCGGGCGACCTCGTGATCGACGGGCGTAACACCCGCCTGCTCGGGCTTCTGCGCAACGGCGAAACAGCCTCCTTTGAGATCCCCGAAGGGGAGAAAAAGATCTATATCATCGCCGACAAAATAAGCAAAAAATACTGCGTCGAGCAGTACGCGCTGCCCGCGGAGGGCGACGTGTCGCTCTCGGGACAGAACTGTTTTGACCCCGCCGCGGGCAACGCCTTCCGTATCGACGGAAACCTCGCGCCCAACGCGGTCGGATCAAGAAAAAAGAGCACCCGCTACGGCATGATCGCGCTGATCATTTCGGTCCTGATCGGCATCGCTGTCGGCGTCGCCGTCGGTACGGCGATCAACGCAGCGCGCAGAAATTCGCCGAAGGAGTTTACGGTAATGGAACTGACCGTTACCCTGCGCGGCAATTTCAAGGATTGCTCCGACCGCTACGGCAACGCGACCGCCGCTTACGCGAACAAAGAAACGGAGATCGTGTTTGCGCGGCAGGACAAGAGCCTCCTTGAAATGGATCTGAACGCCTATACGGTTTTTGTGAAGAACTCTCTTGCGGAGCATTTCGCGATCAAGGACGAAAGCGCCGGGGACCTTCACTTCTTTGAGTACGTCACGGACGCCGACGGGAAATCGGTTTGCTCCGTCTGCGCGTGCTATGAAGGAAAGAGCGCCTTCTGGTTCGTCTTATGCACGTGCGACGCCGATAACGCTTCCGCAAGAGAAGCGGCGATCGGTTATCTGCAGACCGTCAGGATCGCGGATTGAAAAACGGATTTGAACAGTGAACGGGAGCGCTTTTTGAGTTACAAAGTTCGCCCCGGGGGCGCTTTTCGGGAGAACGACCGGAGAACGCGACCCGGGGGCGCTTTTCGAGAAAAGCGTCCCCGGGAACCCCCGCAAAAGCTTTCCTACTGTGAAAAGGGTATGAAAAAAGACGGATTTGCCGCCCGAATGCGGCGTCCGTCTTTTTTGGCGCGGTTTGAAATGACGTTTGATTTATCCGGCGCGAACTGCGTCCGCTGTTTTGTCGTTTTTGAACTGAAATGCGGTTTACCTCGCGCGGACTGCGTCTTTTGTGTTGTTGATTTATGTTTGAAATCCACTTTACCGCGCGCGGACTGCGTCCTCCAA
>JAFTCT010000080.1 GCA_017454525.1 Clostridia bacterium
AGCCGACGAAATAATCGGCGCGTCACTGCTTTACCGGAACAATTGCGTGTACAAAGTATAGGTTATTCACAATCGAATTGTCTGCTTCCGGATATCAGACTATATAAAAAACAGACTGCGTATAACTTATGATAAAAGAATAGAAAAAAGAGCAGGTATTCATTACCGTCTTCATATTTATCGCAGATAATCAAGATATCATTCTGTCGGCGTCGCCGACGCCATAGCCCAACGGTAGTGTTTTGCCTCATCCGGCGACAAGCGCCACCTTCCCCCATCGGGGAAGGCTCCTCTGACACCCTTTCCGAAAGGGTGGCTCCTAAACAAAGGCGCTCCGCGCCCGTTTCTTCTCAGCCCGCCATCGAGGCGGATTTCACCGAACACGAAGTGTTCGATTTCACCATCGCAGACGATTTCACCGCGCAGCGATTTCACTGCGCGCCATGCGCGCTCCGCGTCTTCCCTGCTGTGGACCAGAGAGAGCGCCAGATACATAAATTCCTTTTGATAAGTCCTGAATATCACTTCCACCGTACTGCGATCGTTATCGTCGTTTATCAGCAGCAAATTCAACGCAAGCAAGACGGTCCCCCCTTCCCTGTTCCTTATACAAATATGATTGTATCACGTCCGCCGGTTTTTTTCAAGTTTTTTTCAAAAACCTCTTGACAAGTTAGCCGAAACTAACTATAATGTCACTGTGAGTTAGTTGCGGCTAACTTTGTTTTACGCGCTTTCGGTTAGCGTACGCTAACCACACGCAGGCAAGGTCCGCCGCAGAATACGCTATAAAGAAAGGACGGTACGGTATGATGCCGCTTTGCTTTGCATCCCCCGGAGAAGAACAGATCGTCAAAAAGGTCGGGGGCAGTCCGGAGATCAGGAAGCATCTGGAGGACCTGGGCTTCACCGTCGGCGCGACGGTCACGGTGATCAGCGCGCTCGGTGAGAACGTGATCGTCAGAATCAAGGATTCGCGTCTGGCGATCAACGCCGATATGGCAAAAAGGATCATGATCTGATCCGCTGCATAGATAATCAGAAAAACGAAAACGGAGGAAACAATATGAAAACGCTGCGTGAAACGCCGGTCGGATCGACCGTCCGGGTGCTGAAACTGCACGGTGAGGGCGCCGTCAAGCGCCGCATCATGGACATGGGGATCACGAAGGGCGTCGAGATCTACGTGCGGAAGGTCGCGCCGCTCGGCGATCCGATGGAACTGAACGTCAGAGGGTACGAACTCTCGCTGCGCAAAGCCGACGCCGAAATGGTCGAGGTCGAATAAGCGCGCTCAACCCGGCGCGCCGAATGCGCCGATACTATCAAAACAGGAAAGGAATCATCGTATGGATATCAGAATTGCGCTTGCCGGCAACCCCAACAGCGGCAAGACCACGCTTTTCAACGCTCTCACCGGCTCGAATCAGTTCGTGGGGAACTGGCCGGGCGTGACGGTCGAAAAGAAGGAAGGAAAACTGAAAAAGCACGACGGCGTGACCGTCACGGACCTTCCCGGCATCTACTCTCTTTCACCCTACACTCTCGAGGAAGTCGTCGCAAGGAACTATCTGATCGGCGAGCGTCCCGACGCGATCCTCAACATCGTGGACGGCACGAACCTTGAAAGAAACCTTTACTTGACCACGCAGCTGACCGAACTCGGCATCCCCGTCGTGGTCGCGATCAACATGATCGACGTCGTCAGAAAGAACGGGGACGTCATCAGGACCGACGCGCTGTCAAAGGCGCTCGGCTGCAAGGTCGTGGAGATCTCGGCGCTCAAGGGAACGGGCGTAACGGAAGCGGCGGAAGCGGCGATCGCCGCGGCAAAAGGCGAAAAGACCGTCCCGCAGCACAGTTTTTCCGGTCCGGTCGAGCACGCGTTAGCGCATATCGAAGAGGCGGTCGTTCACGGTCTGCCGGAAGAACAGCAGCGCTGGTATGCGATCAAGGTCTTCGAGCGCGACGACAAGGTCATGGAGCAGCTGTCGCTCGATGAGAAAACGAAGGAGCACGTCGAGAGCGACATCGCCGCAGCCGAAAAGGAACTGGACGACGACGCCGAGAGCATCATCACGAACGAACGTTATCTCTACATCGCCGAGGTCATCAAGGCGTGCTACAGGAAGAAAAGAGAAAAAACGCTGACGAAGAGCGACAAGATCGACAAAATCGTCACGAACAGGTGGCTGGGGCTTCCGATCTTCGCCGCCGTCATGTTCCTCGTATACTATATTTCAATGGTCACGGTCGGCTCCTTTGCGACCGACTGGGCGAACGACGGGCTGTTCGGAGACGGTTATCATCTTTTCGGCATCGGCTCGGGCGCTTATGAGGAAAAGGCGGAAAACTATGAGGCGGCGGTGAACGCGCTCGCGGCTTACGGCATCGAATTCGACACCGAAGACGACGCGTTCGATCCCGACCTGCTGAAGGGAACGCTCAAAGCGTTCACGTCCGAAAAGACTTCCTCAACAGTCGACGTCATCGACGACGAAACGCTCGAGGTTTCGACGCTCACCGTGTATTTCGACAAAGTGCCGGACGACGCGGACGAGGAAGAAACGAACGGCATGACGTTCAAGGAAGCCGTCGCATACTTTGACGAAAACGGCTTTGACGAACCCGATCCCGCCGACGACGGCGTGTGGGTACCGGGCGTCCCGGCGCTTTTAGACAAAGCGCTGCTCGGGGACGACGGAGCGCCCCGCGTACCCGAATGGCTCTACGGACTCATTCAGAACGGCATCGTGGCGGGCGTGGGCGCCGTGCTCGGATTCGTTCCGCAGATGCTCGTTCTGTTCCTGCTCCTGGCGATCCTCGAGGGGTGCGGCTATATGGCGCGTATCGCCTTCGTGCTTGACCGTATCTTCAGAAGATTCGGTCTTTCGGGCAAATCCTTCATCCCGATGCTCGTCGGCACCGGCTGCGGGATCCCGGGGATCATGGCGTCGAGAACGATCGAAAACGAGCGCGACCGCCGTATGACGATCATGACGACCACCTTCATCCCCTGCGGCGCAAAACTTCCCTTCATCGCCATGGTCGCCGGCGCGCTGTTCGGAAAATCCCCCTGGGTCGCCGTTTCGGCGTACTTCATCGGTATGGCGGCGATCATCGTGTCGGGCGTCATGCTGAAGAAGACCAAGAAATTTGCGGGCGATCCCGCGCCGTTCGTAATGGAACTTCCCGCATACCATCTGCCCACCGTCGGCAACGTCCTCCGCTCCACCTGGGAGCGCGGCTGGTCGTTCATTAAGAAAGCGGGCACGATCATCCTTCTGTCCACCGTCGTCGTATGGTTCACCTCCTACTTCGGATGGGTCGACGGCTCGTTCGGAATGCTCGCCGAGGAGGAAATGGGCAATTCGATCCTCGCGTATATCGGCAAGGGCATCGCCTGGATCTTCGCGCCGCTCGGCTGGGGCAACTGGAAAGCCGCGGTCGCGTCGGTCACGGGACTGGTCGCCAAGGAGAACATCGTCGGAACGATGGGCATCCTCTACGGCGACTGGGCGGGCATCAAAGCGTCCTTCGACGTCCCGCAGATCGCCGGCTTCTCCTTCCTCGTGTTCAATCTGCTCTGCGCGCCCTGCTTTGCGGCGATCGGCGCGATCAAGCGCGAAATGAACAATGCGAAATGGACGTGGTTCGCGATCGGCTACCAGTGCGGCTTCGCGTATGCGATCGCGCTGATGATCAATCAGTTCGGCAACCTCTTCACGGGCAATCTCGCGACCGGCGCGGGCACCGTCGTGAACGTGATCGGACTCGTCGCCGCGTGCGCCCTGCTCGGGCTCATGGTCTATATGCTCTTCTTCAAGAAGTATAAGGAAGCGACGAAACTGACGCAGAAAGTGAAGATCTGAATTTAATCCGAGAACAGAATAACGAATGAAAGGAGCAAAATCGCCATGTTCGCATGGATCGCGGAGAACGCGGCGACGGTCGTCGCGGCGGCGGCTGTCCTGATCGTGATCGGACTTGCCGTATTCTTCCTTGTAAGAGATAAAAAGAAAGGAAAAGGCGGATGCACGGGAAACTGTGCGACGTGCGGAATGAACTGCTCCTGCGGGAAAAGCAAGCAATGAAAACGATCGTACGGTTTGACAACGTATCAAAAATTTACAGGAGCGGAGAACACGAACTGCGGGCTCTGGATCACGTCAGTTTCACCCTGGACGAGGGGAAATTCGTCGTGATCCTCGGCCCGTCGGGCGCGGGCAAAAGCACGCTGCTCAATCTGCTCGGCGGGCTGGACAGCCCCAGCGAAGGAACGATCACCGTCTCGGACGCGGACATCTCGAAGCTCACAGACAACGAACTCGCGGATTACCGCGCGTCGACCGTCGGCTTCGTGTTCCAGTTCTACAACCTGATCCCGACGCTGACCGTCATAGAGAACGTCCGGCTCGTATCGGAAATATCGAAAAACGCGCTTGACGCAAGGGACGTCATCGACAGGGTCGGTCTTTCGGACCACCTCCAAAACTTCCCTTCGGAACTGTCGGGCGGCGAACAGCAGCGCATTTCCATCGCCCGCGCGCTGTGCAAGAATCCGAAGATCCTGCTCTGCGACGAGCCGACGGGCGCGCTGGATTCCGAGACCGGCGTCATGGTGCTGAAACTTCTGCTCGAAATGGCGAGAAACTACGGCAAGACGATCGTCATCGTCACGCACAATCAGAATATCGCAAAAATGGCGGACGTCGTGATCCGCGTCAGGAACGGAAAGATCCGCTCGGTCGAGGAGCAGGAAAGTCCTCTTTCCGCCGACGAGGTAGAGTGGTGATACTGTTAAAGAAACTGCTCCGTACCGCGTGGTGTTACAAGGCGCAGTTCATCTCAATGATCATCATGATGACGCTCGGGATCGGCATTTTCCTCGGCTTCAATATGGAATGGAAGACGATCGAATACGACGTACTCAATTTCTTTGACGATACGAAATACGCCGACTACCGTCTGTATTCCGAGAACGGCTTCACCCGGGACGATCTGGATAAGATCGCCTCGATCGACGGCGTCGACGCCGCGACGAGATACCTGTCGGTCAACGTTGAACTCATCGGCGACGGCAAGAAATCCCTCGCGCTCGACGTGTCGGAGAACTATACCGTCTCCACCTTCACGCTGATGAGCGGAAGGGACTACGACGCCGGAGGCGACGGCGTGTGGCTGTCCGACAAGTTCGCAAAACTGAACGGCATCGGGATCGGCGACACGGTCACGCTCGAATTCCACGGAACGAGATTTGACTGCGAAACGGTCGGTCTGATCAAGTCGGGCGAGCACATGATCTGCCTTGCCGACAGCAATCAGGTCATGCCCGACTTTCACGTTTTCGGCTACGCCTGTATTTCCCCGGCGAAACTGAAAGCGATCCTGCGCGAAAAAGCCGAAAAGACGGTCGCCGAACAACTGACCGCGGCGGGCGTACCGGCTGACGCGGCAAGGCGGCAGGCGGCGGAAGCCGTGACCGAAGAGATGCTCGAAACGGCGGAAAACAGGGTGTACGCGCAGATCAACCTGCGCTCCGGCATGGAAAAGGAAGCGCTCGAGGACGCCGTGCGGGAGAAACTCGGCAGGACGCTGATGGTCGTGCCGAAGGAGGACCACGCGGTATATAAGGAGGCGATGGGCGAGGCGACCGAGGGCAAAGCGATGGGCTCGATCCTTCCCGTCCTCTTCCTCGCCATCGCGATCCTGACGATGGTGACGACGATGCACCGCATCGCCGCCAAAGAGAAAACGCAGATCGGCGTCCTGAAAGCGCTCGGCTTCAGGAACCGCGCGATCCTGCTGCATTATTCCTTCTACGGACTGTTCATCGGGATCGTCGGCTCGGCGCTCGGCAGCGTGCTCGGCTATTTCGTCTGCAAGGCGGTCATGAGCGAGAACGGCATGATGGGCACCTATTTCGATATGCCCGACTGGACGGCGGCGACGCCCGCCTTCTGCTGGCCGGTGATCGTCTGCGCCATCCTGCTTCTCACGCTCATCAGTTTCCTGTCGGTGCGCGCGCAGCTCAGGGGAACGGCGGCGGACGCGCTTCGTCCCTATACGCCGAAAAAGATGAAACGGTCTGTTTTCGAACGTCTTCCGTTCATCGGGAAACTGGGCTTCGCGACGAAGTGGAACCTCAGGGATCTCATGCGCCACAAGAGCCGCTTCGCAATGACGCTCGTCGGGATCGTCGGATGCATGATCCTGCTCGTCGGCGGGCTCGGGATGCGCGATACCATGGCGGGCTTTCTGGATCTGCTCGACAACGGCGTTTCGCACTACGCGACGAAGGTCAATCTCGTCGAAGGCACCGGTTATGAGAGGGCGAAGGGTCTGATCGAAGACCTTGACGCCGACTGGGAAAGTTACGCGGGCGTCAGCATCGACGGTTACACCGCGACGCTCGATATCGTTCACAACGACAAGGGCAGGTTCGACGTCATAGACGCCGGCAACGATCCGATCGATCTGCGCGACGACGGCGTGTACCTCTGCCTGCGGCTTTCAGACAGAGCAAAGATCGGGGAATATCTTGAGTTTTCACCCTACGGCGGCGACAAGACCTACCGTGTGAAGGTCGTCGGCTATAACCGTTCGATCATGACCGAGAGCGTCACGATGACCGACAAGCTCGCAAACGATCTCGGGATCGACTACAGTATATCCGCCGTCTACACAGAGAAAACTTCTGACGAGATCCCCTCCTCGGAGCTGATCGCCGGCAAGCAGGACAAGCGCCAGCTCATGGACAGCTTCGGAAGCTTCGTCGCGATCATGGACGGCATGGTGATCATCCTCGTGATCGCCGCCGTGATCCTCGGGACCGTCGTGCTGTACAACCTCGGCGTGATGAGCTACGTCGAACGCTCGCGCGAGCTCGCCACGCTCAAGGTGCTCGGATTCAGAAGCAAAAAGATCGGCAGACTGCTGATCTCGCAGAACGTATGGCTGACCGTCATCGGCGTGATCCTCGGACTTCCCGCGGGGCTCGGAACGCTCTACTGGATGCTTTCGGCGCTCGCGTCGGAATATGAACTGAAGCTGATGCTCGGTCCCCTGACCTATACCGTTTCGATCCTGCTGACCTTCGGCGTGTCGCTCTTCGTCGGATGGGCGGTCGCGCGGAAGAACAGGAAGATCGATATGGTCGAAGCGCTGAAAAACGCGGAATAACGAAAAAAATAAACGGTTCGGGACCCGCCTCCGGCAACAGGAGCGCGCCGGAACGTCCGTCAAAAAACCGTTTTCTCCCTTACAAAACCTCTCCGGACTCTCCGTTTGCCATCACGGACGGTCCGGAGAGGTCATTTTCAGAGGGAACGCCGGCGCGGACGCATACATTTTTGCAAGGAAAACAAAAAAGTCCCTTGACAAAAGGGGAAAGGAATGGTAGAATGTGTACGGTGAACGATATCGCTTTACGGAGGTAATTATGGAACACATCAAGACCGTCGAGACCCGCGATCTGTGCGAGAGCGCCAAAAAGGGCGGCTGCGGCGAATGCCAGACGTCCTGCCAGTCCGCCTGCAAGACCAGCTGCGGCATCGCAAATCAGAAGTGCGAGAACAAGAATAAGTAATCGAAAGATCACATATCTGAAAACGCCGCCGCAGCAGGCGGCGTTTTCAGTACGGGAGAACCTATGGTACATCAGTACAAGCTGAACGGATACAATATCGTACTGGACGTCTGCTCCGGCAGCATCCACGTCGTCGACGACGTCGCCTACGACCTCATCGCGCTCTATGAAACCGCGTCAAAGGAGGAGATCGTCTCTTCCCTGCTCAAAAAATACGAAAGCGACGCGACGGTCACAAAAGAGGAGCTGGAACTCTGCTATAACGAAGTGACGGCGCTCAAAAACGCGGGCAAGCTCTTTTCGCCCGACGTTTTCGAGCCGATGGCGGGCGAACTGAAAAAGAAGACCGCGGGCGTCGTCAAAGCGCTCTGCCTGCACGTCGCCCACACCTGCAACCTGAATTGCTCCTACTGCTTCGCAAGTCAGGGAAAATACCACGGCGAGCGGGCGCTCATGTCCTACGAGGTGGGCAAGCGGGCGCTGGATTTCCTCGTTGAGAATTCGGGGAGCCGCAGAAATCTCGAAGTCGACTTCTTCGGCGGCGAGCCGCTGATGAATTTCGACGTCGTCAAGAAGCTGGTCGCCTACGCGCGCGGCATCGAAAAAGAAAAAGGCAAGAATTTCCGCTTCACGCTGACCACCAACGGGATGCTGATCGACGACGACGTGATCGACTTCTGCAACCGCGAATGCTCGAACGTCGTGCTCTCGCTTGACGGCAGGAAGGAGATCCACGACCGCTTCCGCGTGGACTATGCGGGCAACGGCTCCTTCGACCGCATCGTGCCGAAATTCAAGCGGCTGGTCGAGGCGCGCGGCGGGAAGAACTACTATATGCGCGGCACCTTCACCCACGCCAACCCGGATTTTCTCAAAGATATTGAAACGATGCTCGACCTCGGCTTCACGGAACTGAGTATGGAGCCGGTGGTCTGCGCGGAAAACGATCCGGCGGCGCTGACGAAAGCGGATCTGCCGGTCGTGCTGCGGCAGTATGAAAAACTGGCGGAACTGATGATCCGCCGCCGCAAGGAAGGGCGCCCCTTCACCTTTTACCACTATATGATCGACCTGAAGGGCGGCCCCTGCGTGTACAAGCGCATCTCGGGCTGCGGCTCGGGCACCGAATATATGGCGGTCACCCCCCGGGGCGACCTCTACCCCTGCCACCAGTTCGTGGGCGAAGAGAAATACAAGCTCGGCGATATATGGAACGGCGTCGTCAACCGCGAAGCGCAGGAGGAATTCGCCTCCTGCAGCGTCTACGCCCGCGAAGAATGCCGCGACTGCTGGGCGAAGCTCTACTGCTCGGGCGGCTGCGCCGCCAACGCCTACCACGCGACCGGAAGCGTGAAGGGCGTGTATAAATACGGCTGCGAACTGTTTAAGAAGCGCATGGAATGCGCGATCATGGTCGAGATCGCGCGCGGCGAAGAGCGTTGACCCGGCGCGTAAGCGCCCGGCGTTCCCCGTTTCATCAGAAAGTCTACAGAAAAACAAAAGGAGGAGAGGTCTATGACGAACGAAGAACTGCAAAGGAGTCAGATGGTCGTGAAGAAGGTGAAAAGGAACCGGCTGCTGCTGATCCTCGCTTCCGTCTCCCTTGCGACCGCGCTGATCTTTTTCACCGACACGCGCTTCGCGCTCCCGCAGACGGAGGTCCGCTTCGGCTTTATCCCCTGGTATCTGACGGTCGCGCTGATCGCCGCGGGGTTCCTTTCCATGCGGCCGCTGCTTAAGCTCTGCTACCGTCCCTATTTCGATCTTTACAACAAGGAGTGCGACCCCGAAGCGTGGTTCGCCGCCTATGAAGCGCTGACAAGCAAAAAATCCCGTGAAAAAAACCCCCTGACGTACCACTATAACCGCGCGATCTCGGCGCTGCATTCGGGGGATTTTCAGACCGTCAAAGAGAACGCCGCGCCCTTCTTTCAGAACGCGGAATATGCGACCGGCGCCTTCCTTCTGTGCAAGGTCGCCTACTATGAAGGGAACGAGGAGGAGTTCCGCCTGAATTACGATCGCTTCCTTGAGGAAGGGAAAAGACCGGACGTCATGATCCGCCCGTGGGAGCGCGAGCAGCTCGAACTTTTACATGCGCAGCTGTCCGGCGATACCGAAGAGGCGCTGGAGCGCGCTTCCCGCCCGTCCGAGCCGGATTCGCCGCCGATCGGGCGCACGATCATCGCGTTCAACCGCGGGCTGGTGTGCCGCGCCTGCGGCAGGCCCGATCTTGCCCGCCCCCACCTCATGACCGTCGTACAGTACGGCGGCAAAACCTGGTACAAACGCACGTGCGAACGCATCCTGCGGGAAGAATACGCCCCGACCGGCGGCAAAGAGGACCAATGAGCAACACGCCGATCTGCGATTTCGTCAAGGAATACGCCCGAAAAAAGCCGCTGCGCTTCCATATGCCGGGGCATAAGGGAAGGAAGATCCTTGGCTGCGAGCCCCTGGATCTGACTGAGATCGAAGGCGCAGACAGTCTTTTTGAAGCGTCGGGGATCATCGCCGAAAGCGAAAGGAACGCCTCGGCGCTCTTCGGCTGCCCCACCTTTTACTCTACCGAGGGCTCGTCGCTCTGCGTGCGCGCGATGCTGTACCTCGCCTCGACCCGCGGCAGGGGGAAGACCGTGCTCGCGGCGCGCAACGTACACAAGAGTTTTCTTTACGCAGCCGCGCTGCTCGATTTCGACGTGCGGTGGCTGTATCCCGACGACGGCTCCTATCTGTCAAACGCCTTTTCGCCGCACAGCGTTGCGGCAGCCCTTGACGGCGCGGAAGAAAAGCCCTGTTGCGTTTTTCTCACTTCTCCCGATTATCTCGGCGGGGTGTGCGACGTGAAAGAGATCGCCCGCGTCTGTCACGAAAGGGGTGTGCTGCTGCTCGTCGACTGCGCGCACGGCGCGTATCTGCGTTTTCCCGCTCAAGCGTCGGTCTTCCCGACAGATCTGGGCGCGGATCTGGTCTGCTCCTCGGCGCACAAGACGCTGCCGGTGCTGACCGGCGGCGCCTATCTGCATATCGGAAACGGCGTCAAGGAGGAATTCCGCCCGCGCGCCAAGGACGCGCTCGCGCTTTTCGCGTCAACCAGTCCCTCCTATCTCATTCTGCAGTCGCTGGACGCGGCAAACGCCCGGCTGAAAACGCTGGGAAGCAAGTGGGCGCCCTTCTGCCTCGATCTTTTTTCGGTTTCAAACAGGCTTCACGCCGCGGGATACGGGATCCTTGCTCCCGCGCGGTTCACCGACGGGACGATGACCGGAAAAACCGATCCCGAAAAAGATCTTTGCGCCGCAGACTACGGCAAACTGACGGTCAAGCCGAAATCCCGCGGCTATACGGGAGACGAACTTGCGGCGATCCTTGAAGACCGCGCGATCTATCCCGAATTTCACGATCCCGATCATATCGTCTTTATGACGTCGCCGCTGAACGGCAAAAAGGATCTCAAAGCGCTTGAAAGGGCGCTTCTGTCGATCCCCTGCCGCGCGCCGATCCGGGAGAGCGCGCCGCCTCTTCCCCGCCCCGAGCGCGTGATGAGCGTCCGCGAAGCGCTCTTCTCCCCCTCCGAGCGCCTGCCGGCAAGCGAGTGCCGCGGGCGTGTGCTGCACGACCCCTCGGTCTCCTGCCCGCCCGCCGTGCCGGTCCTCATGTGCGGCGAAAGGATCGACGGACAAGCTATCGAATGCTTTGAATACTACGGCGTGAAAGAAGTAGCGGTGGTGAGAGAATTCGGTATTCGGAATTTATAATAAACGGCGTCGCTCAAAAGAACAGCGTCGGTGCGGAACAGAGATCCCGCGCCGGCGCTGTTTTACGAGCGATACCGCAGGCAAAGCAGTAACGCTGCCTTTTTTTGTCGGCGTCGCCGACACCTTCGCCCACGAAAAGACATCAGCCTCATCCGGCGGCAAGCGCCACCTTACCGGGAACCCCTTCCGCGCGGTGAAATCGCTGCGCGGTGAAATCGCGGCGCGGTGAAATCAAACACTTCGTGTTCGGTGAAATCCGCCTCGACGGCGGGTTGAAGACTTGGCGCGAAGCGCAAAGGAAGGCGCGGAGCGCGAAGCAGCGGAGCGCGCCCTTTAGGCGGCACCCTTTGTTAAAGGGTGGCAGAGAAGCCTTCTCCGATGGGAGAAGGTGTCGCTTGCCGACGGATGAGGCTGAACACTTTCATTGGGCTATGGCGTCGGCGAA
>JAFTCT010000081.1 GCA_017454525.1 Clostridia bacterium
GACCGGGATCGCCAGCGCGGAAACGTATCCGACGCGGGTAAAGCGATCCCGTTGTGATTTTTTGCGCGGTCGGACGCGCGCAAAAAACACGAGGTCTTCGGGGGGAAGCAGAGAATCCGGGCGCCGGGTGAACGGATTCGAACCTATCGACCGGGATCGCCAGCGCGGAAACGTATCCGACGCGGGTAAAGCGATCCCGTTGTGATTTTTTGCGCGGTCGGACGCGCGCAAAAAACACGAGGTCTTCGGGGGGAAGCGGAGAATCCGGGCGCCAGCTCCAAAAGAGAGAGGGCGCCTGACGGCGCCCTCTCTCTTTTGGAGCTGGTGAACGGATTCGAACCATCGACCTGCTGATTACGAATCAGCTGCACTACCGGCTGTGCTACACCAGCAAAAATATTGTTGCAATTTTCGCACGGATGTGCTACAATCACGACGATGATTATAACACTAAGAAACCGCTTTGTCAAGTGTTTTTTTGCATTTTTGAAGGAGAATTTTTATGGGAGACGTTCGCCTGACCGACCTGTCCTATCTGCGTGCGCTGATGGCGCGCTACGGGATCGTGACCAAAAAGAAATACGGGCAGAATTTTCTTGTGAACCCCTCGGTGCCGGAACGCATCGCCGAACACGGATGCGACGCTCGGTGCGGGGTGCTTGAGATCGGTCCGGGCGTCGGAACGCTGACGTATGAACTCTGCAAGCGCGCCCGGAAGGTCGTCGCACTCGAGATCGACGAAACGCTTTTGCCGGTATTGAGGGAAACGCTCGGAGAATTCGACAACGTGAAGGTGATCCTGCGGGACGTGTTGAAGACCGATCTTGTGAAACTCTGCGAGGAGGAATTTTCCGGCTGTGAAAGCGTCCGCGTCTGCGCCAATCTGCCGTATTACATCACCACCCCCGTTCTGATGTATCTGCTTGAGAACGGCGCGCCCTTTTCCTCTGTCACCGTCATGGTCCAGAGGGAAGTCGCGGACCGTCTGACCGCGCGCGCCGGCTCTCCCGAATACGGTGCGATCACCGCCGCGGTCGGTTATTTCGGGAGAGCGGAAAAACTGTTTTCCGTATCGCCCGGTTCCTTTCTGCCGCCGCCGAAGGTCGAGAGCGCCGTCGTGCGCATCGATATCCATGAGAACAGTCCCTATGCCGATTGCGACAAAGAATTGTTTTTCCGTCTGATCGGCGCGGCGTTTGGTCAGCGGCGGAAGACCCTCATGAACACCCTGCGCGGCATACTCTCCGAAAAGGAAAGGGAAGCGGTTATGAATGAACTGAGCCTTCTCGGGTTCCCCCGGGACGTGCGCGGGGAGCGGTTGAGCACCGACGGCTTCGCGGCGCTTGCGCGCGCGATCGCCGCGGCGCGGAAAAACGCCTGAAGGTATGCCGAAGAAATCGCTGAAAATTTGAAAAAACCTATTGCAAAATTTTTAACAATGTAGTATAATATAATCGAAAGGATATGGGCTTCTCATATCCCCTGCAAGTCAACAAATAAATAAAATATAAGAAAAGAGGTATTTGATATGTCGATGACTACAAACAAGTACGTCAATTCGTGGATCGACGAGATGGCGGCGATGTGCCAGCCGAAGGAGATCGTATGGATCGACGGCTCCAAAGAGCAGGAAGAGGCGCTGAAAGCCGAGGCGTGCAAGACCGGCGAGCTCACCAAACTGGATCCCGTGAAACTGCCGAACTGCTACCTGCACAGGACCGCCGTCAACGACGTCGCGCGCGTAGAGGCCCGTACCTTCATCTGCACCCCCACGAAGGAGGAGGCAGGCAACATCAATAACTGGGTCGAGCCCGGCGAAATGTATGCAAGACTGAAGAAACTTTACACCGGTTCCATGAAGGGACTGACCATGTACGTGATCCCTTATTCCATGGGCGTTGTCGGTTCGGATTTTGCAAAGATCGGCATTGAACTCACCGACTCCATTTACGTCGTGCTCAATATGCTCATCATGACCAGAGCCGGCAAGAAAGTGATCGACGCGCTGGGTGATTCGCCCGATTTCATCAAGGGTCTGCACTCCAAGGCAAACGTCGACCCCGAGAACAGATACATCGTTCAGTTCCCGCAGGACAACACCATCATGTCAGTCAACTCCGCTTACGGCGGAAACGTGATCCTGGGCAAGAAGTGCTTCGCTCTCCGCATCGCGTCCTACCTCGGACGCAAGGAAGGCTGGATGGCGGAACACATGCTCATTCTGGGTCTTGAATATCCGAACGGCGATATCAAGTACATCACCGCCGCTTTCCCGTCCGCCTGCGGCAAGACCAACCTCGCGATGCTCATTCCGCCCGAAGTGTACCGTAAGAAGGGCTACAAGGTCTGGACGGTCGGCGACGACATCGCCTGGCTGCGCGTCAACAAGGAGGACGGCAGACTCTATGCCGTCAACCCTGAGAACGGCTTCTTCGGCGTAGCGCCCGGCACCAACGAAAAATCGAACCCGAACGCTCTGGCGACCACGAAACGCGACACGATCTTCACTAACGTCTGCTACAACGCCAGAGAGAACACGGTCTGGTGGGAAGGGCTTGACAACAATCCTCCGAAGCCCGAGGACGGCGCGATCAACTGGAAGGGCGAACCCTGGGATTACAGGACCTACGACAAAGCCGACAAGATCAATACCTCCGGCGCGCATCCGAACTCCCGCTTCACCTGCAAAGCGACCAACTGCCCCTGCCTGAGCAAGGAATTCGATTCGCTGACCGGCGTTCCGGTCTCCGCGATCATCTTCGGCGGCAGACGCGCCAAGACCGCTCCGCTGGTGTACCAGTCCTTTAACTGGCAGCACGGCGCGTTCGTCGGCTCGATCATGGCTTCCGAGACCACCGCTGCGGCGGCGGGCGCGATCGGCGTGGTACGCCGCGACCCGATGGCGATGAGACCCTTCGTCGGCTACAATATGGGCGACTACTGGCAGCACTGGCTCGATATGGGCAAGGTCATTCCCAACGCGCCCAAGATCTTCCACGTCAACTGGTTCCGCACCGACGAGAACGGCAATTTCATCTGGCCGGGATTCGGCGACAACATGAGAGTGCTGCTCTGGATCCTCGCGCGCTGCGAAGACAAGGTCGACGCGATCGAAACGCCGATCGGCTACGTTCCGAAGCCCGAGGATATCGATATCGAAGGCCTTGACGGCATCACGATCGATACGATCAAGGGTCTGCTCTCGATCGACAAGGCGTCCTGGCAGGAGGACATCCTCAATATCCTCGCCTTCTACGATCAGGTCGGCAGCCACGTTCCGAAGGAAATGTACGAGGAACTGGCGGCGCTCGCTGCAAGACTGGCAAAATAACAGATCATCCGCTTCATCCGGCGCGAACGCGCCGGATGAAGTTTTTTTCGCACATTCAATATTGACTTTTTTTGAGAATTGCGGTAGAATACGAAAAAGAGATTCTGAAGACGCATTGCGGCGTCCGGAGGGAGATATGGCGGATTTTTCGATCGATGAAAAACTGAAAAAAGAACTGAACAGCGCGTATGAAGAACGTGCGGCGGCTGAAAAAAAGAAGACGGAGGCGTCCGACGCACTTTCAAAAGCCGAGACGAACAAGAAGGTCGCGGATTTCGCGCTGACGCGGCATAAGCACAACAAAGCGTGGCTGATCCTGTTGATCATCGGACTCGGGTTCATGATCGCCTCGGTCGTCATCGCGCTCTACTGGCAGAAATCGGTGGACGTCCACAATTTCGCGGAGGGGTTCGTCTACAACGGGGAACCGATCTTCCTTCTCAGTATCGGCGGCGCCGTGACGGTCACGGCGCTGATCTTCCTCTTTGTGAAACTGAGCAAGAGGAAACAACTCATCATCAACGCGGAAAACGCCGACCGGGCGTATGACGAAGTACAGGCGGAATATGAAAAGGTCTGTGCGGCGTATGAGTGCGCGGAAGCGCGGACGGCGGACTGTGAAGAGCGCGTAAGGAAGGCGGAAGAGGCGTTCCTTGCCGCCAATCCGGAGGAACTGGCAAAACGTCAGGCGGAGGAAGCGCGTAAGAAAGAGGAGGCGCTCGCCGCCCTTCGCCGCGAGGAGGAGATCAACCGCCGCGCGGCTGAAGAAGAGGAGAAAAGGCGCAGCGACCGTCTTGAGGCGGATAAGATGTTCGAGCATCCTACGGCGTACGTTCTGGACGGCAAATATGAAAGCGAGTACGAGGTCTTTGAGGCGGCGGCGGAAATGGGCTCCCCCGAAGCGCAGGAGCGGATCGTGTCCTATATGATGGGCATGGTCTACCGCAACGGCGTCAAGCCCGATCCCGTCAAGGGCGAGGAACGGGCGCTGCGCTATGCGTCGGAGGGCAACTACGCCATGTACGAACTGCTCGGCCGCGGCTTCCTCTACGGCGAAGGAGACCTCAAAAAGGACGAGAAGAAGGGCTTTGCCTACCTTGAAAAAGCGTCCTCCAAAGGAAGACAGCAGGCGATGATCATGGCGGGGATCTGCTGCTATAACGGCGTGGGTACCGAGGAGAACGTCGCCGCCGCGCGCGGCTACTTCGCGAAAGCCGCAAAGCAGGGCAACGAGCAGGCGATCCGCGTGGTCGCGGCGATCGACAACGGGGAGCGTCTGAGATTCTGACGAATGATTATGCACGTTTTCGATTTTTGTAAATAAAAAGGGGTCCGTTTCGCGCGAATGTGCGAAGCGGACCCCTTTTCGCCGGTCAAAACGCCGTCAGGAAAATCTTTTATCGTATTCGACCGAAGACTGCTCGGCGGATCTGCGCTTTTTTCTTGCGCGGATGATCAGCGCCACCGGCGCGATCAGCGCGTAGGCGATCAGGTAGCCGACGAGCAGGAGGACCCAGTTGCCGGTCTTCATATAGTCGGACAGCCACAGCACGGCAAGCAGGAGCAGACCGAGCAGGATGAAGTGCGTGGCGACCTTGAAATAGACGGAGATCTTCGGGATACAGAAGCAAAGATTAACGAGCGCGATCCCTGCCGACGCAAAGAAAAGAATGATCGCCTTGTCGCCCATGATCTTTCCGTTGGAGATGAGAAGCGCCAGTACGAAGAGGGTGAAAAAGCAGGCGGTCGGACAAATGATCTTTCTGAATATGAAGGTGAAAACCGAAGGGATCCTTTTCATTCTGTCAGTACGCCCCGGCGGGGAACCTTTCTGTAGGATGATCCATTATACAATAATCGCGGCGTTTTTGCAAGGGGTGGGCGAAAAATAGGGAAAAACTTTCTTTATCCGCACTTTTGGTGTTGACATTGCCGCTTAATAATTGTATAATAATAATGAATAGTCATCGGAAAGGAAGTGCAGATCATGTTAGACGAAGACGGCAGACTCTACGCTCACGCGCGCCTGATCAACGCGGCGTTCGAGAAGTATTTTCCCGCGACAGGGGAAAACGGCACTCTGGTCAAGAGCATCCGGTATACGGCGCTCGCGCCCGGCAAACGCATCCGTCCGCATCTGACTCTTGAATTCTGCCGGTTGTTCGGCGGAAAGGAAGAGGAGGCGCTTCCTTACGCCTGCGCCGTGGAGGCGATCCACACCGGGTATATCATCTACGACGATCTGCCCTGTATGGACAACGGCGACCTGCGCAGAGGGCGGGCGACCAACCATCGCGTTTACGGCGAGGCGACGGCGACGCTTGCGGGCGGCGCTCTGACGAGTTTCGCCTTCTATCTGACCTCGACTAACCGCTTTTTCGACAGCGAGACCAACGCCCGTGCGACGGCGCTTCTGGCTGAAAAATCCGGCTATACCGGAATGTTCGGCGGACAGGCGGAGGACATTCAGAACGAAGACCGCGAAGTCAACTGCAGGGATCTTGAGCGCATCAACCGCCTGAAGACCGGCGCGCTGCTCGAAGCGGCGTGCGGGCTCGGCTGTATCGCGGCGCACGCGGGAGAATCCGCCTACATCGACGCGTCGGCGTACGCGCTGAATTTCGGCGCGGCGTTTCAGATCATCGACGACTATCTCGATATCAGGATCCCGACGAAACTGCTCGGGAAAAGCGCGCTCAGCGACGTGAAAAACGTGAAAACGACCTTTATCACCATGCTGGGCGAGGAGGGCGCGCTCGACCTGGCGAAACAGTATACGGAGCGCGCCGCCGAGGCGATCTCAAAATACCCGGGCAGCGATTATCTGACGCAGTTCGCGTTCAATATGCTGCAGAGAAAGAGATGAGACTCGACCGCTATCTTGCGCAGAACGGGCTCGCCCCGTCGAGGCAGCGGGCGCTTGCGCTCATAAAGGCGGGCGCGGTGACGCTCGACGGAAAGACCGAAACGCGCCCGTCGGCAAAAACCGACGGCAGGACCGTTTCGGTGACGGGCGAAGGACTGCGCTACGTCAGCCGCGGCGGGCTGAAACTGGAAGAGGCGCTGAACGTCTTTGAAATCGATCCCGCGGGAAAAGTCTGCCTTGATCTCGGCGCTTCTACCGGCGGCTTCACCGATTGCCTTTTGCAGAACGGCGCCCGGAAAGTCTACGCCCTTGACGTCGGGCACGGTCAGTTGTCCCCGAAACTGCAGGATCATCCCGCCGTTGTGAATATCGAGGGGTGCAACGCGCGCGCCGTGGCGCCGGAACTGTTTTCAGAGATCATCGACCTTGCGGTCTCGGATCTGTCGTTCATTTCGCAGAGATTGATCTACGCTCCGCTTTCGGCCGTTTTGCCCGTCGGCACGCCCTTCATTTCGCTGATCAAACCGCAGTTTGAAGCGGGGAAGAGCGCTGTCGGCAAGAACGGGATCGTCAGGGATCGCGGCGTTCACGAGCGGGTGATCGCGGAACTGGCGCAAGAGGCGCATGAAGCGGGATTTGGACTGACCGCGCTCTGCGCTTCGCCGATCAGAGGCGGCGACGGGAACAGGGAATATCTCGCGCTGTTCGTACGCGGAGAGGAATGCCGCGTGACGCTCGGCGCCATTCACGATACAGTAAACGACGAGGAGAACGGAGAATGATTTTTTCCGTATTTACCATTGCCGGCGACGGGCGTGCGCGCCTGCTCGCCGAGGAACTGACGGCAAAACTGAAAAAGGGCGGCGCTGAGGTCTGCCTGCTTCCCGAAGGTTCGACGCTGCCTTCACGGCAGTCGGACGCCGCGATCGCTTTCGGCGGCGACGGTTTTATACTGGCGGTCGCCGGACAGTTGACCGCCCGGGGGCAAACGCCGCTTCTGGGCATCAATTGCGGACATCTCGGCTATCTCGCGTCGGGACGGGAAGTCACCAACGAAACGGTGAAGCGTCTGCTCGAGGGCGATTACAGCGTCGACAGGCGCATGATGCTCTCGGCGGATTTCGGAAACGGGAAGAAAGCGTACGCGATCAACGATCTGACGCTCCTGAGAGCGGCGCAGCCGGGAGAAAACCTCGGGATCACCACGATCAAAGCGCGGTGCGACGGCGCGTCGCTCGGCAGTTACAGGGCTGACGGGCTCATCGTCTCCACGCCCACCGGTTCAACGGCGTATGCGCTCTCGGCGGGCGGAAGCGTCATCGATCCCGAAATGCGCTGCATCTGCCTGACGCCGGTCTGCGCGCATTCCCTGACGGCAAGGCAGATCGTGCTGGCACCCGATAAGACCGTTACGCTGACGTGCAGCGATCCGAAGGGACGAAGCCTCTTATGCGCCGTCGACGGCGCGTACTGCAAAGACCTTGCGCCCGGAGAGCGCGTCACGGTGCGCGCAAGCAAAAAAACCGCGCGATTCATTTGCTTCAAAGACCGATTTTTCTTTGATACGCTGCGAAAAAAACTGACGGATGAGTCAAACGCCTGATCCGTCGTCAAGAAAGGACCGATTATGAAAAACGGAAGACAGAAACAGATCCTCGCGATCATCTCCGACCATGAAGTGGAAACGCAGGAGGAGTTGATCGAGCGCCTGAGAGCCAGGGGCTTCAAGGCGACACAGGCAACGGTTTCCAGGGACATCAAGGAACTGAAGATCATCAAGATCGCGACCGACAACGGGAAGTATAAGTATACGCAGCCCTCGGCGGACGATCTGAAGGCGACGGCGAAGTTCGACAACGTCCTGCGCGAAACGGTGATCTCGGTGAAATACGGCGGCACGCTCGTCGTCATCAAGACCTTCACCGGTATGGCGATGGCGGCGGCGACGGCGATAGACTCTATGCAGATGAACTGTATTCTCGGAACGATCGCCGGCGACGATACCATTTTCATCGCGGTGACCGACGAAGTCGCCTGCGAACTGATCGAACAGCGCATCGAGCGGATCATCGCCGACAGGTGACCTGCGGTATACCGGCGAAAGAAAGGAGGAGGCGGCGATGCTTTCTGCTTTACACATTGAGAATATCGCCGTGATCAAGGAACTGAACGTCGATTTTTCCTCCGGCTTTTCGGTCCTGACCGGCGAGACGGGCGCGGGAAAGTCGATCGTGATCGGTTCGGTCAGGATGCTGCTCGGCTCGAAAACCGACCGCGACATGATCAGGGAGGGCGAGAAGGAAGCGTCTGTCGAAGGGCTCTTCTCGTCTCTCGACGCGCGCAGCGCGTCGCTTCTGCGCGAACTCGGCGTAGAGCCCGACGAGAACGGCGAACTGCTTTTGAAGAGGAAGGTGACTTCCGACGGGAAGTCGGTCTGCAAGATCAACGGCAGGACCGTTCCGCTCTCACTTCTGCGCGATACCGGCAGGGTCCTGCTCGGGATCCACGGACAGCACGACACGCAGACGCTCTTATCGGAGGAAACGCATCTGAAGCTGCTTGACAGGTACGGCGCGTGTGAGGCGCAGTATGAACGGTACCGGGAGGCATACCGGCGCTCCGTTGAGGTCAAGAGCCGTCTGACGGCGCTTCTCAAAGAGGAGAGCGACCGGGATCTTCTGACAGAAAAGTATACGAGAACGAAAAAAGAGATCCTTGAGGCGAAACTCAGGGAGGGCGAGGAAGAACGGCTAACGGAGAGGAAAAAGATCGTCCGCGACGCTCAGAAACTTGTGAAGCAGGCGCGGATCGTCTACAGAGCGCTCTATAAAAACGAGAAGGGCGCCTCCGCCGCGGAACTCACGGAAATCGCCCAAAACGCGCTCGGGCAGTTGTCGGGCGTACTGCCCGAAGGCGAGCAGTATGCCGCGTTTTTGAGCGAATGCTCCCTGAAATTCGAGGAGATCGCGCACGCGGTCGACGCGATCATCGGGATCGCGGGGGAGAATCCGGAGGACGAACTCAACCGGATCGAAGACCGGCTGGATCTCATCAGGTCGCTGAAAAGAAAATACGGCGACAGCGTTTCCGAGATTCTATATACCTGCAGGGAAGCCGAAGAGAAGCTCGAAATGCTCAAAAACCGCGATAAGGAACTTGAGCAGTTGAAAACCGAACTTGAGCGCGCGGTGGAAGAAGCCCGTAAAGAAGGCTTTGCGCTCAGCGCTCTGCGCCGGAAGGCGGCGGAAAAGTTGGAGAAAGCGGTCAACGCGCAGACGGCGTTTCTCGATCTCGACAAAGTGGTCTTCAAGGTCGAGGCGAACGAGGAGTATATCGCGCCCGGAACGCCGAAACTGACGGCGACCGGGATCGACTGCGTGCGTTTTCTTGTCACCACCAACCCGGGAGAGCCCTTCAAACCGCTGTCCGACATCGCGTCGGGCGGCGAACTGTCGCGCATCATGCTGGCTCTGAAGGCGGCGCTCGCCGATAAGGAATCGACCCCGACGCTGGTATTCGACGAGATCGACACCGGCGTATCCGGCAAGACTTCGCAAAAGATCGGCATCAGAATGCGCGCGCTCGGCGCCTTTTCGCAGGTTTTTTCGGTCACGCATTCCGCGCAGGTCGCCGCGTGCGGTCATCACCATTTCCTCATTGAGAAGGAGGAAAAGGAGGGGCGCAGCAGCACGACGATCAGGGAACTTGACGAAGAGGGAAGAATAAACGAACTGTCCCGGATCATGGGCGGGATCCACATTACGGACAGCGTAAGAAAAAGTGCAAAAGAACTTCTGTCGGACGGACAGAAGAACTGAATATACGCCGCTTTCACGGCGGTTCGGAAAGGAATGGAAAAAATGACTTTATACGAGGAACTGGTCAGAAGAGGACTGATCGCACAGGTCACGAACGAGGAAGAGATCAAGAACATGATCAACGAAGGGAAAGCCACCTTCTATATCGGCTTTGACTGCACGGCGGACAGTCTGACCGCCGGTCATTTCATGGCGCTGACGCTCATGAAGCGTCTGCAGATGGCGGGCAACAAGCCCATCGCCTTGATCGGAGGCGGAACGACGATGATCGGCGACCCCTCCGGCAGGACCGATATGCGCAAAATGCTGACGCGCGAGGACATCGACCACAACGCCGAGTGCTTCAGACGCCAGATGGAGCGCTTCATCGAATTCGGCGAGGGCAAAGCGCTGATGGTCAACAACGCAGACTGGCTTCTGTCGCTCAATTACGTCGAACTGCTGCGCGAAGTGGGCGCCTGCTTTTCGGTGAACAATATGCTGCGCGCGGAATGCTACAAGCAGCGTATGGAAAGAGGGCTGTCCTTCTTTGAATTCAACTACATGATCATGCAGTCCTACGACTTCTACTACCTCTTCAAAAACTATAACTGCAATATGCAGTTCGGCGGCGACGATCAGTGGTCGAATATGCTGGGCGGCACCGAGCTGATCAGAAAGAAACTCGGCAAGGACGCGCACGCGATGACCATCACGCTGCTGACCGATTCGCAGGGGCATAAGATGGGCAAGACCGCGGGCAACGCCGTATGGCTCGACCCGAACAAGACCTCTCCCTACGACTTCTTCCAGTACTGGCGGAACGTCGGCGACGCGGACGTGATCAAGTGCCTTAAGATGCTGACCTTCCTGCCGCTCGAGCAGATAGAGGAAATGGAAAAATGGGAGGGAAGCCGCGTCAACGAGGCAAAGGAGATCCTCGCCTATGAGCTGACGGCGCTCGTGCACGGTCCCGAGGAAGCTGAAAAAGCGCGCGCCGCCGCGAGAGCGATCTTCGGCGCGGGAACGTCAAGCGAGAATATGCCCACGACCGAAGTGCCGTCCTCGGCGCTTGCAGACGGAAAGATCGCCGTGACCGATCTCATGGTCTTAGCGAAACTCGCGCCCTCCAAGGGCGAAGCGAAGCGGCTGATCCAGCAGGGCGGCGTGACGCTCGACGAACAGAAGATCGAACGCTTTGACGCGACCGTGAGCGAAGCGCAGTTAAAGGCGGGCGCCGTCGTCCGCAAGGGCAAAAAGGTCTTCGTGAAATTCATTCTTGCCTGACAGGGCATCACATACCGATCACGGCGAACGCGGCGCATTGCCGGTTCGCCGTCCACGCACCTTATACGGAGGAAACGATTTTGGATCACGCGTTTGAAAAAGAGCTTGAAGAACTGGAAAGAAGCGGTTCGCTGCGCGTCGAAAGGGAAGCGCCCCTTTCAAAACTCTGCAGTTTCCGGATCGGCGGACCGGCGGAATACGCGCTCTTTCCGAAGAACGAATCCGGGTTCATCGGCGTATGTTCCGCGCTGCGCGGCGCGGGAATGCCGATCCGCGTGGTCGGCAACGCGTCCAACATCCTCTTTCCCGACGAGGGCGTACGCGGCGCCGTCGTCTTCATGACGGCGATGAGCGGCGCGCGTTTTTCGGGCAGGTCCGTGACGGCGCGCGCAGGCGAACGCGTGACGGCGCTCGCCTCCAAAGCGAAGAAAAAGGGACTGGCGGGTCTTGAGTTTTACTACGGGATCCCCGGCAGCGTCGGGGGCGCCGTCTATATGAACGCCGGCGCCTACGAGCACGAAACGGCGGAGGTGCTGGATCACAGCCGCTGCTACGACGTCAAGACCGGCGAGATCACGGAACTGAAAAAGGAAGAGCACGATTTTTCCTACCGTCATTCCGCCTATGCCGGCACCTCCCGCGTGCTTCTTTCCGCGACGTATCTTCTGACGCCCGCGAACGAAGAGGAGATCGGCGGGCGCATGGAGGATTATATGGCGCGCAGAAAAAGCAAGCAGCCGCTCGAGTATCCGAGCGCAGGGAGCGTCTTCAAGCGCTATCCGGGGTATTTCACCGCGAAACTGATCGATGAAGCGGGACTCAAGGGGCGCGCCGTGGGCGGCGCGCAGGTCTCGGTCAAGCATGCCGGTTTTATCATCAATACCGGCGGCGCGACAGCAAAGGACGTGAAGGAACTCGTGAAGATCATCGAGGAGGAACTCTACCGTCGCAACGGGATCCGCATCGAGCGGGAACTGATCTATTTCTGACGGTCTGCGCATCTGTTTGAGAAAGGAGTGTGGAGAATGTCCTTCAGCCAGGAAACCAAATCGGATCTTTGCGGGATCCCCGTAAAGAAACTCTGCTGCAAGCGCGCTCTTCTCTACGGAATGCTCCTGTGCGGCAATCTCTTTTCTCCCGAGATGATCCGGCTGGTGACCGAAAACGAGCGCGTCAGCCAGTCGATCGTGCATCTGCTGCGCGAGGTCTACGGCGCGCGCGCCGGTCTGACGATCGGGGAGAAGAAGACCAAAAACGGCGTGATCAGCAGTTACAGGATCGCCGTTTCCTCCAAGGAGGATCTGATCAAGATCTTCATGGACCTCAATCTTCCGCCCGACTGCGAGACGGCGATCAATCCCTCGCTCTTCATCTGCGAGGATTGCGTGAAGCATTTCTTGAGAGGGTGTTTCCTCACCGCCGGAATGCTGACGGATCCGCAGAACGGTTACCGGCTCGAACTGATCTTTGAGAGCGAGCCGATCATGAAAACGGTGGGAGAACTGCTCTCCGCGTACGGACTTTCGCCGAAGTATACCGGAAGAAAAGCGAGTTTCGTGCTCTATTTCAAGGAGAGCGAAGAGATCGAGGATCTGTTGACCTTCATCGGCGCGTCAAGAGCGGCGCTCGCCATCATGAACGCCAAGATCTTCAGAGATATCCGCAATACACAGAACCGCCGCGCGAACTGCGACGCGGCGAATATCAGCAAAATGACGCTCAAGGCGCAGCAGTATATCCGCGCCATCCGGACGCTTCGGGAACTCGGACTGTTTGACGGGATGAACGAGGAACTCAAAACGACGGCGCTGCTGCGGCTTGATGATCCCGAAGCGTCGCTGGCGGATCTTGCGGCACGGCACGACCCTCCGATCACGAAATCAGGCGTCAATCACCGCCTGATCAGGATCTGCGAATACTGTCGCAGGGTGGAGGAGCAAAAACAGAAGAAACAGTAAATCAAAGGAGCGCAGGGACGTCATGGCGTTTGTTCATCTGCACGTACACAGCGAATACAGTATGCTTGACGGCGCCTGCCGGATCGCCGATCTGCCTGCCGCGGCGGCGACGGCGGGACAGACCGCTCTCGCACTTACCGATCACGGCAATATGTTCGGCGCGGTCTCCTTTTACAAAGCCTGCAAAAAGGCGGGTGTGAAGCCGATCATCGGATGCGAGGTATACGTCGCGCCGCGCTCGCGCTTTGACAGGGACCCGCTCG
Source organism: Clostridia bacterium (assembly GCA_017454525.1). Classification (GTDB taxonomy): domain Bacteria; phylum Bacillota; class Clostridia; order Oscillospirales; family CAG-272; genus UBA11512. The sequence continues at coordinate 13,503 of JAFTCT010000081.1, forward strand.
AGAAGTATCATCACCTCATCCTGCTCTGCAGAAACGACACGGGATACCGCAATCTCTCCAAACTCGTCTCCGCCGGATATACGGAAGGCCTTTATGCGAAGCCGCGCGTTGACGATGAACTGTTAATGAAATACGCGGACGGTCTGATCGCTCTGTCCGGCTGCATCGCGGGGAGGATCCCGCAGGCGCTCTTGAGAGAGGATCATGAGGGCGCGCGCGAAGAAGCGCTGAAATACCGTTCTTTTTTCGGGGAGGACAACTTTTACCTCGAGGTGCAGAATCACCGTCTTCCCGAGGAAGACGCCGTGCGCTCGGGACTGATCAGACTGTCGCGCGAAACGGGGATCCCTCTCGCCGCGACCAACGACGCGCACTATATCCGCAGGGAGGAAGCCGACGTACAGACGCTGCTCACCTGCATCCAGACGGGGCGGACGCTGGAGGAAGGCAGCCCGATCCGTTTTCCGAACGATGAATTCTATCTGAAGAGCGAAGAGGAGATGCGTCTCCTTTTCGCCGACTGTCCCGATGCCGTGGACAACACCGCGGTGATCGCCGGATGCTGCGCCTTCGATTTTGATTTTCAGACGCGGCATCTGCCGACCTATCCTCTGCCCGAAGGCACGACCTCCGAGAAATACCTGCGGGAACTTGCCGAGAACGGGCTGAAAGATAAAATGGAAAAGGGATTGCTCGACACGGCGGGGCATACCTTTGAAGACTATAAGTTCCGCATGATCTATGAGATGATGATGATCGCGAAAATGGGCTACTGCGATTACTATCTGATCGTCTGGGACTTTGTCAACGCCGCCAAGAATATGGGGATCACCGTCGGTCCGGGCAGAGGTTCGGGCGCGGGCAGTCTCGTCGCCTATCTGATCGGCATCACCGAGGTCGACTCGATCGCCTACGGACTGCTGTTCGAGCGGTTCCTCAATCCCGAGCGCGTCAGTATGCCCGACTTCGATATCGATTTCTGCGATACGAGGCGCGATGAAGTGATCTCGTACGTTGCCGGGAAATACGGCAGAGACCACGTTTCTCAGATCGCCGCCTTCGGTACGCTCGGCGCAAAAGCCGCGCTTCACGACGTCGGAAGAGCTTTGGGGATCCCTTCAAAGGACGTGGAAGCCGTTTCGAAACTTATCCCTTCCGGTCCTGATCAGACCCTGAAAAAAGCCCTTAACAGAACCGAACTGAAAGCGCTTTACGACGGAAGTCCGACGGTGCGGCAGCTCATCGACACGGCGATGTCGGTCGAGGGAATGCCGCGCAATATCACGACGCACGCCGCGGGCGTCGTGATCACCGAGCGCCCGGTCGAGGACTATATGCCCCTGACCGTCTCCTCCGGCGCGGTGCTCACGCAGTATGACATGAATACCGTCGCGGAACTGGGTCTGCTGAAATTCGACTTCCTTGCGATCCGCTATCTCACGGTCATAGAGAACGCGGAGAAACTCGTCCGGTCGGCGGAGCCCTCCTTTGACGTGAAAAAACTGCCCCTCAACGACGGGGAAACGATGGATATGATCTGCGCGGGCGAGACCGGCGGCGTCTTTCAGCTCGAATCCGCCGGGATGCGGCGTCTGATGACGCAGCTGAAGCCGCGCACGATCGAGGACCTGATGATCGCGATCGCCGTTTTCCGTCCCGGTCCGATGGATTCGATCCCCGCGCTGCTTGAAGCGCGCAGAGGCAAAAAGCCGACGTACGGGATCGCGCAGCTGAAGGAGATCCTTGACGACACGTCGGGCTGCATCATCTATCAGGAACAGGTCATGCAGATCTTCCGGAAGATCGCCGGCTACTCCTTCGGCAGAGCGGACATCGTGCGGCGCGCGATGGCGAAAAAACACGCGGACGAGCTGGAAAACGAAAGAGACGCCTTTCTTGCGGGCGCGGAAAAGAATCTTATCGACCGGGAAGCGGCGAACGCGCTGTTTGACAGCATGGCGTCCTTTGCAAGTTACGCCTTCAACAAGAGCCACGCGGCGGCATACGCGATCGTCGCTTACAGGACGGCATATCTGAAGGCGCACTATCCGCGGGAATATCTCTCCGCGCTGCTCACGAGCGTAAGCGGCGACACGGCGAAAACCGCGGAATACGTCGCCTCGCTCGAGCGGCACGGCTTCAAACTGCTCCCCCCCGACGTCAACGAGAGCAGCGCCTCCTTTACGCCCGTTCCGGGCGGCGTTCGCTTCGGGCTTTACGGCGTGAAAAACGTTGGGTATGCCTTCGTGGAAGCGCTGATCCTTGAGCGCCGTGAAAACGGGAAATACCTTTCGCTTGAGGACTTCGTTCGACGGCTGAAGAATAAGGGCGGCGGAAAGCCGCAGACCGCCGCGCTGATCGGCGCCGGCGCATTCGACCGCCTCGGAGAGTTCCGCAGCAGGATGCTCGAGGGCCTTGACGGACTGTTCGCCTTCATCGGCGATGAACAGCGCCTCGAAAACGAACGGCAGATCGACCTGTTTACGGCTGCCGGAGAAGAGAATACGGCGCGCGTCGGCTTCTCCTATCCGGAGATCGACGAATATCCGACCGAGCGTCTGCTCGAGAGCGAGAAGGAACTGACCGGAATGTGGTTTTCGGGACATCCGCTTGCCGATTACCGGAAGAATATCGAAGCGTTGAACCCTCAGAAGATCAGGGACTTCGTCACAGACGAACGCGACGAACTGCTCCTGCAAAAAACCGACCGCGTGCGCTTCTGCGGTATGATCCGCGGCGTTTCGGTGAAAACTTCCAAGAAAGGGAACCGCTTTGCGATCCTGACGCTGGAGGACGATTCCGGAAGTATTGAATGTCTGCTTTTCGGGAAAGTGCTGAACGATACGGAGAGCTTCCTTGTACAGGGGAGCGCCGTCTGCGTCGCCGGGACTCTGACGGATCTCGACAAGGACGTGCCGAAGGTGTCGGCGAACGATCTCCTTCCGCTCATCAAAAACGCGGAATACGAAAGGATCATGCCGCAAAAAAGCGGCTTATCCTCATCGGCGCCCGAAGCGAAGCCGCAGACGGGCGGCGCCGTCGTAAAGCAAAAGCCGGAAGAGGGCGTTTTTCCCGTGAAAAAGCTGTATATCCGGCTGACGAACGATGAAAAAACAGACCGCAGGATCGCCGCGGTCATCGGGATCTTCCCGGGAAGCGTCCCCTGTATTTACTATCATCCCGATACCGGCGCGTATGAGAATACCGGAAAAGGCGTTGCGCTCACGCCCCGGCTTCTATCGATGATGAAGACGATCATGGGCGAGGAGAACGTCGTCGCGAAATAAGCGCCCGGCGTTCAGGCACATTGAAAGGGTTTTTGGTCATGGCTGAAAAAAAGAAAAAGATCAGATGGGGAAAAGAAATATCCGACGCCGGCGGAACGCTGGTGCACGCGGTGCGAGGCGTGTTCGCCGCGATCGGCTGCATCCTGCTGACGGTCCTGATCGTCGGGATCCTCTGCGGACTGATCGTCGGAACGGCGATGGCGGTCTATCTGTCCGATTACGTCGACGCGTCGATCGATCAGTTCGACGTTATGGCGTACGAGCAGAAGCAGACCTCCCAGATCTATATCGATACCGGTTCGGGTTCGCTCAGCGAACTGGAGGATCAGAAGCTTTACGCTTCCGAAAACCGCGTCTGGGTCGATTACGCCGATATCCCGAAGCATCTGATCGACGCGTATATTTCGATCGAGGACAAACGCTTTCTCGATCATAACGGCGTGGACTGGCTGCGCACCTTCAAGGCGACGGTCTACTATGCGCTCGGCAACTCGAGCGAAGCGGGCGGCGGATCGACGCTGACGCAGCAGCTCATCAAGAACATCACCGGCAACAAGGACAATACGCCGCAGCGAAAAGTGAGGGAGATGTTCGAGGCGCTGAATCTCGAGAAGAAGTACAGCAAGGAACAGATCCTCGAGATGTACCTCAATTCGATCTATCTGTCGCAGGGGTGCAACGGCGTGCAGTCTGCGTCCTACACCTATTTCGGCAAGCCGGTCAAGCAGTTGGGATTGCTGGAATGCGCGGCGATCGCCGCCATCACGCAGAACCCGTCGCGCTGGGACCCGAAGATCCATCCCGAAAACAACATCATCCGCAGGAACAACATTCTCGGCTATATGCTCGATCAGGGAAAGATCACCAAGGCGGAGTACGACGCCTGCTACAACAAGGAACTGGAGATCTATGATCCCGACTACGAGGATACCGGCGACGAAACGCCCGCGGACGAGAAATTCTCCTCCGACGCCACCTCCTGGTACGTTGACGTCGTGATCGAGGATTCGATCGCCCTGCTCATGGAGAGATTCGGCGTGACCTACGGCGCCGCGGAAAAGATGCTGTATACCGGCGGCTATAAGATCGTGACCGCGATGGATCCCAAGGTCCAGAGCGTACTGGACGCCGCCTTCACCAATACCGACATCATCGACGCCATCATCGGCGCCAGTCCCGGCATGATCAAGCCGCAGGCGTCGATCGTCGTCGTCGATCCGCGCAACGGCAATATTCTGGGACTGGTCGGCGGAAGGGGAGAGAAACTCAAATCGAGAGTCTTCAACTACGCGACGCAGGCGAAGCGTCAGACCGGTTCTTCGATCAAGCCGCTGTCGCTCTACGGACCTGCGCTGGAGGCGGGCGTCATCAACTACGCGACGACCTTCGAAGACAGTCCCTTCCGGTACGACGACGGCGTGGGCTGGCCGCGCAACTCGCCTTTGGGATATAAGGGACTGGTCCCGATCATCACCGGTATCACGAACTCGATCAACACGATCGCGATCAAGGTCGTCAACAAGCTCGGTCTGGAGCAGTCCTTCAGATTCCTGACGGAGAAGCTCCATATCACGAGTCTGTACCGGAACAAGGAAGTGAACGGAAAGATTTATAACGACGTGACGCTCGCGTCGCTCGGCCTCGGCGGTATGACCGAAGGCGTGTCCGTGCGCGAAATGGTCGGCGGATTCACGATGTTCACCAACGACGGGATCTACTGTCAGCCGCGCGCGGTGCTCAAGATCTGCGACAGGAACGGTGAAGTGCTCGTGAACAACGAGATCGTGACCGAGGTCTGCATGAGCAAGGAGAACGCCTCGATCATGACCAAGATGCTCAACAACGTCGTCGTCAACGGCACCGGCATTTCGACGAAGCTCAAGAACTACGTCTTTTCCGCCGGCAAGACCGGTACGACCAGCAAGAACTGCGACAAGTGGTTCATCGGATTTACGCCCTATTATCTCGCGGGCGTATGGTTCGGCTACGAAAAAGCGCAGTCGCTGAGCAATTTTGCGGGCAACCCAGCCATGAAGATCTGGGACTACGTGATGACGGAATTGCACAACGCGAACGTCTTCGTCAAAAATCCCGACGGCAGTTACGATTACAATTCCGACCGGTCGGGCAACAAAATCGCCAAGACCTATGCGGACGTGCAGGATTCCGGCGTTTTGACGGCGGAGTTCTGCTGTGACTGCGGAAAACTTGCCGGACCGAACTGTGCGGACGTCACGACGCGCGAAGGCGTTTCGCGCAACCGGATGATGACCGGGTATTTCACCGTTGACAATATGCCGACGGAGGTCTGTACCTGCCACACTAAGATCTCGTTCTGCACGGAAGGAAATCATCTTGCCGGCGAATACTGCCCGGCGTCGTCGGTCGAGGAGCGCTATATCACGGTCAGCGATTTCGCGCGCGACCGCTACACCTTCGAAGGCGAAAAGGTCTACACCTATATGAGCGACGAGAGTTACGTCTTCTATGATCAGGGAGACGGGACCTACGGCGGACTGCTCGACCTGTACGCGTCCTACTGCAAGGTCCACCGGACGCCGTCTCAGACGGTGCTGGCGGCAAACGGGGAAGCGCCGCTTGCTCACACCTATCTGTCCGAAGCCGACGAATAGGCGGCGCGGACCTTCCGCCGGAAAACGCGGGGCAAAGAAACTGAAAAATATGACGGGAGCCGACGTTCAGAGTCATGGAGCGCCGGCTCTTTTCATATACTCAAACATGATCAAGAGAAACGGGCGGAGGAAGGCATGAAACTGTTTTCCAACATCAATAAGGACGTAAAGAAGCTACGCGCTCCGATGACGATCATCGGTTTCTGCGGAGGAGCGGCGGCGGCGCTTATTGTGATGGCGGCGTGCGGAAAACTGTATTTCTATTCCTTTTTACTGCTTCCGCGGCACGCGCCGCCGGCAGCCGTCTTCTATTTCTCCTTTATTCTGACGACCGCCGCGCTCTGCGGATGCGCGGCGCTCTCCCATGAGAGCGCGCGGTGCGATAGGGGGAAGAGCGGGATCGTATTTCATCTGCTGACGGCGCTCTTCGTCGTCATGTGGTATATCGCGTTCATGCGCAGCGGCGCATTCGTATTTGCGCTCGTCATGCTGCTCTGCGCCGCGGTGATGCTCTTTTTCTCCATGGGCGAGGCGTACGAACACCGGCAGCCGCTCGTGCTGATCATCGACGGCGTCTGCGCGCTCCTGATGATCATGACGCTGTGGCTGACGGCTTCTGCGATCATGCTGAACTGAATGAAAGGCGGAAAACACGATGAAGAAAACGACGTGCTTTTTTCTCGCGCTGACGATCTGCTTTGCGGCGTTCGTTTCGTCGCGCATCAACGGCTATGCGGACGTCGAACACGGAAACGGCGCCGAGATCGATCTGAAGGACGTCTCAAGCGCGATTCTGATGGACGCGGGCAGCGGGGAAGTGCTGTATGAATATAACGCGGACGAACGCCGTCCGCCCGCGTCGGTCACAAAGATCATGACGCTGCTTCTGGTAATGGAAGCGCTCGACAGCGGGAAGATCGCGCTTGACGAGAAGATCCCCGTCAGCGCGGAGGCGGCGGGAATGGGCGGTTCGCAGGTCTATCTGGAGCCGGGCGAGGAAATGACGGCGGATGATCTCATCAAATGCGTGGTCGTCGCCTCGGCGAACGACGCGGCGGCGGCACTCGCAGAGCGCGTGGGCGGAACGCTCGAAAACTTCGTGCGGATGATGAACGACCGCGCGCGGGAACTCGGCATGAAGGATACCGTTTTTGAAAATACGAACGGTTTAGACGACACGACGGTCGATCACATGACGACCGCCCGCGATATCGCCGTCATGTCAAGAGAACTACTCAAGCACAAAAAAATCCTTGATTATACGTGTATCTGGATGGATACCGTGCGCGACGGCGCGTTCACGCTGACCAACACCAATAAACTCGTGCGCTACTATAAGGGGATCAACGGATTGAAGACGGGTATGACCTCAAAAGCCGGGTTCTGTATTTCCGCTACGGCGGAGAGGAACGGACTTCAGCTCATCGCCGTGATCATGGGCTCGCCTACGGCGAAGGCGCGCAACGCCGCGGCGGCGAAACTGCTCGATTACGGATTTTCGGCGTATGAAAACTACGTGTTTCCCGGAGACGAAGCGGAAATCGCGGTCGCGGGCGGACAGGAGCGCACCGCGCGGGTCGCGGCGGCGCCCTATACGATGCTCGTGAAGAAGGGCGAGAGCGGAAAAGTGACGTGCAGAAAAGAACTGCCCGCCGCTCTTGACGCGCCGGTCGAGCGCGGTTCGGAAGCGGGGAGCGTGACGCTCACGCTCGGTGAGCGGGAGGTGAAGATCCCCTATACCGTGACGGAACCGGTCGCGCGGCTTACCTTTACGGACATCGTCAGGGGATTGTTCGGCGCGCTCACACTCTTTTGAGAAGAATTTCAAAAATGTATTGAAAAATCAGAAAAAAACAGTTATAATTGTATCGGAAAAACGACAGTGAAAAGAAAGGAATACAAAATGTCGATCAGACTCATCGACCGTTATCTTGACGGTTTTGTTTCAGAAAAAGAACTCTCGGAAATGAACGGGAAAGCGCTGCTTGCGCTGAAGACCGTGCTGGACGGCAGCGGCAAGGGAAGCGACTTTTTAGGGTGGCGCGCGCTGCCGGACGTACCGGACAAAAATGAATTCGCGCGCATCCTTTCCGCCGCGGAAAGGATCAGAAAACAGTGCGACGTACTGGTGGTCATCGGGATCGGCGGCTCCTATCTCGGCGCGCGCGCCGCGATCGAATACTGCCAGGGGCTGAACCGCAACGCCCTTGTAAAGGACGGACCGCAGATCCTCTTTGCGGGAAAGGATCTCAGCGCCGCGACGGTCTGCGAGACGCTGCGGCTGATCGAGGGAAAGGACGTTTGTCTGAACGTCATCTCCAAATCCGGTACCACGACGGAGCCGGCGGTCGCCTTCAGGATCTTCAAGGAGTGGATGGAAGAGAAATATGGGGACGGCGCCGCGGAAAGGATCTACGTCACGACCGATAAAGCGCGCGGAAAACTCAAGGAGCTCTCCGATACGATGGGCTACGAGACTTTCGTGGTCCCCGACGACGTCGGCGGCAGATTTTCCGTACTCTCTCCCGTGGGTCTTCTCCCGATCGCCTGCGCGGGCATCGACGTGAATGAAATGCTTGAAGGGGCGCGCGAAGCGAAAGCCAAGTTCTCGCAGGCGACCTCGGTCTTTGAAAACGACTGTCTGAAATACGCGGCGATAAGGAACGTCCTGCTCGGCAAGGGGAAGAGCACGGAGATACTCGCCTCCTACGAACCGGCGCTCGGAAGCACGGCGGAATGGTGGAAACAGCTTTACGGCGAGAGCGAAGGGAAGGGCAAGAACGGCATTTTTCCGGCGTCCGTGACCTTTACGACGGACCTGCATTCCCTCGGACAGTTCATCCAGGACGGAACGCCCCGCCACTTTGAAACGGTCATCGATCTGCTCGATCCCGGATACCGGATCGAAGTGCCCTATGACGAAAAGAACAGCGACGGACTGAACTTTATCGCCTTAAAGCAGCTGCACGACGTCAACCGCACGGCGTTCGCCGCGACGGCGATGGCGCACACCGACGGCGGCGTGCCCAATATCGTTCTCGAGGTTTCGGGCAGGAGCGCGCACGACTTCGGAATGCTCGTATATTTCTTTGAACTTGCCTGCGCGGTATCGGGATATATCCTCGGCGTGAATCCCTTCGATCAGCCGGGCGTGGAGGCGTATAAGAAGAATATGTTCGCGCTGCTCGGAAAACCGGGCGCCGAATTTGACGCTCTGCGCGCCTCTCTTTCTGAAAAAATGAAATAATTACGAAAATATTGAAACGATTTTCCAAAACCGCTTGAAAAGCGCCGGCAAATCGTTTATAATGGAAGTACCGAAAACAGGTGGAGGTTGAAAAATGGTTAAACTGATCGTCGGACTCAAGGGAACCGGGAAAACTAAGGCTTTGATCGAGCTTGCGAACACAACGGTGGAAACGTCGAACGGCACGGTCGTCGTGCTCGAAAAGGGCACGAAGCTCATGCACGAGATCAAGTATCGCGCAAGATTGATCAATACCGACGAATACGCGATCAGCGGCGCGGAATCGCTCTACGGATTCGTTTGCGGGATCCTTGCCAGCGATCACGACGCAAAGGACGTCTTCATCGACCACGCCCTGAAGATCTGTGGGAACGACGAAAAGGATCTGGCGACCTTCGTCACAAAGATCGCAAAGGTTGCGGAGCAGCAGGAGGTCAGGATCTTCATGACCGGCTCCGTTATGCGCGAAAACCTTCCCGAAGAACTGATCGAATACGTCTGACGCGGCTTGACGGTCGCGCGCCCTTCGCACAATACGGCGAAGGGCGCGCTCTTTTTATGGACGGAATCGCGTTTTTTGCATAAGATGATAACGAAGCGTCTTACGGCGCTGCGATGATCTTATTTCGAAGGGAAAACACTCATGATAGAGAACAGCAGAAGCGGCTGCTTCGCCGGTAAAGGGGCGCGCAGAGACAACGTCTGCGTCGACTCGATGCAGATCCTTGACAGCTGCAGAGATAAGGATTACTTCGAGGACGTCCGCGTATTTCTCACCGATTTCGGACAGGACATCATAGAAAAAACAGGGAATATCAAAGTCAAAGATGCGAATATCATGTGCGTGAACGTGCAGGCGGATCCGGTGCGCTTCAACTGCGGATTCTATCAGATCGTTCTGCGCACCTATACGCGCCTTATGTGCGAGGCGTGCCTCTGCCCCGGCAAGCCGCAGGAGTTCGAGGGCGTCGCCGTGACCGAAAAAAAGGTCGTTCTGTACGGAGGCGACGGATGCGTCAAGGTGTTCAGAACAACGCCCGCGGAGGACGGCTTCTGCTCCGTTCCCTGCAGCAATCACGAGGAGGGGAACAACAAGCCCACGGTGGTCGTAGAAACGCTCGATCCCGTACCGTTATCGGTGAAGGTCAAGGAGCGCTGCCGCTGCAATTGCTGCGGATGCGGCTGCGTGGAGGAGGTCCCGCAGACGGTCTGCGACCGGCTGGGCGGCTGCCTTGTGGATCATCAGGGCCTTGAGAAGGTCTTAACGGTTTCGCTCGGATTCTTCTCTGTCGTGCGCATCGAACGTCCCGGACAGTTCATTCTTCAGGCGGAGGACTACTGCGTGCCCGACAAGATCTGCAAGCCCTCCGACGAGGAGGATCCCTCTTCTACGTTCGCGAAGATGGCGTTCCCCACGGCGCAGTTCTGCCCGGCGTCGGGCGGGAGCCGTTCCGGCACGGGGGACTGCGGATGCGGCTGCGGAAACGGCTGCGGAAAATAGAGCGTAAAGATAAATCGGCAGACGGCTGCTTTGAAGTCGGGAACGACCCGGCGGAAAGGCAGCCTTTTTCCGTTCTTTTCACTGTAACCGGAAAAAATATCTTGTATATCCGCCTGAAAAGTGCTATAATAAACCGTAAGATCCGATTCTTGAAAAGAACGGGACAAATCAATCGCCAGCGAAAGGGAAAACGGTGTTCGTCAAACGAAGTTTTACATTTATATTGTGTATTCTGCTGACCGCGATCGCCGTTTTAGCCGGCTGCACCGCCACCGTACGGGATGCGGCGCCGTCGGCGGAGGAATGCGCGCATTCGTACGGAGAGTGGCAGACGGTGACCGAAGCCGACTGTCTGGGAGAAGGCAGACGTATGCGCGTCTGCACGCTCTGCCGGCAGGCGGAGGAGGAGCGGATCCCCGCCGCGGGGCACCGGATCGCCGTTTTGGAACAAACGCCGCCCGACTGTGTGAACGGCGGAAGGACCGGGGGCGAATACTGCATGGTCTGCGGCAGGGTTCTGAAAGAACAGACCGTCCTGCCGGCGCGCGGTCACGGACCTTTTGAAGTCCGCGGCGCGGTGAAGGAAACCGAGACTGAAAACGGATATACGGGCGATACGTACTGTCTTACGTGCGGTATGCCCGTCATGACCGGGCAAACGGTTCCGGCGACGGGACACAGAAACCCCGTGCTGGTCGGCACTGTTGATGCGTCCTGTGAGGAAGAAGGATATTCGGGAGACTGGTACTGCCCCGAATGTGACGCGATCGTGGCGTACGGCGCCAAACTGCCGCCCCGGGGGCACACCTACACGGAGGTCATGAAGACCGCGCCGGACTGTGCGCACGGAGGGTATACGCTCGAGCGCTGTCAGTCCTGCGGGAGCGAGAGAAAGACCGGCTTTCTCGATCCCGTCGGTCACGCGCCGGACGACGGCGGCCGCTGTGTTTACTGCGGGACCGTTCTGTATGACCGTTCGGGGGATTTCGGCTCTCGCTTTTTCGACCGGTTCCTTAACGCCGGAAGTGCGGCGGTCACGCTGGAGGGGGACGCCGGGATCCGCGATTACGCGCGTGCGGAGGGTCTGCCGCTTGCCGATAAGGAAGGGGCAAGGTATCAGTCGCTCTACCGCAGTCACGATCTTTTAGTGCTCTTATACGCCTATTACGGGTATTCGGGTCTGTATCTCACGAAGTATTACGTCTTTGACGTTTACGTCAGAAATTTGAAGAACCTGTACACCGTCAACGCCGACCGGGCGAAACAGATGTCGGCGCTGATAAGGGACGGGGAGGAGGCGTTTGGCGGAACGGTCGTCGCCGCGATCAACGGCGATTATTGCTCCAACAGCGAGGTCTGCCGCGTATGTCTGCGCAACGCCCGCGTTCTGCGCGCGCCGAAGGACGTCTTCTGCGACGTCGGCGTGCTGTACGGGGACGGAACGCTCCATACGTATACGCCCCGCGCGTTCGATTACGAAGAGGCGCTCGCGAAAGGCGCGTATCAGATCTGGAATTTCGGTCCCGGACTGCTTGACGCCGACGGGAACGTGCGCATGATCCACAACGAGAACGCCTACTCGCGCGGAATCCTCTACGAGAATCACCCGCGCACCGCGTTCGGCTGCATTGAGCCGGGACACTACTGTTTCGTCGTCGCGGACGGTAGGCAGGAGGATGAAAACGGCGTGATGCTCCACGGCTGTACGCTCAGATCGCTTGCGGCGCAGATGAAGACGCTTGGCTGCGTCAGCGCCTATAATATGGACGGCGGAGACAGCAGTCAGGCGTATATGAACGGCGCTTTTGTGCGCATAGACAGAACAAGAGATCCGCAGAGAGTGCTTTCCGACGTTCTTTGCGTCGGAGAGACCGAAGCGCAAAACTGACCCCGCACGGGCGGAAGAATACGATTTCCGGAGGTTAAACGGTATGAAAAGAATTGCGTTCACGGCGTTGTCGGTCCTAATCGTCCTCGCGTTCCTGTCGGGGACGGTCACCGTGTACTCTTATGCCGACGCGTCGGGCAGCGGCTGGAAACTGGAGGGGGGCGTGCTGACCGTCACCTCTTCCTCCGTCATGGGAAACGCGTCTTCCGCCGCCGAAGACTATCCCTGGCACGCATATCGCAGCGAGATCACCGCCGTCGTCGTCGGCAGCGGCGTCAAAACGGTCGGCAGGTATGCTTTTGACAGCTGCAAGAATCTGAAGTCCGTCACCTTCGGCGAGAATACCGATACGTTTTACAACGACTGTATCGCGCGCAGCAGCGCGCTGAAGACGGTGACCTTCCTCTGTCCCGCGGTCTACATCGGGCAGGGTATCGTCTATCTGTCCGGCAATATCGAAAAGGTGACGCTCACCGGTCAGACAAAAGAGGAATTCAAGGCGCTGGCAACGAAGTGCGCATACAATTTCGAGAGTTACGGCGGCATCAGGACGGGGTTCGATACGGCGCAGTTCGTCGTGGTCATCCCCTATACTTATACGATCATCGACGGCGTGTTGAGGATCTCGGGCGACGGCGTTGACGTCGGCGACGGGAGCAGTACCGCCGACGGATATAAATGGGCGGGCAAAACATCCGGCGTGACGAAGGTCGTCATCGAAGAAGGTGTTTGCTCGATCGGCGCGCACGCGTTCGACGGTATGCCGGCGCTTGCCGAGATCCGCGTCGCCGCGAGCGTGACGGCGATCGGAGACTACGCGTTCGCGAACGCGCCGGCGCTTGAAAGGATCTGGTTCGCGGGAACGGTGTCCTCCTACGGCGAGGGCGTCGCGCTGGGCAGTACGGCGCTGAAAAGCGTTGTGCTCAACGAGCAGCGGTATGCCGAATTCCGTGAGAAACTGCTTGAAAAGCCCTACAATCTGCGCCAAAACGGCGGCAGGTTCTCGGGATTCGATCTGACCGGCGTTCTCACCGTCTATACCGAAGGCGTGTGGGGACGGTACGGCGATCTCTCGGCGTTCGGCGAGGACTGCAAACTCTATGACGTCAACAAGGACGGCGCATGCAATATTCAGGACGTTTCCGTCCTTCTCGATTATCTCGGCTCCGACGGCAAGTGGGTGGAGTCCTTCTACAATATCAATAAGAAGGGCAGTACGACGATCAACGACGTGACCGCCCTGCTCGATCGGCTCGCTTCGGGCTGCGCCCATACCTTTGCCTACACGGAGGCGAAAGCGGCGACCTGCACGGAAGACGGAAAGAACGCCTCTTACGAGTGTACGAAATGCGGGGGCGTCCTCAACAGCGCCGCGGTGATCAAAGCGCCGGGACATACGGTCGTGATCCAAAACGCCGTTGCGGCGACCTGCGGTACGGACGGCTTGACGGAGGGACGCTTCTGCAGCGTCTGCGGCGAGGTCTTCGCCCGGCAGACCGTCATTCCGGCAACGGGCGCGCACAAATATGAAGACGTCGCAGAACGTCAGCCGACCTGCGGAAAAGACGGCGTCACCGCCGGCAGGGCATGCGCCGTCTGCGGCAAAGCGGAAAGCGGCTGCGAAGTCCTTCCGGCGACGGGGCTTCACACGGCTGTGACCGATCCCGCCGTTACTTCCTACTGTATGCGCTCGGGACTGACCGAAGGAAGTCATTGCGCCGTCTGCGGACAGGTCTTGACGGCGCAGGAAACCGTTCCCGCCAAGGGACATTCCTACCTTGACGGACGCTGTATCCGGTGCGGAAAAGCCGACTGCGCCCTGATCGGCGGGAAATCCGCGCTCTTTACCGGCGACTCTCTCTGCGCCGCGTCCACCTTCGACACCGAACACCGCTGGTGGGGCTGGGCGAGACGGATCTCTGAAACGTACGGCCTTTCGCGCTTCGATAAGACGGGTGCAGACGGCGCGTCGGTATCCGACTGCCGCGGCTCCAACACGATCATCAATCAGATCAACGGCAAAAAGAACAACAGTTACGACTACGTCATTCTCGAAGGCAGCACCAACGACGGCTGGGACAACGCGCTGGTCGGCAGCGTGACCTCCGGGAGCGCCGCTTCGGCGAAGCCGTCGGATTTCGACCTGACCACCTTCTCCGGAGGACTGGAGAACCTTTTCTATTACGCGAGAAAGTATTTCCCGACGGCGACTGTCGGCTATATTTTCACGCATAAGATGAACAGCAATACCGGTTCTCTGCGCAATATGAGCGCCTATCTTGCGGCGGCGAAGAAGATCTGTCAGAAATGGGACGTCCCGATGCTCAACGTCGACGAAAGCCCGGATTTTGCCGTGAAGTATTTCGCGGGCATTTCGGCGCTGGTGCCCGACGGTATACATCCCTCGTCCGCCGGCTACGAGCTTCTTTATCCGGCGATCGCCCGCTTTATGGCGGAGATCACGCTGGACGGCAGCTACGCGGTCTATACGGCGGAGATTGAAACGGTCAAAGAGGGACCTGCGCCCTATATGCCGATACCCGAGCGCGACGAGGATCCGCAGGGGTGGATCAACTGGCTGCAGAAGGACCGCGGCGATACCGTCACGATGTTTGAGAGCGGAAGACCTTACGGCGTGAAATACAACGCCGACGGAAAATCGCATCTGGCGTCGCCTATTGAATACTGGTCGGGGCATTTCCAGTTCTACTATATCTTCGACGCGGAGGAGATCGATCTGCGCGACGGCATCGGAAAGGCGAGTTACCCCTACGTCTGGGAGATCTGGTATAAGGACGCCGACGTCGAGGAGGACTACCGTATGATCCGCACGAAGCCCTGGTCGGTCTACGCGCCCTCCTGCATCTACCGCATCGAAACCTATGACGAGGGCATGAACGATCTTCATCTCGATCCCGGATCGAACGAGAACAAATACGATATCGTGATCGTTATCTGCGACAAATCCGGCGATATCGTCGGCTGGCGCGCCGATACGATCAGTTTCACCGATTCGACGGTCCTGTTCATCGAGCAGGCGAAAAACGACGGCGCGATCGGATGAAATATGAGCGCAGTTATGCACGGAGGTATGTTTTGAAGGGTAAAAGGATCCTTGTTTCACTTCTTCTGCTGTCGGCGGCGCTGCTGTTGGCGGCGTGCGGACAGTCGGGGCAGCCGGGCGAAGCACAGACGTCTTCGCCTGCTGAAAAGACCGTTACGGCGGAACTTTCGCCGACTCCGACCGACGGGACGGCAGCGGACGAAACGCCGCAGATCACCGTTTCAAACGAAGAAACAGACGGTACAAATACGCCGACCCCCGCCAAGGAACTGCTGTTCGACGATTTCGACGCGCTCGACCGCACCTCTTCCGTCCTGCTTTCCGACAGTACGGCGTACAATAACGGATTCAGGGAGATCGAGAAGAACGAGCTCGTGTTTTCCGTGGCGTCCTACGACCTGCAGCGGCTTCTGTGGAACGGGGACGGCGAGAAATACGACGGGCGGCTCATCATCACGCAGAAGGCGTCGAAGCTCTGCGAAGAGCACGTTTTTCCGTCCGTCACGGCGCCGATGACCGCTTTCAGCTGGGGCTGCGTCGATTTTGTGCTGAAAAGCGAGGACTATGACTGCGGCTTCTGCCCGACGGCGGGACGCGACTACACCGTCGAACTTGCCGTCGTGAAGCACGATGCGCCGAACGCCGCCCTCTACGAGGGCGTATACAGCTGCCGCGTCAACGTCCGCGTCAAATTGAGTCCGTATTATGCCCCGACCGCCGACGACGGCGTGCAGGTGACGCGCTCCTACGTCGTTTCCTACCGCGCGCAGAAGCACGGAAGGATCGAGGGCGAGGCGGTGCAGCATCTGCTGTCGGGACAGAAGACCTCCGCCGTCAGGGCGGTCGCCGACGAGGGCTACGCGTTCAAGCGCTGGAGCGACGGCTTGACCGACCCCGTGCGCGGCGGCGACGTCGCCAGCGGGAGCGCCACCTGGACCGCCATTTTCGAGCGCGCGGATAAGATGCATCTGGCGGAGATCCATATCAATACCGCTTTCGGCGATGCGATCGCGAACCGCGACTACGAGATCGCGGAAATGAAGATCACCGGAGCGGAAAACGCGGCGTATGATCTCGACACGGACGTGATGATCAAGATCCGCGGCAATTCTTCCGTGGGCTCCACCTATGACAACGACAACTACAACAGCAAGAACTCCTATTCGGTCAAACTTTTCGAAAAGGAAAAACTGCTGGGGCTCGGCAGCGGAAAGAGCAAAAAATGGGTGCTGAATTCCAATAAATTCGACCTTTCGGCGCTGCGCAATTATCTCGTCTGGCAGCTTGCGCGCGGAATGGGGACGATCCCCTTCGTGCCGCAGTGCACGTGGGTGCACCTCTACGTTAACGGCGAATACAGGGGGCTCTATACGCTCTCCGAAAAGGTCAACGCCGAAAAGGGAAGAGTCGAGGTCGACGATTCGCCGACGGGCGATCCCGACAAGGGCTATCTCGTCGAACTGGATTTCCGCGGACAGTCGGGAGACGACCCGTGGTTCGATATCGACGGGTACGGTCCGGACCCGCGCTATAAGCGCTACGACGCGGTCGAATTCGTGATCAAGAGCGATATCGAGGGAGACGCGGATATCGAATTCATCCGCGACTACATCCAGCGCTGTCATTACGCCATGATGCAGGGAGTGCGTGAGGACATCGGGGAACTGGTCGATCTGCCGTCTCTTGTCGATATGTACATCATTGAGGAACTGAGCAAGGACTGCGACGCGGGCAGAGCGAGTTTCTACGTCTGCAAGGATAAAGGCGGAAAACTCTTTTTCACGGCGCCCTGGGACTTCGATTTCGGCTTCGGCACCTACGGTCAGGCGACGACCGTCCCCGGCAGAGTCTCGGAAGGGTACGACTGCTGCACGTGGTTCGCTTCGCTGATCACGAGAACATGGTTCAAGGATCTCGTGCACGAGCGCCTGGAGGAACTGCAGCCGGTCCTCGACCGGGTGATGGAGGACCTGACGGAGATAAGCGAACTGATCGGCGACGATATCGACCGCAACGCCGAACGCTGGAATCTCTACGGGAGGCATTATCACGATTACGTTTCGAACAGAGTGTCGTTTGACCTGCACGATCTCAGCGAGCATATCGACTATATCAAATCCTGGACGAGAGGGCGCTGGCGCTGGCTGTTAGAAAATTGATCATTATGCGCAATAAAACCGGTTTTTTCTATTGATTTCATATTAAAAGTATGTTATAATTGTAAAGAACAGGTTTATCCTGTCAAAATATGAAAGGGCATGAAGGTGAACAAAGTGAAAAGAACGCTGCTTCAAAAGATCCTGCCGCTTCTTATAGCGGCGGCAATGCTTCTTCCGATGCTGCCGATCCTGTCTTCGGCAGGCGCGTCGGATAAGTACGACGTCAACGGTGACGCCAAGATCTCGATCGAGGACGTGACCGCGCTGCTCGACGTACTGGCGACCGGCGCCGCCACCGGCGCACACGATATCAACGGAGACGAAAAGGTCTCCATCGAGGACGTGACGTCGCTTCTGGACTATCTGGCAAATCCCACGCAGACCGCAGAAACGATGCAGGATATCGTTGACGCGGCTTATGATCTTGAAAAAGATACCGCAATGAGCGAACAAAAGACTCTGACCGGCAAGATCGTTGAGATCAATACCGCGTACAGCGATTCGCACGGGAACATCACCGTCACGATCGTGGTGGAGGGCAGAGAGGACAAGCCGATCATGTGCTACCGTCTGAAGGGCACTGAGGCAACGGAAACGGCGCCCGCCGTCGACGTTTCGGGACTTGCTCTTCTCGACACGGTCACCGTGACCGGCACGCTCAAGAATTACAAGGGCACGATCGAATTCGATCAGGGATGCGTCTGCTCCGGCATCTATCCGACGAAGAGTTCTGTCGGCGTTGCCATTGATGAGATCGCATTTGAGGCAAGTTATGAAGCGGGCGCAGAGGTGATCCCCGTCGAAGACGGCAAGTATGACGACGTCACCTTCACGTATACCGCACAGACTGCTGACGGCGCTCCCGCGCCCGTCGTGATCGAAGACGGAAAACTGACGTTCGGAAACGTGAACGAGTCGACGGCCGTTATCGTGACCGTTACCGCGACCGACGGCGTTGAAACGCTTTCGAAGACCTTCAGCGTGAGCGTCGTTCCCGCCGGATACACCGAAACGATGCAGGATATCGTTGACGCGGCGTATGCTCTTGAAGGCAGCGACACGCTTCAGAACAAGACGCTTCAGGGCGTGATCACCGAGATCACCACCGCATACAGCGCGCAGTACGGAAACGTCACCGTCGTCATCGCTGTCGCCGACAGGACGGACAAACCGATCCAGTGCTACCGCTTGAAGAACGGTGAAAACATCACCGCGGGCGAAGGCGTTGAAAAGATCAAGGTCGGCGACACCATCACCGTGACCGGTACGCTCAAGAAATACAACGGAACGGTCGAATTCGATCAGGGCTGCACGCTTGACAGCGTCGACGCCGTTGCGCAGATGACGGAAGAACAGAAGGTCGACGCGGAACTCGAGAAGATCACGCTTCCCGCCACCGTTTCCGAAGACACCGAGATCGACCTTCCCTCTGCCGGGACGGAATATACCGACGTCGCCTTTACCTGGGCGTCCGACTGCGAGCAGGCGGTCATCGCTTCCGGAAAACTGACTCTGGCGATCGGCAGCGCCAATGCGACGGCGACCGTGACCGTCGCGGCTTCCTGCGGAGAGGTCACGAAGACGAAAGAGTTCAAGATCCTTCTGGCAGCCAAGGAACTGACCATGCAGGATATCGTCGATATGGCGTATGAACTTGAGGGCGGCAAGTCGCTTTCTCAGTCCTATACGCTGACCGGTAAGATCACTAAGGTCGACACGGTGTACAGCACCACCTACAAAAATGTTACCGTTACCATCACCGTCGAAGGACGTGAAGACAAGCCGATCATGTGCTACCGCATGAAGAACGGCGAAGGCTTTGCCGAAGACGCGGGCGTGGCGGTGATCAAGGTCGGAGACGTCATTACCGTCTCGGGCATCATCAAGAACTACGTCAAGAATAACGTCAGCACCATTGAGTTCGACGCGAACTGCACGCTCGACAGGATCGACGAAGTCGCGCAGCTCTCTGACGAAGAGATCATCGCGGCGGAGCTTTCAAAAATCGTTCTGCCCGAGACCGTCAAGGAAAACACCGAGATCCAACTGCCGCTGAGCGGCTCTGAAGAAAACCCGAACGTCGTCTTCAGATGGTCCTGCACCGGCGACGCCGTTTCGATCGGCGATACAGGCGTGATGGTTCTGACTGTCGGCGAGACCACCGCAAACGTCACCGTTACCGTTACGGCGGAATTCGGCGAAGCGACCGCTGAAAAGACCTTCAGCATTACGATTGCCGCGCCCACGCCCGCCGGCGAAACGGTCGACGTTCTGAACAGAGAACTGACCGGCGTTACCGGCTCCTCCTACACCGCGTGGGAAGGCAAATCGGCGGATTCCTCCGCCGTCTGGGCGGGACAGTCCGCCGGCGGCAACGACGCGATCCAGATCCGCAGCAACGGCAACGCCGCCGGCGTGATCTCGACGGCGAGCGGCGGTACGGTCAAATCTGTCACCGTGAAATTCAACAGCAACACTTCCGTCGGAAGAACCATTCTGATCTATGCGTCCAATACCGCGTATACTTCTCCGACAGAACTCTACGCCGCGGAAGCAATTGCAGAACTCAAATATGAGGAAACCTCCGCGGAATACACCTATACCTTTGAAAAGGAGTTCGCCTTTGTCGGTATCCGCTCCAAGCAGGGCGCGATCTATCTTGATGAGATCCGTGTCACCTGGACTGACGGAAGCGGAACGCAGGGCGGTCAGGGCGGCGACCAGAACGAAAAAACCACCGACGTTCTCCTCGCGGGACTGTTTGCGGCAACGAACACCACCTATACTGAATTCAGCGGCGTCAGTGTGAACTCCGACGCGGTTTACGCCGGTCAGTCCGCACAGACTTCCAAGGGCTCCATTCAGCTGCGTTCCAAAAACAGCAATTCGGGAATCGTTACTACCGAAAGCGGCGGCAAAGTCGTTTCGATCTCCTTCGTCTTTGAGGAAGGCACCTCGACTTCCAACACGCTTGATATCTACGGCAGCAATACCGCGTATGAATCCGCCGCCGACCTGTACGACTCTTCAAAGCAGGGCGAAAAGGTCGGTTCGATCAGCGCAGACGGTACCGTTACATTCACCGGCGATTATGCCTATTTCGGCATTCGCTCCTATAGCGGCGCCGTTTACGTTGCCAAAATCACGGTCGAATGGGCTTGATGCTCAAATAAACCTCCCGCCGCGCCCGACCGGGCGCGGCGGGATCATTTCTTTAACAAAAAGAGGCTGCTTCGCTTGCGCATTTGCGCAAACGAAGCAGCCTCAATTCGTTCTTTTTTCCGACCGTTTTCCGCGCGTCAGCACTTGAAACTGTCTTTGAGCGAAACGATGCGGTTGAAGGTGTTTTCGTACTTGCTGTCCTTGCAGAAGTAGCCGGTGCGCACGAACTGGAAGCGGTCGCCGACCTGTGCTGTGCCGAGCGACGGCTCGATCTTCGCGTGCTCGACGGTGATGAGCGATTCGGGATTCAGATAGTTGAAGTAGAGAGCGTTGCCGTTCTCGTCGGTCTCCGCCTGCGAGAGGTCTTCCAGTGTGAAGAGCCGGTCGTAGAGCTTGACGGTGGTATCGAGCGCGTCGTTTGCCGACAGCCAGTGGATCGTCCCCTTGATCTTTCTGCCGTCAACGGGGTTGCCGTTGCCGCTCTCAAGATCGGCTGTACAGTGGAGTTCTTTCACGCTTCCGTCGCCGTTTTGCACGATCTCGCTGCATTTCACGATATAGGCGCCCATCAGACGCACTTCTCCGTCCTTCTTCATACGGAAGAACTTGGGCGGGGGATCGAGGGCGAAGTCGTCTTCGTCGATATAGAGTTCGCGCGTGAACTTCACCTTGCGCGTTCCCATTTCGGGATGCTGCGGATGATTGGGCAGTTCGAAAGTCTCTTCATAACCCTCGGGCAGATTGTCGATGACGACCTTGACCGGATGAAGGATGCAGACGCGGCGCGGCGCGTTTTCGTTGAGCTCGTCGCGCAGGCAGGCTTCGAGCATCCGGATATCGACGAGGTTATTGGATTTGGACACGCCGGCGCTGCGCACGAAGGACATGATCGACGAAGGCGTGAAGCCCCTTCTGCGCAGAGCGAAGAGGGTGGGCAGACGCGGATCGTCCCAGCCGTCGACGATCTTCTGTTCAACGAGTTGTCTGAGATAGCGCTTGGAGACCGTCGTATAGGTGACGTTGATGCGCGCGAATTCCCGCTGCTTCGGCTTCTTTTCGATGCCGATGTTGTCGACGACCCACTCGTAAAGCGGGCGGTGGTTCTCAAACTCCAGCGAGCAGAGGGAATGCGTGATCCCCTCGGTGGCGTCCTGGATCGGATGCGCGAAGTCGTACATCGGATAGATGCACCACTTGTCGCCCTGACGGTGATGATGCGCGTACTTGATGCGGTAGATGATCGGGTCGCGCAGGTAGGTGTTGGGATTCGACGGGTCGATCTTGGCACGCAGGGTGTGCGAGCCCTCGGGGAACTCGCCGTTCTTCATGCGGTAGAAGAGATCGAGATTTTCCTCGACCGTGCGGTCACGGTAGGGAGAAACGCGGCTCGCTTCGGCGCGGTCGGTGCCCTTGTACTCGATGACGTCCTCCTTGGAGAGGTCGCAGACGTACGCCTTGCCGTCCTTGATGAGTTTCACGGCGTACTCAAAGCAGAGGTCGAAGTAGTCCGATCCGTAGAAAACGCCGCCGCTCGGCTCCTCGCCGATCAGCCAGCAGATATCCTTATAGATCGAATCGACGTACTCGGTGTCCTCTCTTGTCGGATTGGTGTCGTCGTAACGGAGGTTGAAAACGCCGCCGTATTTCTTTGCAACGTCGTAGTTGATCATGATCGCTTTCGCCGAGCCGAGATGCAGATAGCCGTTCGGTTCGGGCGGAAAACGGGTGTGGATCTTTAAGTCGGGGTTTTTTCTCAAGTCTTCATCGACGATATCGTAAATAAAATTTCTGAATTCATCCATGACCGATACCTCTTACAGTGATTTGATATAGTTTTCGATGCGCGCAAGCGCTTTTTCTTTTCCGAGGATCTGCAGAACGGTATAGAGATCGGGGGAATTGAGCCGTCCGGTGACCGCCAGCCGGATGAAGGAGGAAACGTCGCCGACGTGTCCTTTATAATCATCGGGCGACGCCTTATACTGCTTGACGTCGGGGCAGAAACCGTGCCGCGCGGCGACCGCCTTCACGCCGTCGAACCACGCCTGATTGTCGGCTTTGTCGTCATAGGAGGAAGCAAAGTCCGAAAGGCAGGCGGCGATATCGGATCTCGCGAACTTTTCGTCCGGTCGGTCCTCTGTCTCAAACAGCGCGTCGTAGAAGAACGCCATATAGCGTTTGACCTCGGAGAGCAGCGCGTAATCCTTTCTGGGCTTCTTGCCGCCTCTGCCGATCGAAAGGATCGAGAGCGCGTAGGGCTTGTCTTTGCAAAGAAGTTCCGCGAAGGGAGGATCGTTTTCCCTTGCCCAGTCGAGCGCGAGGTCGTAAACGTGTTCAGCTGTCATTTTGGAGAGCACGTTCTTTGAAACGTCGTTGAGTTTGTCGAAGTCAAAAAGGCAGCCCGAAACCGACATTTTCCTGATCGAGAAAGGGAAGTCCTCCGCGGGCTTGTCCGGATTGGCGGTGTGCCATTCCTCGAAATTGGAGTTGAGCAGCGTCAGAACGTACTCTCTGACGCTCTCCGCAGGATAGCCCATGCGGCTGTAATCGTCGAGATTCGCGCCCATATCGCGCTTGGAGAGTTTCTTCTTGTTGCCCTGCTCGTCGAGCCGCATGATCTGCGCGATGTGCAGGTACTTCGGCAGTCTGAAGCCGAGATACGAGAAGAGCTGGATATGCTTGGGCAGGGAAGGCAGCCATTCCTCGCCGCGGATGACGTGGGTCGTGCCCATGAGATGATCGTCGACGGCGTGCGCGAAGTGATAGGTCGGGATGCCGTCGGATTTCAGAAGCACGAAATCCTCGTCGTTTTCCGGGATCTCCAGTTGTTCCTTGATGAGATCCGTAAACCGGATCTTCTTTTCTTTATCTCCGCCCGCAAGGATGCGCAGAACGAATTTATCGCCCTTATCGAGGCGCTCTTTAACTTCCTCAAGCGAGATCGCGCGGTCTTTCTCCTGCGCTTCGCGCCGTTTTTCTTCGGCTTCCTGCCAGTTGGTGTTTTTGAGTTCCTCTTTTTTATTGACGCTTTTGTGTTCCTCCATCTCCTCTTCGGTCGTGAAGCAGGGATAGGCGAGCCCCTTCTGTACGAGCGACTTGGCGTAAACGTGATAGATCTGCGCGCGCTTGCTCTGCGTATAGGGTCCGTACGCGCCGATCTCTCCGTCTGCGGTCACGCCCTCGTCGAAGCGTACGCCGTAGCGCGCGAGGGTCCTGACGAGCGCCTGCGCCGCGCCCGGCACCTCGCGCTTCGCGTCGGTGTCCTCGACGCGCAGGAAAAAGACGCCGCCCGACTGATGCGCCAGCCGTTCGCCGACCGTGGCGGGGAAGAGCCCGCCGAAATGCACGAAGCCGGTGGGACTGGGCGCGAAGCGCGTGACCTTCGCCCCCTCGGGCAGAGCGCGCGGCGGATAGCGTTTTTCCATATCCTCGGGCGTTTCGTGAACGTCCGGGAAGAGAAGATCTGCAAGCAAAAGATGATCCATAGTAGATACCTCTGTTTCATGCGCCGAAATAGCGGCGCTCGGCGTTTAGCGTGGATTTTTTTCCGTGACCGGGATAGACCGTCCGGTCGGAAAGGGAAAAAAGTTTCATAAGGGAGGAATGCAGTTCGTCGTCGCGTCCGCCGGGCAGATCGGTGCGCCCGTATCCTCCGCGGAAGAGGGTGTCGCCGGTGAAGAGCAGCGCGCCCGTATCGTAGCACACCGAACCGACGGTATGTCCCGGCGTTTCGATCACCGTCAGCTTCTCGTCGCCCAGTTCGACGACGTCGCCGTCCCGCAGAAGCCGCGCGGGAGAAGCGTTCACCAGCACCGGATAGCGGAAGAGGATCATCGACCCGTTCGTGATGAAGTCCGTCAGCGCCGGCGCGTCCTTTTCGGGACAGTAGAAGGAGGCGCCGGTCTTACCGATCAGCCCGTCAAGCGCTTCGATATGGTCGAAATGCGTGTGGGTCAGAAGGATCGCGTCAAGATGCGCGCCGACCTTGAAGATCAAGGAAGCGATCGAGTCCTCGTCATATCCCGGATCGATCACCAACGCGTGATACGGCGGCTTTTCGGTCACAAGAATATAACAGTTCGTCTCGACCGGACCGACGCAAAGCGTATATACCCGCATTTCAGCACCTTCTTCCCCATGATTACAGTATTTTAGCATAACGGGAACGCAAAGTCAAGTTTTTTGAATGAAATAATTCAATAGTATTATAGTATTATAGAGGCAATATCAAAAAACAGTTGAAATGTGTTCTGTTATGTGTTATAATTTACTTGTGATATCCGATCCTTCTCTATATCGCGGGAACGCTCTTGATCGCTCTGTCGATCGCTTTCTATCTCAAAAGTTATCTGCCGCTCTCGGTATACGAACTGTTCGTCAAGGGCGTAACGGACCGGTACCGTCTGAAATTTCACGTCGTAAAAACGGTCTTTAATTTCTCTCTGCTCCTTCTCTCGATCGTCCTGTCGCTCGTCGTCTTCGGGATCGTCGAAAAGGCGGATATGAGTACTTTCGGCGGTTTTCCGGACGTGATCCGCCGCGGCGGCGTCTATATCGGCACGGTGGTCACGACTTTGGTCAACGGCGAGCTGATCATGCTGTGCGGGAAACTGATCGGGAAAGGGATGTCTTTTGAGCCGCGTTTTCAGAAACTGTATGCAAAACTCGTAACGGAGGATAAGGACAAAAATGAAGAACGGAAATGAGATCATCGGGCAGTTGTCCGCGCTCTGCGAGGGCGTGCCTTATCTTGCGGCAAATCTTTCAAACGCTTCCGCACTGTTGTACGACGCGCTCCCGCGCCTGAACTGGGCGGGCTTCTATCTTCTGCGCGGCGGCGCGCTCTG
Source organism: Clostridia bacterium (assembly GCA_017454525.1). GTDB lineage: Bacteria > Bacillota > Clostridia > Oscillospirales > CAG-272 > UBA11512. Next base: position 39,291 of record JAFTCT010000081.1, read on the forward strand.
GCTCGGTCCCTTTCAGGGCAAGCCCGCCTGCGTGCGCATCGCGCCGGGGAAAGGGGTCTGCGGAAGAGCGGCTGAGGAGGACCGCACGCTGGTCGTGCCCGACGTTCACGTCTTTCCGGGACATATCGCCTGCGACGGCGCCTCCCGCTCGGAGATCGTCGTGCCGCTGCACCGCGCCGGGAAAGTCGTGGGGGTACTGGATCTCGACAGCCCCGAATATGACCGATTTACGGAAGAGGACAGGGAACTGATCGAAAGATTCGCTTCAAAACTCGAGGAACTGCTTGAAGATCAGTGGGAACAGGAATGACAAAAAAGCCGTTTTGCAGGTAAAAGGCAAAACGGCTTTTTTGTTGCGCTTTTTTTGATTACGGCTCTCTTAGCAGATCCTTCACGACCTCCGACGCGATGAGCAGTCCCGCCGCCGGCGGAACGAAGGAAACGCTCCCGGGGACCGCGCGGCGCTTTTCCCCCACTTCGGGCGCCGTAAAGACCTTTTGCGGCTCCTCTTTGGAATAAACGACCTTGAGATTTTTAATTCCGCGCTTGCGCAGTTCGATGCGCATGACGCGCGCGAGCGGGCAGACCGACGTTTTTGAAATATCGGCGATCTCGAGGCGCGAGGGGTCGAGTTTGTTGCCGGTGCCCATAGAGGAGATGACCGGCACGCCGGCTTTCCGCGCCGCCGTGATCAGAGCGATCTTTGCCGTCACGGTGTCGATGGCGTCGACGATATAATCAAACGACGGAAAATCGAACGTACCGACGTTCTCGGGCAGAACGAAGGTTTTATAGAGATTCACGACGGTATCGGGATCGATATCGTGAATGCGGTCCCCGAATACGTCGACCTTGTATTTCCCGACGGTGGAGGTCAGCGCGATGATCTGACGGTTGATATTGCTCTCGCTGACCGTATCGCTGTCGACGAGCGTGAACGTCCCGACGCCCGCGCGCGCCAGCGCTTCGACGGCGTACCCGCCGACGCCCCCGACGCCGAACACCGCGACGTGCGCGCTCCTCAGTTTTTTCATTCCGTTTGCGCCGAGCAGAAGCTCCATGCGTTCATAGCGCTTTGACGCTTGTCGTTCTTCCTTCATTTCTTATACCCTGCGATCTCTTTTTCCAGTTCCTTCGGCGTTTGCGGCGTTCCGTCATGAAAGGGGATGCGGAAGGCGCAGCCCTCCCTGTAACCGGCGCAGCCGTAAGCGGTTTTGCCTTTGAGGATCTTTTTGCCGCAAAGCGGGCAGAGAAGCGCCGGAGCGGTCTTGGGTGCGCGCGCGTTTTCGGCGCTTTGCGCGGCAGCCGGTCCTTTTTCGCGCGTCGGTTTCTGCGAACGCGCCGTTTTTTTGTCGTCTTCAAAATCGAAGACGACGGAGCCGCTCTCGTCGATCTTCAGCGCGCCCGAGAAGGTCTTTCCGGTTTTCTTGGAATAGAATCCGTACAGAACGCCGGTATTCTTCTGCTCCAACAGTTTCTTCGCTTCCTCGGCGGAGATCACTCTCCCGCAGATCACTGTTCCGAAAATGAAGGGGCAGGAGCCGTCGGACGGCGCCTTTTTCGCCGCTTCCTTCTTTTTGGTCGGTTTCTTCGGCTTCTCCTTTTCTTCCTTCGGCTTATACTTTTCGCAGAGATAGTAGCGCCCTTTGCGGCGCACGTCGCCGCCGCATACGGGGCATACGCCGACGATCATGTCGCGCTCGCCGATGTCCGGCAGACTCTTGCCTTTTTCAAACACCGCCGAGATCTGCTCCTTTGCAAGCTCGACGCTCTCCTCCACCGTGCTTTTCCCGTGGAATACCTTTTTTAAGGAAACGCCCAGTTCGCTCGTTTTGTACTTGTCCATCGAGATCTGCATCCGGTCGAGCGATTCGATGAAGAATTCTCCGTCGGGCAGGATATAGTAGGTGTCCTTCTTTAAGGAGATATAGCGGCTCTTGATCGCGTTTTCGATGATGCCGGTGCGCGTCGCCTCGGTGCCGAGTTCCAGACCCTCGAAGATCGCCTTATAGTCCTCCGTATCGTCCTCGCTCTCATCCTCCGTCTGCTCTTTGGCGGCGGCTTTCTCTTCCTTGAAGGGATTTTTTAAGTAGTTGTTGAGCGTTTCGATCGTATAGTGCTTCGGCGGAGCCGTCTCCTTTTCGGTCGGTTTGAAGTCGATATTGACGCTTTCGCCTTTCTTGAGATCCGGCAGCGTTTTATCCTTGACCGGTCGGTCGTCGTATTTCGTCCAGCCCGGCTCGAGGATGACCGTTCCCTTCAGGGTGAAGGTCTCGAGATCCCCGACCGCGATCTCGATCTCGGTTCTCGATACCATGCATTTTTCGGCGCAGAAAACGGCGATGAAGCGTCTGAACACCGTGCTGTACACCTGCTTCTCCTTTTCGGAGAGTTTTTTGGGATCGGGGATCTTGTAGGTCGGCGTGAGGGCGGAGTGCGATTCGATCTTGCTGTCGTCGAAAACGCCCTTGTCGTGGCGCATGGCGACGGGATAGCCGAGTTTTTTCACCGCTTCCAGGATCTGCTGCACCTTTCCTTTTTCGGCGGTCGCCATATACTCGGAGTTGGTGCGCGGGTAGGTGAGATACCCCTGCTCATAGAGCCGCTGAACGATCTCAAGAGACTCGTTCATCGGCATTTTGAATTTCTTTCCCAGGACGTTCTGCAGTTTGGACAGCGAATAGAGTTTGCCCGGGGACAGCGTTTCCTTCTTGTTCTTGACGGACGTCACGACCGCGCCCGCCTCGTTGTATTTGCGGCAGAGATCCGCCGCCTTCTGAATTTCCTGCGTTTCAAAGCGGTTTTTGGAGAGCAGTTCGACGACCTCGCCGTGCGTTTTTTCCTTGGAGAGGATCGCGAGATACTTTCCGGGCACGAAATTGCGGATCGCCAGATCGCGCTCGTAGATCGCGCGCACGATCGGCGCGATCACGCGTCCCACGCGCAGGAGCACGCCGGTGCGCAGCGTGGCGTAGCGCGTCAGGTTGATGCCGTAGAGCCAGTCGATATAGGTGCGTGCGAACCCTTCGCTTGCCAGCAGATCGTATTCCTTTTCATCCTTGAGGTCGGCGAGCGCCGCTCGGACGGTCTGCGGCGTCTGATCGGGCAGCCACAGGCGCCGTCGGGGTTTGTCCGCCGCCTTTTCTCCGCGCAGGGCGTTCTCGATGCAGAGGCGGATGATGATCTCGCCCTCTCTGTCGGCGTCTCCCGCGTTGACGATCTCGGTCACGTCATTGCGCAGACAGAGCGATTTGATGATCTGAAACTGCCTGATCACGCCCTTGTCCTCTTCGCCCTTGTCGCCTTTGCGCAGTTCGAAAAGGAATTTCTCGGGGAAGCAGGGAAGATTGTCCATCGTCCAGTTCTTTTCCGTCCGGTTCCCGCCGGGCGTTTTGTCGTACGCTTCGACGTCGCACAGTGAGAAGAGATGCCCGAACGCCCAGGTGATGATATACCCGTTTCCTTCCAGATATCCGTCGTGTTTATTCATTTGTCCGATCCCGGCGGCGATGTTGCGCCCGAGGCTCGGTTTCTCTGCGATAATCAGAATCATTGATTTTTCCTTACATCGTTATTTCAAAAATCAGTATAACCGAAAGAAGGGGATTTGTCAACAAAAAACTCCGCTTCTCCGGAAAAACGGAAAGCGGAGTACAGATTTATTTCTGTTATTTCGTGCCGAACAGTCTGTCGCCGGCGTCGCCGAGACCCGGGAGGATATAGGCGTGATCGTTGAGCTTTTCGTCGATCGCCGCCGTGTATATATCGACGTCGGGGTGATCGTTCTGCACCTTCCTCAGTCCTTCGGGCGCGGAGACCAGACACATCAGACGGATCGATTTGCATCCGCGCTTTTTGAGCATCGTCAGCGCGTCGGACGCCGAACCGCCGGTGGCGAGCATCGGGTCGGCGACGATCACGATGCGGTTCTCGATATCGGGCGGCAGTTTGCAGTAGTACTCTACGGGCAGATGCGTTTCGGGATCTCTGTAAAGACCGATGTGACCGACCCTTGCGACGGGCACGAGCGACAGAAGTCCGTCGACCATGCCGAGCCCCGCGCGCAGGATCGGAACGATGGCGAGTTTCTTGCCCGACACTTCTTTCGCGACCGTCTTCTGAAGGGGCGTTTCGATCTCAACGTCGTCAAGCGGCAGATCCCTGGTCAGTTCGTAGCCCATGAGGCAGGAGATCTCTTCAAGAAGTTCTCTGAAATCCTTGGTGCTGGTGTCTTTCTTGCGCATGATCGTCAATTTGTGCTGGATCAGCGGGTGGTCGATCACATGAACCGTGCTCATATTTCTCTCCTTGCTCTGACGCGTATTTCTGAATTTCGGTAGTTCCCCGATCAAGATTATTATACACCTTTTTCGGTGAATTGCAATAGTTTAGGACAAAAAAATGCTGACGAAAAAAGCGGGTGTTCCGCTTGCGGAACTGTGCAAACGGAACACCCGGTCTGTCACAAGATCACTTTGTGAAGACTTTCTTCGTCACGACGACGGCGGTGCCGAGGATCGCGGCGATCGCGAGCGCGGCGATCACGGCGGTGTTGTCACCGGTATCGACGACGGGCGGATTGGTATTGCCCTGAGATGCGACGCCGTCAAAGGCAACGTCGGCAACGCACGCCCAGCAGTCGCCTTCCCAGGAGACGATCTTGATCTTGACGGCGTCAGCGGCAACGGGCGCGTCAAGAGTCAGCGTGTAGCCGCCGTCGGTGCCGGTCACCGCGGGGATCTCGGCGACGAGAGTTTCTTCTTCATCGTTGACGGCGAAGATCTGATAGGTGCCTCTCGTGTTGTCTTCGTTGGTGGTCGTTCCTTCATCCTTGCACTGAACGAAGATCTTCGAGAGATCGTACTTCTTGATGAAGGTCACGAGGACCGACTGCTCGGCGCCTGCGTTGAAGCCCGAGCCGGTCACGGAGTTCTGATCCATATCCAGAACGTTTTCGGGATCGTTGATCGCTCCGAAGTTCGCAAAGCCGATGGTGGTCACTTCCTTGACCTTGACCTGCGTGTCGTCGGTGGGATCAGGTTCCTTTTCACCGATCTGCGCGGAGAGCGTCATATCGTAAACCGCTCCGCCGACCGCGTTGCAGAAACGGACGCAGACGACGTTTTCGCCGTCCTTAAGAACGTCTTTGTACTCGGACAGGTCGACCTTCTGATACCTCTGATCCTGATAGCCGGTCTTCTCCCAGACGAGCGTGCCGTTGATGTACACGGCGGGATCCTCGTCATAGATCACGGTCATGATCAGTTCGGTCACTTTCGAAGCTTCTTCAAGCGTGAAGGTCTTGCGCAGGAAAGCGGTGAAATTCCCGCTGGGGAAAACGGTGACCGCGATAGCGTTTGTCCAGGAGCTTCCGGAGAAGGGCGCCTGTGCGGTCTCCCAGGTCGCGCTGTCGGTTTTGTCGAGCCAGCCGGCGGGCGCTTCCGCGTCGCTCTCTTCTTCAAAGAGAACGTAATCCCAATCGGATTCCTTCGCGATGAGTTCGACTTCCTCAGCCGAAGCGCACAGCGTGAAGATCCCGAGGAGCATTGCCAGTGTCAAAACGATGATGAGTGCTTTTTTCATGGTTAGTATCTCCTTTTATTTTCAGGAACCGTTATGGATCCCTTTTTTCAGTGCGGTCCGGAAAAGTACGTTACGGCAGGACGCCCGTTACTTTTTCACCTTTTTGATGATGATGAATGCCGCGGCTCCGAGAACGACCACGCCGATCGCGACGATCGCGATGATCAGACCGACGTTCGTCGTTTTTACGGGGGTCGGCTCCGGCGTAGGTTCAGCGGTCGGTTCCGCCGTGGGCTCGGCGGTCGGCTCCGCCGTGGGCGTCGGTTCCGCCGTGGGTTCTGCCGTCGGCGTAGGCGTAGGTGTAGGCGTGGGGGTCGGCGTGGGCGTCGGCGTGGGGGTCGGCGTCGGCGTGGGGGTCGGCGTGGGCGTCGGTGTAGGTGTCGGCGTAGGAGTCGGCGTAGGCGTAGGCGTGGGCGTCGGCGTGGGGGTCGGCGTGGGCGTCGGTGTAGGCGTCGGCGTCGGCGTAGGAGTCGGCGTCGGCGTGGGGGTCGGCGTAGGCGTCGGCGTAGGCGTGGGCGTCGGCTCGGTATGCGGATCCGTATCGATCTCCGCTACAAGTTCCATATCGAAAACCGCGCCGCCGAAGGTGTTGTCAAAGTAAACGCTGACGGTGTTCTCACCGTTCTTCAGAAGACCGATGCAATCGTCAAGGTCGATATCTATGTACGACTTATCCTTGTAGCCGGATTCGTACCACACCTGATGACCGTTGATGAACACGGCGGGGTTTTCGTCGTAAACGACGTTCATGGTGAGGTGCTTGAAGGTCTCAAGGTTTTTGACGTTGAAGGTCCTGAAGAGATAGGCGGCAAAATACTGATAGGGAAGTTTGGTATTGCCGAGGGGGTTGGACCACTGCGGCGCGGTGAAGGGCGCCTGGGCGCTGATCCACTCGGTGATATCCACGGCGTCCGGCCAGCCCGCGGGTTCGTCCGCGTCGGGAAGTTCGTTTTCTCCGCCTTCAAAGATGATGAAATTCCAATCGGATTCTCTGGGCAGAAGGGTGTCAAATACTCTGACGTCGCCGGATGCGACCAGCTCCATATCGAAGACCGATCCGCCGAAAGCGTTTCTGAAGACGACGCTGACGGTGTTTTCGCCCGCTTTGAGCGCCGAAATCGCGTTTTCATCCATGATGTAGGTAACGTAATCCTGATCTCTGTAGCCGTTGGCGGACCAGACGCGAACGCCGTTGAAATAGACTTCGGGGTCCTCGTCGAAGATCACGTTCAGCGTCAGCGATTTGACGTTGGCGGGATCGTCGAGCGTGAAGGTCGTGCGCAGGTACGCGGTGAAATTGCCGTACTCGAAGATCGTGTACGCAAGAGAATTCGGCCAGGCGGAACCGGCAAAAGGCGCCTGATCGGTCAGCCATTCTCCGGATACGCTCATGTCGGTCCAGCCGTCCGGCTCGCCCCCGTCTTCCTCGTAGACAATGAAGTCCCACATGGATTCTCTGGGGAGAAGAACGGTCTCACCTGCCTGTGCGCAAAGCGGCGCCCAGATCATCACTCCGGCAAAAACCGAAATGATCAGCAGCAACGATAACGCTTTTTTCATTTTGTTTTCCTCCAGTAGTTTTTCGATATGACCCGCGTCCCGCGGGGAAAACACTTTTTTGTACGGACAGGAATCATTCTCCGTCTTTCGCGTCGGGAATGACCGCGATGCCCAGCACCGCCAGATCCGCGGGGTCGGCGGGGGAAGGACACTGCGACATGAGTTCCGAAGCGTTCTGCACCTTCGGGAAGGCGATCACGTCCCTCAGATTGTCCGCGCCGCACATGATCATGGCGAGTCTGTCAAGACCCATGCCCGATCCGCCGTGCGGCGGCGCGCCGTATTTGTACGCTTCCACAAGGAAGCCGAATTTCCTTTCGATGTCCTCCTCGGTCAGCCCGAGCGCCTTGAACATCTTTTCCTGCAATTGCCAGTCGGTGATGCGGATCGAGCCGGAGAGCAGTTCGGTGCCGTTGAGCACCATATCGTAGCAGCGGGCGCGCACCTTTCCGGGATCGCTTTCAAGGTAGGGCAGACACTCCTCAAGCGGCATCGTGAAGGGATGATGCATCGCGTCCCAGTGCGCCGTTTCCTCGTTCCATTCAAAGAATGGGAATTCGGTGATCCAGAGAAAATCGTATCTGCCTTCCGCGATCAGGTTCAATTTCCTTGCAAGGATCGTGCGGACGGCGCCCAAAACCGGCAGAACGACCTTGTTCTTATCGGCGCAGAAGAGGGCGACGTCGCCTTTCTTCATGCCGAGCGCCGCGATAAGGGAAGCAAGTTCCTCTTCGGACAGGAATTTTGCAAAGGAGCAGTTCGGCTGATCATCCTGCCAGCGGATATACGCCAGGCCTTTCGCGCCGATGCCCTTCGCGTGCTCGACGAGTTTGTCGATCTCCTTGCGCGTCAGTACAGCCGCCGCGTTTTCCGCGACGATCGCGCGTACGCTGCCGCCCTCCGCGAGAGCGGAAGCGAAGACCGGGAAGGCGCTTGAGGCGACGGTTTCAGACAGGTCCTTGATGAGCATCCCGTAGCGGGTGTCGGGCTTGTCGGAGCCGTAGAAGTTCATTGCGTCCGCGTAGGTCATGCGGCGCATGGGAAGCTGAACGTCCACGCCCAAGATCTCTTTGAACGCGCGGGCGATAAAACCCTCGTTCATCTTCATGATGTCTTCCTGGGTCGCGAACGACATCTCCAGGTCTATCTGTGTGAATTCGGGCTGACGGTCGGCGCGCAGGTCCTCGTCGCGGAAGCAGCGCGCGAGTTGGATGTAGCGGTCGAAACCCGCGAGCATCAGAAGCTGCTTGTAGATCTGCGGCGACTGGGGAAGGGCGTAGAAGCATCCCTTGTGGATCCTCGAGGGCACGAGATAGTCGCGCGCGCCTTCGGGCGTGGACTTGATCATCATCGGCGTCTCGATCTCATAGAAGCCGTTCTCATAGTAGTACTGACGGGCGACTTTCGCGAGTTCGTGACGGATGCGGATGTTCTTTTGAAGTTCGGGACGTTTGAGATCGAGATATCTGTAGCGAAGGGCGGTCTCGTCCTTCACTTTTCTGGTATCGGAGACTTCGAAAGGAGGTGTCTGCGCGGCGGAGAGGATCTTCAGTTCCTTCACAAAGATCTCCACTTCGCCCGTTTTCATATTCACGTTGACGGCGCCTTCTCCCCTGTGGCGTACAACGCCTTTGGCGCAGAGCACGTACTCCGCGCGCACGCCGAACGCCTTATCGAAGATCCCGCGGTCGCTCTCGCTGTCAAAGGCGAGCTGAACGATGCCGGTGCGGTCGCGCAGGTCGATAAAGATGAGCGCGCCCAGGTCCCTCTGTCTCTGACACCAGCCCATGACGCAGACTTCTTTTCCGATATCGGCGGCGGTGAACTCACCGCAGTATTTGGTTCTTTTGTCGTTTTCTGTTAAAAACTCCGCCATTTTTATGATACCTCCGTTACGGTCGGATAGCAACGTATAAACTTACACTCTATTATAGCATTTTTAAGGAAAAAAGCAATAGAAAAAACAAAAAAACGCGTCCGGGGCGACAAAAAAACGCGTCCGGAGCGTCAAAAAACAAGTCGTCGGTAAAAAGCGCGCCGCGCGTTTCGTCGATATTCTCAATTTTGCTCTGTCGGAACGGCGCGTTTTTTTGAAATAAGCCGAAAATCGCCGGACGCTTCAAAAGGACTTTACAATTTTAAGAATAAGTGTTATAATATACCCGGAAAAATGAGAAATGAGAAGTGAAAACAAATACCGGGTTCCGGTAAAGGATGTGTGAGTAATGGAAGTCGTACACATTTTGCATCTGCTCTGCGGCATCGCCTTCTTCTTGTTCGGTATGTCGGTGATGAGCACGGGATTAAAAAGAGTAGCCGGCGCGAAAGCGGAAACCTATCTGTGGAAACTGTCCTCCACGCCGGTCAAAGGATTTCTTTTGGGAACGCTGGTCGCCGCGCTGATCCAGTCGTCCAGCGCCACGAGCGTCATGACCGTCAGTTTCATCAACGCCGGCATGATGAAGCTCTCTCAGGCGATCACGATCGTACTCGGCTCCAACGTCGGTACGACGATGACCGGGTGGCTGCTCAGCCTGTCGGGCGCGGGAAGCGCGGACGAGAGTCTTTTCTCGTCATTCTTCAGCAGTTCCGCCCTCGTTGCGTATTTCGCCGTGATCGGCGCGGTGATGTATATCTTCTGCCGCAAGAAGCAGACGAAGAACGTCGGCATGATCTTTTTGGGTCTGGGCACGCTCCTGCTGTCCATGACGCTCATCAAGGACGCCGTGGAGCCGCTGCAGGAGAGCGCGGCCTTCGCCGAGATGCTCAAACTGCTTTCCAATCCTTTTATCGGCGTGCTCGTCGGACTTGTATCCGCCGCGATCCTTCAGTCTTCGTCCGCTGCCGTCGGTATCCTGCAGGCGCTGTGCGTGACAGGGCTTCCGCTTTCGGTCTGCCTGCCGGTGATCCTCGGCATCAACGTCGGCGCCAGCACGCCGGTCTTGCTGTCGATGCTGAACAGCGAAAAAAACGGCAAGAGAACGGCGATCAGTTATCTGATCTCGAACGTGCTCGCCATCCCGATCGTCTGCGCGGTCTATATCCCGCTGCGGATGCTCACGGGGCTGTCCTTCATGGATGCAAACGCGACCGTTCTGACGATCGCGCTGCTCAATACCGTTATCCGCCTGACCTCTGCGCCCTTCCTGCTCTGGGGACACAAACTCATCATGAAGCTTTCGCTTCTGATCATTCCCGAAACAGCGGAGGAGAAAGAGGATACCGAGGAGATCGACGGACTGAACGACGCGCTGCTCAACTATACGCCGGCGGCGCTTGAAAAGGCAAATTCCGCTTCGGTCAAAATGTTTGAGATCGCCAAGAAAAATCTGCTGCGCGCGATCTCCATCGTTTATGAATTCAACCGCGACCGTTTTCAGAAGGTCGACGCCAAGGAGGCGCTGGTCGATAAATACGAGGACAAGCTCAACAACTTCGTCGTCAAGATCAGCAAAAACGAACTGACGGTCAGAGAGCAGGCGGTGGTTTCAGAACTGCTCAACGCGATCGGCGACTTTGAGCGTCTCAGCGACCACGCGGTCAATATCTCCGAGGTGGCGCTCGAGATCTACGAGAAGAAGATCGTCTTCTCCGAGCAGGCGCTGAACGAGATCAAACTGTTAACGGGCGCGATCACCGAGATCCTGATGCTCGCCGAGCGCTGCTTCAGGAACAACGACGCGGAGGCGCTGCAGCGCATCGAACCGCTTGAGGAAGTGGTCGATACGATGTGCAAGATGATGAAAGCGGCGCATATCGAACGGCTGCAGAAGGGCGAATGCACGATCCTTACGGGCTTCGTCTTCAGCGATCTGATCACCAACCTCGAACGTGTGGCGGACCACTGCTCCAACATCGCCTTCTGCGTGCGTCACCGCAGCAACATCAACACCGAGGATCACAGACTTGCGGAAGCGGTCGTGAATACCGAGGAATTCAAGCGGTTCTTCAACGAGTACAGCGTGAAATACCTGTCCGCAAACGAGAATTGACCGTTTCTGAATACAGAAGGCGGCGTTCCGTTTTGTGCATTCGCACAGAACGGAACGCCGCCTTCTGTATTTTTCGGCTTGCGCCCCGGTTTTCCGGGCCATCTGACGATAAGTGCGCGCCGGTTTATGACGCGGGATCAGTTGAAGAACATACCGCAGTACGGCGCGCCGCCGGCGCCGACAGCGTTCGCGCGAACGTTCATTTCATACTGTATCGCGGAAAGGGAAGCGCGGCAGGCGTTTCCGTAGTTCGTCAGTTGAGAGATCGCGTCGGCGATATTCTGCGCGCGGCCGTTAAAGATCGTCATATAGATCGCCTTCAGATTGTCGGGGTGCGTGTACTCATAGGGGACCGGACAGTTCTGGCAGGCGCGGTAGTGCCGCCAGAATTCGAGCAGAAGGTCGTCGCAGGTCTGATAGGCGTTCAGACGCTTCCGATCATAGGACGAGGAGTACGCCGTGTAGCCGATGATCATCCCGATCCCCGGAAATGTGAAGAACAGACCGTAAATAAATGAGATGATGAAAAACGCCATGAAGGAGACCGTGTTGGGGGACGAGAAGAGCAGGACTGCCAGAAACAGCGAGAGAAGCGCGCCGACGCTCGTCAGAATGACGCCCCAGATCAGAAGCGCGTGCCGCTTGCCGCGGGAAGAACGCATGATCCTGTCGTTTGCCCGATCGTACGCGTGATACGCCGCTTCCTTCTGACCGAAATAGGCGATCGCGCCGGAAAGCCGCCGGAGTTCCTCTTCCTTTGCGGAAAGAGAAGGCGCCGAAGCGGCGTTTTGCCCGTATGCGCCGGCGTTTGACGGTGCCGCGGCGAGCGGCGCGCCGCAGGACGGGCAGAATTTTGCACCGGCGTCGTATGCGGCGCCGCAGTTACTGCAAAACGGCATTGTCGTTACCTCCCGGTTCAGGTTTTTTGGGGGGGTTCCATATTGCAGCGAGGGCCGTACAGACGAGAAGGACCAGCGTGACGCAAAGACCGCCCTCCATACCGAATTCTCCGCCGTTCAGGAAAACTTTTTCTGTCATTTCCGCATGAAAAACCGAATTGCCTGCCCACATCCCGCTGACGGTGATGCCGAACAGATTTCCCTGTGCAAAGTTCCACGCTGAATGGATCGCGGCTGCAGCCCAGAGATTTCCCGTTTTGAAGACGACGATGGAAGAGAACACGCCGTATAAGACCAGATTGAACAGTGCCGGCAGGGACACGCCGGGATTGAACAGGTGCAGGAACGCAAAGAAAACGGAATTGACCAGCACCGCGGTAAGACGATTGTTGCGGCGCGCTATGGCGGTCATTAAGAACCCTCTGCAAAGGATCTCTTCCGCCATACCCTGGACGAAATAGCCAAGGAAAAACAAAACGATCAGAAGCCACGATTTGAGGTCGGGGAGCACGGGCGTTTCGAAACGCAGTCCGCCGGTCAGTACGCAGAGAAGAACTGCCGAGCCGAAGATCGCCGTTCCCGCGATAAGACCGATCAGATACTGTTTTACAGCGCCTTTTTTGTACAGTCCCAAACTCTGCGGCGTTCCTTTTTCGATTTTTACGCGGAAGACGTAAACCGCCAGCGTGATGGTGAAAAAGAGGAACAGCATCAGGAGCATGATCCACGAGGGCATATTTTTCATGAGTGAAATGACTTCGTTCATGACCTTCGAAATGCCCGACAAGCCCTCGCTGACGTATGCGGAGACGCGTTCCATATCGATCGTTTTGAGCATATAGACCGTTTGAACGGGCGTCAGGATCAGCGACTGGACCGTGGTTGCGATCGCCAATAAGAGCAGCGCGATCAGAACGTTCAGGATCCAGATCCTGTTTTTATACGGCGGTTCGTTCAAAAATGCGGGACGTCCAAAGATTCTGTCCCATAACGCTTCTTTTTTCATGCTCTATTTCCTTTCAATTCAAACTACACGCGCACAGCGCACTTCACGACGCGAAGCATCTCTTCACGTTCCGCGTCAGCGGAACATTTAGTTGAAAAAAGCACGCTTTCGCGTGCTATTTTCTGGCAGGGGAGCAAAGACTCGAACTCTGGACACGCGGTTTTGGAGACCGCTGCTCTACCAACTGAGCTACACCCCTGTATCCGGGCGTCTTTTCGACGCCCCTGCATTATAGCACAGTTTTTTTGAAAATGCAATAGTTTTTTGAAAAAAATCAAAATGTGAAGGATCTGCGCGGACAGGCGCCGCGATCGGGTCAAAATAAAGGCGGCTTTACGCGGGAATACTGCCGTTGACCAGATAATTGAGTATCTCCGTCACCTGCCTGATGCTGAGAAATCCGTACTTTGAGAGCATACGCGCGATGCCGACGCTGTCTTCGTGCGTCGAGGAACCGGAAAGGTAGTCCAAGAGCGCCGTGACGTCTTCGATGTTCACCACGCGGTCGTTGTTGACGGCGTAATTCTTATAGTGCTTTCTGTATACCGGCACGTAAACGGCGTCGTGACCGTTGATCGGCGCGAAGGGCTCCTGAACAAAGGTATCGCCGGGCGACAGCGCCGGTTTGCTGTCGAAATAATCGTTGATGACGCCAACACCCGAGATCTGCCGCCATCCGAGCGGCTGATAATAGTAGTCGTCGATCTCGTAATCGGGGATCTCCGTCGGCGGCGTCGGGACCTTGCCGTCAGCGTAGTATTCCGCCACGTAATTGATAATGCCTTTTCTCGGCTCCGAACGCTCGGGGCGGAGAAGCCACGTCACACAGTAGGTCGGTTCGATCCCGCCGTTGTCGGCGCGCGCGGGAACGCCGGGAGATGAAATACCGCGGGAAAGAAGGCAGAGGACCGGGAGCATCATCATAACCGCCAGCAAAAGGGAAAGCGTTCTTTTCATACGTTTGATCCTTTCAAGTAGTTTTCCGTGATCATCCGATTTCCGCGCGTACAGGCAGATGGTCGGAAACGATCATGTCGGGGACGGAGACGTTCTTCACGTAAAGTACGTCAGAACAGAAGATGTAATCGATCTTGATCCTCGGTTTATCGGAGGGATAGGTCGGCGCGTCCCCGCCATTTTTTGCCGCCGTATCGTAAAGACGCGCGCGGATCGGTGCGAGGACCGGATCGTCGGGCTCGACGTTGAAGTCGCCCGTCAGTATCACGGGAGAGGCGGCTTCGTCGATCAGCCGGCAGACCGTTTTCGCGCATTCTGCCTGTTCCTCCGGCTGAAGACCGAAGTGGATGCCGATCACCGTATACCGCTTTCCGCCCGCGTCGATCTCGGCGCAGAAGGCGCAGCGGTCTTCAAAGTAGCCGGGATGATTGCGCGGTACGGTCGGCACCGGCACGGTTTTTGCAGATACGATCGGATATTTTGACAGAAACGCGTTGCCGTAGGGACCGTGACCCTCGATGTCGATCGCGGGCGCGAAATACGCGTGATACCCGAGTTTCCGGGCGAGCGTGCCGACCTGATCGGTAAACGACGCGCCCGGTCCCTCTCCGTACACCTCGTTCAGGCAGACGACCTCGCCGCCGAGCAGCGCGATCGCGTCGGAAAGGGCGTCAAGATCGATCTTTCCGGAGAGAAAGTTCCGCGCGTGCTGAATGTTGAACTGCAGTACGATCATCGCGCGCCTCGCTCAGTGCAGTCTGACAAGGGACGCAGCGGCGATGCTCTGACCGACCCTGCGCGCCATTTCGTCGGGAAGCTCGACGCCGATCTGAAGGGAAGGGTAGTCGCTCTCGAGCGTCTTCCTGCAGGTCTCCACCAGAAGATCTCCTCCCTTGCCGGAAGATACTCTTCCGAGCAGCAGAAGATGCGCGACGTCATAGAAGTGCGCGTAGGTGCCGATCGCGTGTCCGAGGTACGCGCCGATCGAGGCGAAGATCTCGAGCGCTTTCCCGTCGCCCCCGTTTGCCATTTTCTGTACCTCTTTGAGTTTCTGCGCGGGGGTGAGCGCTTCATCGAGCGTAATGCCGACGCGCGGCGCCAGACGGATCACGGCGTCCTGCGAAAGATAATCGCTGCCTACGCCGATATCGCCCGACCAGGAGTTGACCGGCGCATCGGGGTTCATGTCGATCGGCGCGAAAGCGAGTTCGTTGAGCATTCCGGTGATGTTGCCCGAGGCGTCGACGTAGCCGACCGCTTCGGAGGTGCCCATGGCGAGACCCATGACGCGGTTGTCCTTGAGGTCCATGGCGCCGGCGAGCGCGGAGACGTCGCCGTCGTTGGCGACTTCAAAGGGAATGTCCCTGCCGACTTCACGGCAGGCGTTTTTGTAAATATCCTTGATCTTCTTTTCGAAATCGTCGGGCGCGACCGCAAGGAACAGAGAGGCGAGCATCGTGCGGTTGTTGACGTAGATGCCGGCGGAAGAGATGCCGATCGCGTCGACGCGCGGCATTTTTGCGGCGGCTTTTTTCATAGCCATGACGATATTGGAAAGATGATAGTCGGGATCGCTGTTGACCTTCGGCAGCCAGACGATCTCCTCGGAATAAATGACTTTGCCGTCGACCACGGCGGAGACCTTCATATCCGATCCGCCGGCGTCAAAGCCGATGCGGCAGCCGTCGGTATGTCCGCCCACCGATTTCGGAGAGGATTTCGGCTCGGGCTTCTGACCGTACGGGACGTTCGTGATCTCAAACTCGTTTTCGTAGACGTCGGACATCGTCTTGACGTCAAAATTCTGTCTGCCGCCGCGCGTATAGAGTTCTTTCAGCCGCTTATACACCTCCGCGTTCCCGCAGATCTTTACGCGGTAACCGCCGCACGCCCAGAGCATGAATTTCAGTACGCGCTCCGCATACCGGCAGTTGTCTTCAAAATACTTGCCGTCTGCGATGATCCTGGTATCGTATACGCTGACGTTTCCGTTCTCGCGATAGACCGCAATGGCGAAGGGTTCGGTCGCCTTCTTTTCGAAAGCGTCCATATACAGTCCCATCGGGACGAATTCCTTTTCAAGAACGGGGGAGGATTTGACTTTTACAGAGATGTTTCCGACTTTCATCTGAATGCGCTTCCTTTCCTTGACTATTTTTGTCTTTCTTCTTTATATTATAAACGAAACGCGCCGGTTTTTCAAGAGTTTTTTTGAAAAAGCCAAAAAAGGGGGCTGTATCATTTGCCTGCAAATGAGCAGTCCCCGCAAAACGGATGGTCGGGATCCCGTCCGTTTTGCGCGACTTTTGCGGTTTTGTCCGGACAGGCGAACGCTTATTGTCTGACAATATGACAAAACCGAGGCGTGAGCCGAGGAGCAAAACGTCGAGGGGGGTGTTTCATTTGGCCCAAATCCCCCAAATGAAACACCCCCTTTGTTTTATCAGCGGTGTTTCGCGTGGAAAACGATCCCCACGCCGTTGGGACCGCAGTGGCTGCCGATCGTCGGATTGACGACGGTGAATTCGATCGCGATATCCCTGCCGAATCTGTTTCTGATCTCCTCCGCGACCAGCTCCGCGTTCTCAAGACAGTCGCTGTGTCCGATGATGACGCGGTGATTTTTGACGTCGTCGCCGAGTTCTTCGATATAACTCATGAGGCGCGCGACCGCCTTCGTTCTCCCTTTTTCCTTGCCGATGCTGGTCATTTTTCCGTCGTCGCCGACGTAGATGATCGGACGGATGCCCAGAAGCGTGCCCATCGTGCCGGCAAGTCCCGAAACGCGCCCGCTGTGCATGAAGAATTTCAGATCGTCCACGAAGAAGTAGAAGCCGATGTGATCGACCTCGTCCTTTGCCGCCTGTACGATCTCGGGCGCGCTCTTGCCCGCTTTGTACAAGTCGCCGACGAAACGGACGATATAGAGACTGCCCGCCGAAATGCCCTTTGTGTCCACGGAATAGAATTCTCTTCCCGGATACTTGCTTTTCAGCATGGCGACCGCCTGATCCATCGCCTCGAAGGACGCGCTCATCGCTCTGGAGAAATGCACGTAGAGGATGTCGCTGCCGGCGGCGAAAATCGGCTCGAAGTAACTGATATACACGTCGCGGCTGACGGCGCTGGTATTGGGCAGCACGCCGGTGCGCAGGACGTTATAGAAAGCTTTTGCATCGAAGACGTCGAAGTCGATATAGGGGTAGGTCGTTTTTCCGTCGACGCTGTAGGGCATGCTGATGAGTTTATAACCGTATTCTTTGGCGATCGCCGGGGTGACGTCGCAGTCGGTATCGGTGAACAGAACGAGCATGTTATTATCCTTTCTTTTTCGGCGTTGACGCCGTTACTCGAGTACCAGTATATAATCGTAGATCGGCTGACCTCCGTCGATCATGATCACTTCCGTGCGTTTGAAGGACGCCGAGAGTTCGTGATACAGCGCGTCGGTCTCCTCTTTCGGCGCGTCCTTTCCGCAGATGACCAGCAGAATATCGAAGTGCTCCGCGTCAAGATGTCCCAGCAGTTCCCGCGCGGCGGTATTCCTGTCTGCGGCGTCGGTGTAGATGCGGTCGTGCGAGAAACCGATGAAGTCGTCCTTGACGATCTTTACGCCGTCCTTTTCGGCGTCGCGGATCGCGCGCGAAACGTGACCGGTAACGACGCCGGCTATGGCGTCCTCCAGATCCGCGGTCAGACGGTTCACGTCCTTTTCGTTGGTATCCATGACCGAGATCGCCGCGTAGCCCTCGCCGATCGTTTTCGTGGGCAGGACGCGCACGTCCGCTTTGTCGTAGAGTTTTGCCGCCTGGTTTGCCGTCAGGATGATGTTGCCGTTGTTCGGGAAGACGAGGATCGTTTTGGCGTTGATCTTTTCGAAGGCGCGCACAAGGTCCTCAGCCGACGGATTCATACTCTGACCGCCGTCCACCACCGCGTCGCAGCCGAGGGATCTGAAGGTCTCCTTGATCCCGTCTCCCGCGGCGACAGCTACGATCCCGTACCGCTTCTTCTTGCCCTTCGCGGGCAGGGTGAAGCGGTTCTGAATATTGGTCTCGTTGTTCTGAAGCGTCATATTCTCGATCTTCAGAGTCAAGAACTCGCCGATCTGCTGCGCGTTGTTGAGCACGTCGCCCGGTTTCTTGGTATGGACGTGCACCTTGACGATGCTTCCGTCGCGGAAGGCGACGACCGAATCGCCCACGGTATTGAGGTATCCGATATACTTGTCCAGATCGAAGGCGTCAAGATCGGTCTTGGAGCGCTGGAGGCGAAGAAGGAATTCCGTGCAGTAGCCGAACGTCAGAACGCTGTCCTCGGTAAAGGTCGAGATATCGGGCATTTTCCTGTTCGTCTGGAAAGAGCCGGTCATGCCGGTGAAGGAACCGCCCAGAACGTCCTTCATGCCCTCCGCGATATAGACGAAGCCCGCGCCGCCGCTGTCTACCACGCCGGCGTCTTTGAGCACCTGCAGCAGATCCGGCGTGCGGTCAAGCGAGTCGTGCAGTTCTTTTGTGAAATCTTCAAAATAGGTCTCGACCGTGGAGTACTTGTTTATACGTTTTCCCGCGTAATTCACGGCGTCCTTGAAGACGGTGAGGATCGTACCTTCCACCGGTACGGCGACGGCGCCGTACGCCTCCTTCACGCCGCTCTCGAACGCTCTTGAGATATCCGCCGCGTCGGCGCTCTCCACGCCCTTTAAGCCCTTGGCGATCCCCGAAAAAATGCGCGAGAGGATAACGCCCGAGTTGCCTCTGGCGCCCAGCAGCATTCCGCGCGCGACGTTGTCCGACGCCGTGGAAAGCGATGAAGGAACGCTGTCGCTCAGCATCCCGACGCCCGATTCAATGGTCATATACATATTGTCGCCGGTATCGCCGTCGGGAATGGGGAAGACGTTGAGATCGTTGACGACGCTTCTGTAATTGTAGAGCGTCGCCGCGCCGTTTCTGACCATTTCCGCATAAAGCGTCCCGGTGATTCTTGTTGTGTTCATGATGATCGTTCACACTCCGGTTGTTTCTTTATGGCATAACCGCCGAATTATAAGAAATAAACATTAACTGGAAATAAATTGCCCGGGGCAGGATCATTTTTCGCCTTTTTTCGTCAGTTCGCCCGCAAGGATCAGAGCGGTCGTGAGTATGGCAAGGACGTCGGTGATCAGCGGCACGACGAGCCCCCCGACCTTCTGCATCCCGACGAGCACGATCACGTCGCAGATCAGCAGCAGGATCAGCATGACCGACGAGATCATTCTGACCGTCGCGGAACGGATGCGTCCGTAGAGGATCTGTATGAGGTAGAGGGTAGAGACCGATACGAACCAGACGATCGCCGCGGGAATGAATACCGGCGTGAGATAAAACGCAGACAAAACCGCGGCAAAGGAAAAGAGCCCGAAAAGCGTCTGCGGGAAGTTGTACAGTACATCGACGTTTTCGGCGGAAAGCATCAGGATCTGACAGAACAGCGACAGCGCCAGAAATACGCCCGAAAGGATCTTTGCGGGCAGTATAAGTTTTCCGATCGTTTTGGCAAACACGCGATTATCCCCCGGATGGCAGATTATTTCTTTTCGAGATACGAAACGATATCGGATACCGTTCTGAAGGTCGCCAGTTCCTCGTCGGGAATGACGATGCCGTATTTCTCCTCAATGGTCATCAGCAGCTGCAGGACGTCGAGCGAGTCGGCGCCGAGGTCTTCCTTGATGCCCGACCGGAGCGTGATGCGCTCCCGGTCTATTTTCAACTGTTCGCTGAGCAGGTCTTTCACTTTTTCAAACATAGCATACCTCATTTGGCGTCAATCCTTCGTCATTCTTTCAAGAATTCCGGAAAGTTGACCGTTCATATCGCTTTTTTTGATGGTATACGCCTGGTCGATGCAGACGGCGACCGCTTTTGCGTCGCTCGAACCGTGTCCCTTGACGACCGTCTTTTCCACGCCGAGCAGGACGCTGCCGCCGTAATTCTGATAGTTCATGAATTCTTTTTCTTCCATGAACATCTTCCGCATGAAGAGGGCGCCGAACTTGTATTTCTTTTTTGAACAGATATCGGTCTTGAGTTTCTTCAAGAGTTGAAGCGCCGTGCCCTCGGTCGTCTTGCAGAGGACGTTTCCCGAGAAGCCGTCCGCGACCACAAGGTCATATTTCCCGGAGAGCAGGTCTCTGCCTTCCATATTCCCGACGAAACAGAGATCCGGGCAGTTCTTTAAGAGCCGATAGCCCTCTTTGTGCAGATCGTCGCCTTTTTCCTCTTCGACGCCGACGTTGAGCAGCGCCGTGCGGGGGCGTTCGACGCCGTAAACGTTCTTCAGGTAAAGCGTGCCCATGAGCGCGTACTGCAAAAGCATTTCGGGCGTGACGTCTGTGTTGGCGCCGCTGTCGCAGATGCCGACGATCCCGCCGTTCATCGTGGGGAGCAGAGGGCAGAACGCCGGTCTGCGGATGCCGCGGACTCTGCCGATGCGCAGCGTCGCGGCGGCGACGATCGCGCCGGTCGCGCCGGTCGAGATCATGCCGTCGATCTCCTGCTCCTCGCGCAGCATCGAGATGCTCTTTATCATCGAACTGTCTTTTTTGAGGCGGATCGCGTCTGTCGGCTTGTCGTTGCCGGTGATGACGCCGGGCGCGTGCACGGTGGAGACGCGCCGTGTGTCAAAATCCTTCCCGCTCAACTCTTTTTCGATCTCGCGTTCATCGCCGATCAGCACGACCGAGAGGTCGTCGTGTTTTGCAAGCGCCGTCAGCGCGCCGCCGACGGTCGCTTTGTATCCGTTGTCGCCGCCTGCGCAGTCAATGATCAGTTTCATTTCGCCGTTCCCCCGTCGTCCTCGATCTTCTTTACGTATGCGCGGCGTACCTTGTGCCGCACCGCCTTAAAGCGTTTCCACTGGTTGAGGATCGCATAGTTGTTTTCAAGGTTGAGATTGGTCTCGGCGTATTCCACGCCGTCCTCGCGCAGCATTTTCAGCAGTTCCGCGGAAATGACCGAGGCGACGCCCCTGTTCATATACTCGGGCGCCACGGCGATCAGACCGAGGTCGATGATCTTCGGATGCTTCACGGCGTACAGGATGCGGAAGATCGCCGCCGGCGTCAGATGACCCTTCGACTTCTGCACCGCGCGGGCGATGGAAGGGAAGCAGAGCCCCAGGCAGACGACTCTGTCGTTTTTATCGAGGATCACCGCGACGTGCTTCACGTCGATGATCAGCTTGAAATTGGAAATCATCATTTTCCTCATCGCGTCGGTGAAGGGAACGGTGCCGTATAGATCCTTGTATCCCTCGTCGAGCAGCGCAAAGAATTCGTCGGCGTAACGTCTGATGAAATCCCTTGTATTCTTTGCCGGTCCTATGTGAAGGTCGTAGCGCTTGAGGACGAACTGCGCCATCTTTTCGATCGTGCCGTCGTCGTTCTCGGGCGGATAGATCTTCGATTCGAACCAGTCGACTTCCTTTGCGTAGCCGCATTTCTCGATCAGAGCGGCGTAATAGGGGGCGTTGTACTGCTCCTCAAAGGTCGACAGTTCGTCAAAGCCGTCGATGAGCAGTCCCTCTCTCTCAAGATCGGAATAGCCGAGCGGTCCGCAGACCGTGTCCATTCCTTTTGCGCGCGCCCAGTTTTCGAGCGCCCCGAAGAGAGCGTCCGCGATCTTCTGATCGTCAAGGCAGTCGAACCTTGTAAAGCGCGCCCGCTTCTCGTTTCTGATGTCGTTTGAGGCGCGCTGAACGATCCCCTGGATCCGCCCCACGATCTTTTTGTTCTCGTAGGCGTTGAAGAATACGGCTTCGCAGGTGTCCGCGTACACGAAGCCTTTTTTGAACATCTTTATTTCGTCGCCGTAGAGCGGCGGAACGAAACAGGGGTTGTCCGCGTAAAGCGTTAAGGGAAAGTTCAGAAAATCCTTTTGTTCTTTTCTTGTTCTGACTTCTTTTACGGTGATCATCGGGTCTTCTTTCCGGCGTCAATGCTTCGTCGTCATTTCAAGTTCGATATTGAAGAATCCGCGTCTGATCCCGTCCGGCACAACTCTGTCGTCGGTAACGGCGATCTCGCCGCCGTCTTCAAACACGAAGGTCAGCGTTTTTGCTTCTTTGAAGCGATAATCGTTTTGGGGCAGACCGCTCCATGCGAAAACGCCCGTTTTTTCGATATTCTCTTTCATTGCCGCGACCGTTTCGGCGCTCACTTCTTTTTCACTCTGATAGACGGTCGGACCGTCATAGCGCGATTCCTTCCGGTTGACGCCTCCGTTTTCGGTCAGCGTCAGCACGGCGCGGGTATAGCCGCCGTTTTTACGGTTTTCTTCAAAGCGGATCTCCTTCAGAGCGGAGACTTCGGGAAGTGAAACCTTCTCGCCCTCCATGGCGGTCCTGAAAATACCGACGATCCTTTTCGCCGCTTCAAAGGTGAAGACCGGTGTCTGATTGTCGGAAAAACTGATCTTCTCTCCGCTCTCGTAGAGGATGAGCGCGCTGCCGCCGAAGTTTGCGGGCAGTCCGTGGGTCTTTGAATGATAGCCGTTCTGCTTGGCGATCGCGCAGTCGTTCACAAGAGCGACAAGGAGCGGGAAAATATCGTCCTTCACGTACGCCCATCCGGCGCGGTGCGCCGATCCTCCGCGAAATCCCTCGGCGGTTTCAAGGTAGAGGAAGAAACCGTCCTTCGCCGGCGCGGCGAAAGCCGAAAAATAGCCGAGATACTCGAGATCGACCGTTTCACCCGGCACCGGCGGCTTTGAGAGCGGCAGATAATCGCCGTGCAGAGCGGAATCAGCTTCAAAACGGATCATTTTCGTGGACGAAATGACTTTCGGCGCCTTTTCGTCAAGCGTCGCGTCTGTCCCGCCGCACTCTCCGGGTCTTGTCTGCTTGATAATGCGGATCCCGTTTTCGCTTTTCTGTTCTCCCTGTTGGTTTTTCTTAAAAAAGCCGGACATTCTCTTCGTTCCTTTCATCATCAAATAAAGATAACTCTATTCTGTTTCTTACCGACTTTCTATTATATACGAGAAACGCCCTGTTGTCAAGAAAAATATACTGACGGCGCACGGAGGAGCCAAAAAGAAAAAACCGGCGCGGCGCCCGCTTGGGCGCCGCGTCGGGGGAAAGCATGCCTTCAGGCGATCGTGCCCGTAACGGTCAGCGTTACGCTGCCGGGTACGACGGTATATGCGCCGGTCGCGGGATCCTGCGTAACGGTCGCGGCGGGGACGTCGATCACGCCCGGAACCGTTGAGAATTCTCCCGTGGACTCGTCGTAGGTGTAGCCGGTGCCTTCGGAGAGCGCCGTCCCGTCAAGGGTGACTGCGATATTGTGCAGGATCGGTGTGAAGACGTCGCTCAACACCGCCGCGCTCTTCGGATCGACCGCTTCCACGCCGCTGTTTTCGATGATGAAAGCATAGGAGATTTCGGCGTCCTCCCCAACGACGTCGGGGGTGACGCTCTTATAGACCGCCATAACGGCGCCGCTTGCGGGCAGAACCGTCGCCTGCGCGGAAACGGGGGCTGCCAGACCCGCGCCCGTCGCCGTGACGGTATTCGTGACGCCGACGTCGCCGTCACGCGGAGCGAATTCGGTGGGCGTCGCCGTATAGACGATCGCGGCGCTCGAACCTGCGGGCAGGGAAATGCCGCTGATTACCAGACCTGCGTCGCTCGTGAAAGCGGGATCGGGCTTCGGTACGCCGTCAAGAAAATACCTGACCGGTCCGTTTGCCTGAAGCGGGTAAACCGTACCGCCGCCGGCTTCATAGGCGCCGAGGTCGTCTGTAAGCGTCAGATTTTCAAGTGCGGTCAGTCCGTTGTTGACCAGCGTGACCGTATAGGTGACGGGTCCCGTCGCGTAGGTTTCGGTCTGCGCCGTTTTGTAGATCTCGAGCAGTTCTTCGATTTTTCCCGTGACTGTGTTGGAGTCGACGGCGACGCCGTTATAGGTGAGGGTCGCCTTGTTTGTGAATGTTGCCATGTCCGATGTTTTCGGGGAGTATCCTCCCCTGATCCTTTCGTTTTCTTTTCCGTGCGCACGCGCCGGGAGACCCGGCTGTTACAAGTATATGCCGGGGAAAGGAAAAGGGACATTCCGCTTTACCGCGCCGGTCACTTTAAACCGTTCGCGGTTTTCTTGTTTTTGATCGACCGAAGAGCGGTAAAGACGCCGAGGATGAGCATCTGGACGGCAAAGAAGAGGGCGACGTTCACGTAGGGCATGACATAGGGTGCAAGATTAGCGTTCAGAGCGTTGAACGGGTCGCGCACAACGAAGAACCAGTTGAAAAAGTGATCGTAGCCGTCGGCTGATCCGTTGTAGAGAAAGTTGCCGAAGAGCGCCCAGACGGTCATGAGGACCGTCGTCAGCAGATCTTTGTACCACGTCTTAAGCGTCAGTTGATCTGCTGAGAACAGGATCGAAAGGAAGCCGTACGCGGTCATTACGCCGTGGAAGAGCAGCGTCTGTACCACGCGGTAACACAGGGGATGGACCGCGTGCCACATCACGCCCGCGGGATAGATGAGATAGACGAGATTGGAGATGAACCCGAGCAGAATGAAATGCATCCGCATTTTCTTCAACGCGGGTACGCGCTCGGAAAGGAAGCACATGACGCACATCGCGGTGCAGATATGGAAAGGCAGCTTTTCGATATCGATCTCGCCGTACGCGATCGGCATGAGGAACAGGTCTGCGATATACAGAAAGAACGCGGCGCTGCCGAGCGCTTTTGCCGCTTTTTCCTTTGCCGCCCGCTCTTTTTTTCCGGTAAAGAAGAGAACGGCAAAGATGACCGCGAGCGCAAGGAAGACGTAGATGAAATGCCATAATCCGAACAGCGTGAAGATCTTGCCGCCTTTTTTGTCGGACAGCAGTCCGTGCAGAATCTCGTACAAAGCAAATCCTCCTTTTACGCCTCGTTATGAACGGGATGATCTTCCGAAGAGCGCCCGTTTGACGAACTTTTCTTTTTCTTGATCAAATAGAAAACGAGATAATAAACAGCGATATACAGGATGAAGAGGAAGAATACGGCAAGAGGGTAGAGTACCGGATTGCCGCCGAGAAGGTCATAGAGGATATCGTAAGGGGTACCGTCACCGCGCATCAAGAACATGTAGTTGTAGGGCAGGAGGATATTTGCGGCGTATGCCGCGACGCAGAAAGCCGTAAGAATGAGAAATGCGATCGGCATATTCCGCTTCTTTAATCCCGCCGATCGCGAGATCAGGACGTAGAGCGCCGAAAAGCCGGCGATGCAGTGCGTCAGGCTCGACGCGACGTTGTCGATGGACAGGACCGGGTATGTGCCGTAATTGTTTCCGGCGCCGTATGTGCCCAGAACAGCGCCCAGCAGGCCGAAGATCGCCACAAAATCGAGCGCCGCTTCTTTGACTCTGCCTTTCGCAAACGCCGCGAGCGGGATGGTGATCAGCTGAATACTGCACAAGAACAGCGGTAGCATATACAGCCAGGACAGCGGATCTTCGTTCCGGATGCAGATGATCACGATCTTGAAAATCTCGATACTGTCCATAAGGATCGCGGCGACGGCGAGGGGACGCATGCGTTTTTTCTCCGTATTTCCGCGAAAACGTATTCCGAAAACGATCGCGAGCGCGATCATCACGATCACATGGGAAGATACGAAAATCAGGTGCTCGGGAGACATATATCCCTCGGGCATGCGGCTGTAACCGCCGAATCCGAAAAACTCTTTCATTGTCAGGTCGATCCTTTGATGAATGTTGATACGGAAAACCGGCGCCGATTCGCTCATGACCGGCGTATGGTTTTGCCGTTACTGTGCAAGAACGTCGAGCAGCGCCGTCACGTCTTCAATATTGATCCCGCCGCTTCCGTTCACGTCGCAGAGGTCATTTTTATAAAAGGCTCCGGAAGACAGGCGGTCGAGCAGCGCGGTGACGTCGGAGATCCCGACCGCTTTGTCGCAGTCAAGGTCGTAACCGAGATAATGCCGCGGCAGACGGCAATCGCGGCAGACGCCGTTTTCAAAAGTGTGGCTGCCGTTCGTGCCGACGCGTGTTTCGTACGTATATCCGTCCAGGATGAACGCACAGAACGCTTCCGCCAGCAGCTCGTGCCCTTCTTCATTCGGATGGACGCCGTCGCTCATCAGTGCGTATACGTTGTTGTCCTCAGGACTGCGATAATACAAACCGCTGAACATATTGGCGTCAAAAACCGGAACGTCGTACTCCGCGCAGATCTCCATGAGGGCCGTACAGTATTCCCGCAGGGTATATCCGAAAACGTTCAGCTTGTCCGGATCCCAGTGAAATACGTTCGAAACAGAAAAATTGCGCGAACTGACCGTCATCGTCGAAAAGATGAATTCCTTGTTCTCAAAGCCTCCGGTTTGTCTGAGCGTTCTGATCTTTTCACACCAGTCCCTGACGGCGCCACGGTAAGTGGTGTCGGTGCTGTCCGGGTCCCCGAGATCACAGCAGTTGAAGGAAGCGTCGTAATAATTCGGGTTCCCTTTGTAGGAACCGTTTTTTTACGGCTTTGTTATAGTCGTTGATGCCGAGCATGATCGTGATGACGTCGCCGTTTTTGACCTTTTCCATTGTCAGCGTTTTGTTGAACGGACCGAGCCCGTACTGACAGATGCAGGAACCGTTTATCGCGAGGTTTGTGACCGATGCGTCAAGGATCCGACCCATGACGTCGGGGTAACCGTTGGACAGCGCGTTGTATCCGACCGTGATGCTGTCCCCGATCGTGACGAGCGTTTTGCCCGCGTATTCGTCGGCGGGGCGGGGATTTGAAACAAGGATCCTGTCCGGATCGCCGGAAATGAGGGTGTTCCGGTATTGCGCTTCCCCGCAGAGCGTGCAGACGCGTTCGTCCAGTCCTTTGGATGCGCACGTCGGCGCCGAGACCTCGACCCATTCGTTGAATACGTGGCTGTGACCGTTTTCCGCCGACCCGGCGTAATGCAGCGGCATACCGAGCGCCAGAAGCGAAACAAGGAACAGCAAAACCGGTTTTTTTACAGAAGAATTGAACATCTTTTTTATTCTTCTCCCGCCTTGAAGTTGTAGATCGGTTTGATCGTATCGAGGACGTCGACGGTATCGCCGATATTGCAGATGATATCGTGAATGGATTTATACGCCATCGGGCACTCGTCAAGCGTCTGCCGGTTCACGGAAGTCGTATAGATCCCTTCCATCTGCTTTTTGTATTCCGAGACCGTGAACGTTTCCTTTGCCCGGGAGCGCGACATCAGCCGTCCCGCGCCGTGCGGTGCGGAGCAGTTCCACTCGGGGTTGCCTTTACCGCGGCAGATCAGACTGCCGTCGCGCATATTGATCGGAATGAGCAGTATTTCGCCTTCCTTTGCCGAGACGGCGCCTTTGCGCAGGATCATCGATTCCGTATCGATATAGTTGTGGACCGTGGTGAACTGTTCCGCCGCATGCAGTCCGAGTCCTTTCAGGATATCCGCCATCATCGCCTGACGGTTGAGCAGCGCGAAATGCTGTACGATCTTCATATCATGAATATACTGCCCGAACAGTTCTCCTTCGCAGAAAGCGAGTTCCTTCGGTATATTCGTGGTTTTGACGCTGCAGAGTTTTTTGATTTCCGTTTCGATCTGCTTCTGCTTTCCTTCAGCTTTTAACCGGTCGACTAAGGCCCTGATCTCCTCGTTTGAGCATCTGTTCAAGCGCTTGTACGCTTCATTCTGGTAATAGGTCGCGACCTCCAGTCCGAGATGCCGCGAGCCGGAATGGATGACCAGATAGATCGCGCCGTCGCTTCCTTTGTCCGCTTCGATGAAGTGATTTCCGCCGCCGAGCGTACCGAGACTGTTTTCCGCGCGCAGAAGGTCGATGTGTTTGCAGCAATAAAGCGCGCAAAGATCGATCCTTTCGAGATAACGGTGTGCGTTTTCTCTGATATTGAAGCCCGACGGGATATGCGCATAGATGAATTTATCCAGCGCCTGCGGTTCGATGAAACGTTCTTTTAATTTCACCGTTTCCATGCCGCATCCGATGTCCACTCCGACGAGATTCGGGATGACCTTATCGCCGACCGTCATCGTGGTGCCGACGGTGCAGCCCTTTCCGGCGTGCACGTCGGGCATGATGCGGATCTTTGAGCCGGCGCACGATTCCTGATTGCACAGGGTGATGATCTGCGAGATCGCCTGTTCTTCGATCAGGTCGGTGTACACCAGCGCGGTACTGTATTTTCCGTTTAACGTGATCATGATGCTGCCTCTTGTTTCGTTTACGTTTTATCTCTTGTGACAGTTTTTAATGCTTATAATGCGTCCGGAACTATCAAACTCGATATTAAAGTGCCAGTGACCTGTCGAGTCGTTTTTATCTTTTCCATAGACGTATCATACACGGGTCTCAATGCATTGCCACATCATTGGGTAAGCTCTGATTCCCGGATGCTTAGCCAAAATGTTCTTGAATTGTGATGATTGCATCAGTGAGCGAGCGTCTTCTCTCCGGACTGATACCCAATTGATCATTAGTGCGCATGCTTAATAACCGGTATGAAATGATAATTGATTTTTTCAAAAAACCGGAATTTGTCTTTCAGTTTTTATGAAATCCTCGGCATAATATGCCTCGAGTTTTGGCCGTGCCGTTTCATAATATGTTCTCAATGCCGGATCGAACTGCGTCCCCATATCCTCGAGGATGATCCGGTCAGCCTGCTCAAATGAATAAGGTTCCTTATAGACGCGTTTGCTGACCAGTGCGTCGTACATGTCGGCGATTGCCATGATTCGCGCTTCAGGGGGAATCTCTTCTCCCTTCAGTTTGTCGAGATAACCAGTTCCGTCAAAGCGCTCATGATGATAGTGCGCGACGTTTTCGGCGATCCGGCGAAATTCTTCGTCGTCGGTATTGATGAGTATTTCGCGCACGATCCGCGCGCCTTCCGCCGCATGGGTCTTCATCTTCACATATTCCTCCGGCGTGAACCGTCCTGGCTTGCGCAGTATTGAATCGTCGACGGCTATTATACCGAGGTCGTGCATAGGCGCGGCTTTGATGAGTTTCCTGCAAAACCCGTCGGATAACTGGTGCGAACCGTTCTCGCGCATCGTTTCGGTCAGTATCCGGACGCCCGCGCTTGTCCTGCGGATATGGCCGCCGGTGGAATTGTCCCGACTTTCAACCATGGTCGTCATGCCGATGATCAGTAGATCGTGCAGCGCGACGATCCTTTCGGTCTTTTCGTCGACCTCATTCTGCAGATCATCGTTGTAATTCTTTTGTATATCTGCCAGTTTCTTTGCCGAATCGGCGTAAACGAACCTTTCAAACCGGGATTTGTTGATCATGTGTCCGCTGATCACGCCGCCAGGGAAAAGACCGCCAGAGTCGCCAATCCCCACGAATATACTTCGGGTGATATGACGGTTTTGCCGAAAACGGTAAAGGCGATGATCGCCGCCGTTTGAAACGCAATCGTTATGACGGTACGGTCAACGTAGAAGACCGGAATGATCAGCGCAAAGGCGATCATGGTGGCGGTCCTTTGATCCGGCTGCACGATTGCCAATGTGATGCCGGTACCCAGAACCGAAAGCTGCTGAAGATACATTTGTTTTTCATCAGCATAACCTCAAAATACTATGTGAATTATAGCACATATTTAGGAAAAGTCAACCCGGGAGAAAGCGAAGTTGACGGTAGGGCAAAGATTAAATGAAGACGTCGGCTTTGCCGACTAATGAAGACGGCGCTGCCGCACCTAATGAAGACGTTCGCTTCGCTCACTAATGAAGCGAAGTCGCCCCCCCGTTCCTCAATTAGCGAACAAAGTGAGCGTCTTCATTTCTTCATTAGCCCCGCAAGGGGCGACTTCATTGAAATAACCTCGCTTCCGCGAGGTTATTTCTGTGTTATGCGGTCGGAATTGATTATTCCATACAATAACGGAATTGTTGCTTTAACGTGTTTGGAAAATATCTCCGAAAACCTCTTTCAGCTTTTTATAATTGATTCCGTCTTTTGCGTGCCATCTGTTTACCGGATATGCAAAATCATTTTTGCTTTCAACAGGGGCTCTTTGGTACTCATCCGCAAAAAACACGTCGTAAGACGGTGCATTTTTACTTGCAAGAATGCCGCAAATGCCCAACTCACCCAACAACACGGACACTTCGTCTTTATTGCTCTTAAAAATTTTCGCCTTTGTAATTGTTTCTCTGAGTTTGCCCGCTTTATCCTGATCATCCAAACGATCAACGCAAGACAGGATTTTCTTCATAATCTCTATGTCTTTTTTAGCAGGGAGCACTTTCGGAAGCTTCAAAAACTGTTCAAGGTCAAAAAGAGCATATTCCAAATGAATTCTTCCGATACTACTTCCGCCGTCTTTATATCTTTCATAATTCAGAAAGTTCAAGCCATATTGTAAATCCAGATTATTTGGCTTTTCAGCCCAACCGATCCATCCGCAAAGATAACAGCGATCGGTTTCATGGGCGGCAAGGAATTCGTTATGACTTTTCATAACTTCATGATTGGGAACAGCTTTTGCATAATAATAACTTCCTAATGCAGACCTGTATTCAAGTCTGCGGGTTGATAAACTAAACAGAAAGGCGTTGGCAATATCCTTTGGATCAATCTGTGCAAGAACGCCTGTTAACCTGTTTAACGTATCGGAATGACTCTCATGTTTAGGGTAATCAAAGAGATATCCTTCTTTTTTAGCAAGTGCTATTTCTTCTTCAGATATCGGCTTTTTTCCATGAGTGCTGAATTTATATAATGATAAAAGGGTTTTTAATCCGGCATCCATAATTACACTTCCTTAACCAGATTTGCAGTTCTCGATGCTGTGATCATACCATACAATTGTGAATTAGTCAATCGAAAAATACGTCGATGGTGCCGCTCCACCCGTATATTTCGCCTGCGGCGAAAACCCGCGTGCCCTTCGCCTGGTGTGCAAGCACCCCGATCTCCGGGCAGCGGCTGCGAACCGGTTTTTTTGCGGCAGAGCCCGCAAAAAGCCGGACGATTCCGTGGCGGCGCCTCCAGAGAGAGCGGCAGGTCGAATGACCTGCCGCTTTCTCTGTGTTTTACGGTCGGTTTAGATACGAAATTGACCGTTTGAACCACTAAAAAGCCCTTTAGCAACGTTTTTAAGCCTTTTTTCGGGTTTTTACCCCTGATTTCGTATCTATTAAGACCACTTCACGTCTTTCCTATCTGGTCTAAAAAGATACGAAATTCAAAATCTATCTGGTCTTAATAGATACGAAATTGAGATTTCGAAACAAATAATCTAATTGGCGATATTGTTTTCTGAAAACCTTATAAATACCTCCGAGAAATAATGAAGCGTTCGCTTGCGCGAACATGAAGCATTCGCTCACGCGAATATGAAGTGGAAGCCTTACGGCTTCCATGAAGCAAAGCGCGCGTTCTCCTTTCCGTGTGCCGTAGGCACGCTTCATGGAGCGAAGCCCCGCTTCATTTTTCATGCGCCGGAGGCGCGCTTCATTGAAAAAGCCTCGCTGTTGCGAGGTTTTTTCTGTGGCAACACCTCAAATTGGATCGCGAGGCGAAAATTTGTTGCTTTATTAGTGTAGTGTTGTACGAAATGGATCGCATTTTTACAAGAACAACTGAATCATTATGAAATCTTCTCGCATAAAATGGCATTCTTTGTTATGATCGGATGCGAGAAATTCTTTGACGGGATCACCAAAGCTTAACCAGCTGTCAGAGTAATGATTAAGGAGTTTTTCTATATCGCTATTCATATCAGAAATCGTTACTAAAACAATATAAACATCTTCTATCTTCCAATATTTTTCGGATTCAACAACTCTAAAATATTTCTCATCTATGATTTCAGATAATGAACCTCGCGTTTTGCGTACAGCATCCGGCTCCGATATACCGGAAACGAAAAATTTCATTTTCATTTTTTCACCGATTATTATTTGTTAACAATTCTAATACGTTTTTTTCTTCATTATATCGCAGAATTGTGAAAAAGTCAATCCGTCAAAAGTGAAGTTTGCGACGTTTGCGGCGGGGCGGGGGGAAAACGAAAATGAAGACGTCGGCTTTGCCGACTAATGAAGACGGTGCTGCCGCACCTAATGAAGACGGTGCTGCCGCACCTAATGAAGACGGTGCTGCCGCACCTAATGAAGA